>JBDKSR010000643.1:0-12345 GCA_039680545.1 Bryobacteraceae bacterium | reverse complement strand
CCACGATCAAGGGCCGACCTTGCGAGTTCGTGATGCGCGCTGAAGTCGTTCGGTTGAAGTTTGAGTGCTGCCGTCCAGCGCTCTATCCCCTCGGCGAGAAGGCGGTCAATGTTCGCAAAGGCTTGCTCGGCGGTCTGGCGTGAGGCTGCATCGCCGGTCTTTCTGACGCGGTCGAAAACGCGATGAGCCTCGGCCGTCTTTCGCGTCTCGTAACAGAGGAACGCGTACTCGAGCGCCGCATGATAGTCGTTCGGGTCGAGACGCATGGCTTCGGCGAACTGACCGCGCGCGGAGTCGGTTTCTCCGGTCTTGAGGTACGTATACGCCAGGTCCTTCCGGACGGCGGCGCGTGTGGGGACCAGTTCGAGCGCCTCTCTGAAGGACTGTATGGCGGCGTCATAGTGGCGGGCGCGGAGGGATTCGTAGGCTCTGCGAAGCAGACTGGCCGCCGGATCCTGGTCCTGGCCCGGCAGTACGAGAGCGGCCACAATCAGTAACAAACCGATTCTTATCACCGTATTCCCTCAGGGGCTAGAAGTGTAGTGGGGGATGGCAAGAAAGATTCGCAGGCAAGATGTTAGAAGTGCGGGGCGGCGTTGCTTCCGGTTCGTTCAATGCCTATACTGTAAAGAGAGTACAGGTCGTTCCGGCGACAATACTCTATCTCCGCTCGCGGAAAGCAAAGCACATGGTAGTACTGCTCACAATCATTCATGTCATTGTCAGTCTGTTTCTGATCATCGTGGTGTTGCTGCAAAGCGGCAAAGCCGCGGATCTTGCAGGCGCGTTTGGCGGCATGGGCTCCCAGACTGCCTTCGGCCCGAGAGGGTCTGCCACGGTGTTGTCCAAGGCGACGACCACGGCAGCGGTGCTCTTCATGCTCACATCCATGGCGCTTGCGATCATGGCGACTCGGACCAGCGGAGTTGGAACCTCGGTACTTGAGCAGCACTCGCCCACCAGTCAGAGTGCGCCGGTCCCGAAGAAGTAGTAACGTAGAAGCGAAGACCTCAGTAGTTCTCGAATGCGGTCGTGGCGGAATTGGCAGACGCGCTAGCTTGAGGTGCTAGTGGGAGAAATCTCGTGGAGGTTCAAGTCCTCTCGACCGCACCAATCAATTCAACAACTTAGCGTCCCTTGAGGCATTCCGGCCCGATGCCTGTTTTTTGGCATGTGTGCCTATAGTGTGCCGGTTGCGTTCGGCTTCACTTTTCTTGGCCATGTATTCGCCCAAGCGCTTCGCTGCTTCCTTGAGGTCCGATTCGCTCACAATGTTGTACCGGCCGAAGACGCTTCGGGTTTTGTGCCCGCTGATCTTCATAGCGACCGTTTCCGGTGCTCCCGTCCGGACCAGGTTCCGTAGCCCCGTCCTGCACAGATCGTGGAACAGTTTTGCCGGTCTGCCCGTCTTCTCGTCGCCGTTCCACAGACCGGCCCGGTAGCAAGCGGCTTCCCAGGCTTCCCGGAGGTTCTGAAGGCGTTCCCCGGTTGCGTATCGAAAGAACACCCAGGGCGTGCCGGAAAATTTCTCGTCCCGGATGGCCCGCTGCATTGCCAACGTGTTGTACAAGCCTTGCGCCAGCGGAATGATACGCGCTTCTTCGTCTTGGCCGTGCCCGGTTTCAGCCGGACGATACGCTCAATCAAGTCGGTTTGCTCCCAGCGAAGCGAGAGAATCTCCCCGCGCCGGCAGACCTTTCACATGGGCCACGCCCGCTGCAATCTCCGCCGGCAACACACCGTTGTCCGCTGCTTCAGTCGCCAGCTTGCGCACGGCCGACAGCCGGAGATTCACTGTCGCGCGCGCCAGGCCCGAACTCTCCAGATTCGCCCGGAAGGCGTTCACGCTGGCCGTCGTCAAGCCGTATTGTTCCCGCCCCATGTACCACCCCAGGAAGCCGTCTAGCGCCGTGCTGTAGGCGCGGCGGCTGTGCGGCGAAGTCACCGAATTGAGGGCCAAGGCTTTCAGCCCCGCCCACTGATCCAGGCCCGGTACGTTTGCCAGTTCCATGAAATTCCCCTTTTCATCACTCCCGAAAAACCGCCTTGTCGGCATCGGCAGCCGCAGCCGGCTGCAGTACGTGCGGTTTTGGCGAACAGATCGACAATTGCGCGCCTTGGGATTCCAGTCGCATCACGTGCCGTTGCGCGTCGTGTGCAATTGGACCTTCCAGAAGCAAGACCTTTTGCCACACAAGGTACGGCGGCATCATCCCGAGCACTGTTCAGCGTTTGGGCCGGAGGGCAAGAACACGAGGCTAGACCCAAAAGCGTGGAAGTGCAAAGAGAGTCGTGAATATCAATGCCAGAGAATCCAACAGTTGAAGGCGGGCATCACAGTTTTGCGATCAGGACTTGGCGGCAGTATTTCGATGAGCTTGTGCTGCCGGTTTACGAAGACTACAAGAAAGACCCAGCATCGTCCCGGCACGCGATTCTCTCGGCGATGACCGTGTATCATTTCCGCGAGTGGCTCTGGAAGCAAAGGTTCCAAGACAATGCGGGTGAGCAACGTGAAGTGTTCAACAGTAGTTTCAAGGGGCAGCGCGAGTTCATTGAGCATGTGGGAAACGAATGTCCACACCTGCGAATCCTCGGCGACATCTGCAATGGCTCAAAACATTTCGGCTCCAAGCCACGAAACAAGAGCAAAGCACCGAAGATGGCCGACACAAAACGCCAAGGAGGTATCAGTACAGTGGGCGCGGCCTATGCCAGCGCGTTCTATCTCGGGGCTCACGTCATGCCCTATCTCTGCGTCACCCTGGACGATAGAAGCACGGTGCGATTCGAAGAAGCGCTGGATGCCATGATCGAGTATTGGCGGAAAATCAGGGCGAAGTGAAGCGAGAAGTGTAGACCGTCGCTGCCGTCGCGCCACCAAACCGCAAGATCTACAGCACACCCCGGCAGTCATCAGCGAATCCGCCCCACGGCATCCTCAATTCGTTTCGGAATCCCCGGGGCGTGCTGTTTGGTCGTTGTTTCCAGGTACTTTGGCCCGCTGCCGGGCCGTTTCCAATGATTTCCAGGCGAAGCGATGCCATCTTCGCTTACTCCGCAGCGGGCTGACTTTCCAGTGCCGCACGATAGAGTCGGTATAAGTTGGGCCGTTCCTTGCACGCTCTTTCAATCGCTTCAGCTTCGCTCAGGCTCGCATTGTCGTGCATCAAGCGGCCAGCCTCCGCGTGAATTTCACTCAGCGTTTTCTCGACAGCGAGAGATGACACTTGGAGGTCAGAGCTTTTCTGCCAAGCGGAGGTGAAGCTAACTTAGCGCTAAAGAAAACCGGGAATCTCATCAAGCTCCGGTCCCTATCCACCTCTGGCGCGATGTTCAGAGCGCTCTTCAGTGTGCCCTGTGTCCCGACCAGTATCACAAATGCTGCTGCATCACGCCGAGTTTGTGGAGTACGCGCCTCGGCTCAGAGGATTGCATCGAGATTCTCAAAAAAATTGTTTACACAATAACACGAATCATAGAAAATTTATTTACTTACTTGTGGCTCACGTTATATAATCTGGGGGACGTCTAATTCACCGGAGGAGCGGCCATGATCGCGGGTCACATGTTCGGGGCGTGCCTGCCGACTTTCGGCAACTGCGCGGACCGTTATTGCCTAAGCGGCTACGGTGGAGGCGGCCAGACTATGCAGGAGATGCTGGATTTCTCCCTGCGAGTCGAAGGACTCGACGGCATCGAACTCGTCGGCAACTGGCACGTCAACGACGCCAATATCCGGGAGGTCGGTCAGATGTTCCGCGACCGCAACCTCAGGATTCCCATGTTGGTCCCGGACCTGTGGACGCAGGCCAAGTGGGGCAAGGGTAGCCTGGCTGGCCCGGACGCCACCCCGCGAGCCGCCGCAGCCGATGAGATCCGCAAGGTGATGGACTGGGCGGCGGAACTTGAGTGCCCTTACGTCGATGTCTGGCTCGGGCAGGACGGCTACGACTACTCGTTCCAGACCGACTACCTCGAAGCATCGAAGTGGCTCCGCGAAGGGCTCGCGGTGTGTGCAGACCACAACCCGAGGGTGCGCGTACTGGTCGAATACAAGATCAAGGAGCCGCGCACCCATTGCTTCGTGAGCCACGCTTCCAAGGTACTGTTGTTGCTCCAGGGCCTGGATCGGGTGGGCGTGGACGCCTGCGCCGAGGTAATGCGGAAAGCGGACGCTTGTGACTCGGTTGACCTGGTCCGAAGGGCTCTGTGCGGGTGATGACCGCACGCATCGAGTCGTACGCAAGCGAGCCCGACGTGCGGCGCTTTCTCGCCGTGTTCCGGGGTGAGAAGACCGATCGTATGCCGCACCTCGATCGCATCCTGGTGTCCGTCCGCGAAGCCAGCCTTCCGATCATGTTTCATTCCGACACGAGAGTTTCCTGGCCATGATCAACGTCATTCACAAGTACGGGACATACTGAACATGCCCACACCCATACGCATGCCGGATTTCGGGACCAACGTCACCGAGCTCAAGATTTCCAGGTGGCTGGTGGAGGTGGGCACTCCCGTACACCGGGGGACCATCCTCGCCGAGATCGAGACCGACAAGGTCACCATGGAGCTTGAGTGTATTGCCGATGGCGTGCTCCTGGAGCGGTGCATCAAGGATGGCGAGATGGTGGAGGCAGGCCGGATCATCGCACACGTCGGCGCGCCGGAAGCACTCGCCGGCGCCGTAGCCGCCCCCGCTGTTGCCCCCACCACTGCACGTCTGCGACCCGGCAGCGTGGAGTTCCTGCTGGACCTCTACCGCCGGATGCTGCTGATCCGGCATTTCGAAGAGCGCGTGAAATACCTATTTCTGGAAGGCGTCATGCCGGGCACCATCCACCAGTGTCAGGGGCAGGAGGCCATTGCCGTGGGAGTGTGCGCTGCGCTGGGACCGGCCGACGTCATCACCAGCACGCACCGGCCGCACGGGCACGCCATCGCCAAGGGGCTGACGGTGAAGTCGCTGATGCATGAGCTGTTCGGCAAGCCGACGGGATGCTGCCGGGGCAAGGGCGGCTCGATGCACGTGGGCGATCCGGCAAAGGGCATGATCCCCGCCATCGCCATCGTGGGCGGCGGCGTGCCGGTGGCCACAGGCATGGCGCTGGCCTTCCGCATGAAGAAGGAGCCGCGCGTGGCGGTCTGCTTCATGGGCGACGGTGCGGTGAACGAAGGCGCGTTCCACGAGGGCGTCAACATGGGGGCCATCTGGTCGCTGCCGGTGGTGTACGTCATCGAGAACAACCGCTACTCGGCCTCCACGCCCATCGCGAAGACGGTGCGGTTGAAGAACCTGGCGGAACGCGCGGCGGGCTATGGAATTCCGGGCGTCACAGTGGATGGTAACGATGTGCTGGCGGTGTACGAAACAGCCCGCGCGGCGGTCGGGCAGGCTCGCTGCGGAGGCGGTCCGACGCTGATCGAGGCGGTGACTTACCGCATTACGGGGCACTCGCGGCGCGACCCCTGTAACTACCAACCGGAGGAGGAGCGCAAGAAGGCACTCGCAGCGGAACCGATTGGCCGCTTCGCCGCGCACCTGATGGCGGACGGCGTCGTGGATCAGGCGGAACTGGACCGCATCCGCGCGGAGGTGGACGCTGAGATCGAGCGCGCGGTCGAATCGGCCATCGCGGCGCCAGATCCAAGACCCGAGGACGCCCTGGAGGACGTGTATGCCTAAGCTGACGATCGCCGAAGCACTACGCGCCGCGCTGCGCGAAGAAATGGCTCGCGATGAACGGGTCTTCTGTATCGGCGAGGACATCGGCATCCCGGGCGGATGGGGCGGCGCGTTCACCGTCACGCTGGGGCTGGAGAAAGACTTCCGGGAGCGCATGATCGACACGCCGATTTCGGAGAACGGCTTCATCGGTATGGCGCTGGGCGCGGCGCTGATGGGGCTGCGACCAGTGGCCGACGTGCAGTACGGTGATTTCCTGTTATGCGCCATGGACCAAGTGGTGAACCAGATCGCCAAGATGCGGTACATGTCGGGCGGCAATCTGTGCGTGCCGCTGGTGCTGCGCGCGCCGGTGGGGGCCACGGGCCGGGGAGCGCAGCACGGGTCGAACCTGGAAGCCATGTTCCTGAACGTGCCGGGTCTCAAGCTTGTGTGCCCGGCAACGGCCTACGACGCCAAGGGATTGCTAAAAGCCGCCATCCGCGACGACAATCCGGTGCTGATGTTCGAGCACAAGCTGCTGTACGGGGCCAAGGGCGCGCGGGCGGAATCGGGCAGCGTGGACGCATCGAGCGAGATCCCGGCCGAGGACTATGTGGTTCCCATCGGAAAAGGGATCGTCCGGCGCGAGGGCAAGGATGTCACCGTCGTGGCGACGCTACTCATGATGCACCGCGCGCTAGCAGCGGCAGAGCAACTGGCCGCGAAAGGGATCAGCGCGGAAGTGATTGATCCGCGCAGCCTAGTGCCGTTCGACTGGGAACTGGTGGGTGCGTCGGTACGCAAGACCAGCCGCCTGGTGGTAGTGACCGAAGGGCCGAAGACGGGCAGTGTGGCGTCGGAGATCGTCGCCACGGCAGCCGAGACGCTGATTGATTACCTGGACGCGCCGGTGGTGCGAGTTACGTCGCCGGACATCCCGGACCCGTTCGCGCCACCGATGGAGGAGTTCTACCGGCCCAGCGTCAACCGCATTGCCGACGCGGCCACGGCGTGTGTGAGAGTTCGATGAAGACCGAAACCAGTAACGGCGCCTGCCTGGCCAAGGTCCGTGCCAGCTTGAGTAGCAGGTCGAAATTGACCACCAACATCGCCAACTTCATCTTGCGATCTCCTGAAGTCGCGCGCAACCTGTCGATCAACGCGCTAGCACAGACTTGCAGTGTCAGCGTTGCCACTATCTCACGATTCTCTAGAGACCTGGGCTACAGCGGTTTCAAACAGTTTCAGATAGATCTCGCGACAGCCGTGGCGAAGGACGAGGCCTTCTCTCTGGAGGATTTTCCGCATCGAGTGAGCCCGCGGACCATCATCCACCAAGTTTTTGAGTGCAATATGCGCAGCTTGGAAGAGACAAGGCGGTTAATGGATCACGAGGTGCTGGTGAAAGTGGCAGAGGCCGTCCGCAGCGCGCACCGGGTGTTCGTGCTGGGGGTGGGCGGCTCGGCGTTGGCGGCTCGGGAGATGGTGCAGAGACTTCTGAGCCTGGGCTTGACCGCGCTGGCGCTTGAGGATCCCTATTTCCAAATTTTCGCAACGTCGAACGTAAATCGTAAGGACATCGTCATCGGCATCAGTCACACAGGCCAGACTGCTTCGGTAGTCGAGGGGATCCTGCAGGCCGCGAGGCGGGGGGCCACTACGGTAGCCCTCACGAACTATCCTCAATCCTCGCTTGCTGCAGCGAGTAAATTCGCGCTGATCACGGCCTATCGCGAGCACCGCGTAAACGCAGCGGTCTCATCGTCGAGGATAGCGCAGATATGCATTATCGACTCGCTCTACTTCATCCTCGGAAGTTGGAGCGAGGCCCGCACCAAGAGGATCGCCGAGCAAGTCGAGCAGCGTACCAGGAATGTGCTGCGAGTGAGAGAGAAAAGGAGAAGTTGAATGTACATGCGCTACTACCAGCCCGAAATCTTCGTAAACACCTTCGACGGCGTTGACCGGGCCAACCACATCGTGGCCACCTATTTCATGGACGATGTGCTGCCAGGAGAAACGTTCGTCGATCATTTCTCGCTGATCCAATCGATGGCGCTCGAAGGGTCGACGGGCACCTGGGAAAAAGTGGAGGAAGACACTGCGGACGTGCGTGTCAAGTTGAGCGGCAAGATGCTGGGATACTATGAGATCCCCACTTCGGAGCCATCCCGCCGTGTGGCAGTCGTTCAAGTCGGGTTTCCAATCGACGCTTGGATTGACAACGTGCCCATGATGCTGCTCAGCATCGCCGGTAACTGCTTCGCTTACAGCCGCAAACTGCGTCTGCTGGATGTGTTCTTACCGGAAAACATGCTGGCGAGGTTCAAAGGTCCGAAGTTCGGCGTGCCCGGCCTTCGCAAACTGCTGAACGTGCCGGAACGGCCGCTGTCGCTGCACATCATCAAGCCCAAAATGGGCATGACGCCGCAACAGGTGGCCCACCAGTGCTACCAGACAGCGCTCGGCGGCGTCGACATGATGAAGGACGATGAGATGACCAGCGACGTCTACAACAGCAGCTACGAGGACCGCGTGAAAGCGGTGATGGAGGCCATCGACAAAGCTTCGGCCAAGACCGGCAAACGGCCGGTGTATCTCGTCAGCATCACGGACGAACCCAAGCGTATGTTCGAGAAGGCCGCCCGCGCCGTGGAACTAGGTGCCAACGGTCTCCTGGTGTGCTATTCGGCGGGCCTCGGTGCGCTGCGACAACTGGCTGAGGATCCTGCCATCAACGTGCCCATCATGCTGCATGGCTCGCACATGATCGCTGCGCAGCCCAGAATCTCTTGGCCGGTGTTCGCCAAGCTGTGCCGTATCTGTGGTGCCGACCTCATGCTGACACCCACGTTCTGGTCGAGTATCCCGATGGTGAGTCTGGAGGAAGGCATCCGGACGTCCCACGTAAAATTGGCGCCGCTGGGCCACATCAAGCCGATGTTCCCAATGCCATGCGCTGGCGTGTACCCGGGGCTGACGCCGATCCTTGTAGGTGAGTATGGTCCGGACATCGTCATTCCGGCCGGCGGTGGGATGTTGGGCCACCCGGACGGATACACAGCCGGTGCCAAGGCCTGGCAGCAGGCAATCGCCGGGACCATGTCGGACGAAAACTTCCTGGATTACGCGCGGCGGCCGGAAAACATGGAACTGCGGCGTGCGATCGAGAAGTGGGGTTACATTGAACGCCCGAAGTCGCCGTGGCTGCGGATGGCGCCTGAGTTCCATCCGAAGAAGATGGTCCTGTGACGCCGGAGAGGTTCCGCGTTTTCGACCTCCGCGAAGGTAGTGCGCGCCCCGTGGGAATGCTCGACGACGACGTGCTCACAACGGAGGAAATCCATCACCCGGGGCCGGTAGGGACTGGGCGTTTCTGAGTTCCGGAACGTTGTCCATTTTGGGCGCGCTGAGTGACAGCCTCATAACCTCGGATGCCGCTTTCAATTGGGTATCTGCAACGAGCTAACGCTGGACGGTCCGTTCCTGTGCAAGAACATCATGGGGCTGTGGCTCCTGCAGCAGGCCCGTGCTGGTTGGGAGAAGGCCGGCCAATGCTATTCCTATCAGGAGCTTGTCGAACTTACCCGACGGGCCCCGAAACGGCGCCCTGATTGATTCCATCGACGCCTGCTTCATCGCGCCGCCAGATCTAAATCAAGCAAACTGTGAATACTCCAAGTGAACTGTGCAGTGGCCACTACGGGATCCAGCCGGGGCGGGCCGACTCGACTAGCGGCTTGACAGCCACGGCGAGAAGAGTGTCATCCTCTTGGTCGACAGTTCGTGCGAGGGAGCGCCGGAACCGAATTTGCTGGGCGTATCCGCGATTGACGCCAGAGTGGTGATCTCGCTTCTGTATGCTTGATTGGTAATGAAGTTTCCATTATTAATACGCGTGGGAAAGAAGATTTCTTGACACGATGACTGCCTGTCTTTATAATTCCATTTGTCCTTGCTGTCGAGCAGGCAGTCGTCCGTAACGGTTCCGATTGCAGCGAGTGATGAAAATAGTTCGAGAGTACTCATGTAGTTTCAACAACTCGCAGCTATTCTCGAAGAGGAAATGACATGTTTGGTTTGAGTACCCGGCTGCGGGCACTTCCCCTGGTTGCGCTAAGTCTCTTCATGTTGTCGGGGGATACAGAGGCGGCCGTCCGGATTGTGCTCTCCACTATGCCTGCAGCTCCCGAGCGATTTGCGGCGGAGGAACTCGTCAAGTACCTCGTGGCCATGGGCAACCCCAAGCCGTCGGTTGTGCTAGCGCCCGAAGAGGGGGATATCTATATCGGCACATTGCCGGGTTCTCTCGCCGCCGTCCGCGCACAAACGATGTGTGGGCGGCTAACGGGTAAAGACCCGGACAGCTTTGTTCTTCGCAGCATTGGTAAGCGCCTTGTCATCTATGGCAACTCGCCGCGCGCGAACCTGTTTGGGACCTACTACTACCTTGAATCCCTAGGGGCACGGTGGTACTTTCCTGGAGCGGAGAACGAGGTGGTTCCGCAGGCCGCAGTGAAACTGGAGACCTATGACGTCACGGAGATCCCGTCGTTCCGGAAGCGCGGTATATGTGTATTTGCAACCACGCCCGGTCTTGCGGAACAGATCGATTTTGCCGCGAAGAATCGGCTGAATACCATCGCGCTGCACACCGAGCCTTCCGCCCCTCCCTTCGCGGATGCCGGTTATGATGTCGCAGTCAAGGCCATTGGACCTCGGGGGCTCACGATTGACATCGAACGTCATTTCTTCAGTAAGAGCTTCTGTCCAGACGACACGGCGACGCTCGAAAGGGAGAAGACGAACTTTCGGAAGTACCTCAGTACGTTGCCCTCGTCCATGAATGAGTTCTTCCTGTGGCCGGCGGACACGGCGCTTCAAACCCGCTGCTCGGTCCAGGACAAGGACTACTCGGTTTCGGATATCGTGCTTTGGTTCTCCAACGAGATTGCCCGCACCTTGCGCGAGATCCGTTTGCAAGGACGCTTCCCTTTCTTGGCTTATTGGTCGACCACCCAACCACCCAAGCATGTGAGACCCGCTCCCGGCGTGTTCCTTGAGTGGGCGCCCATGTGGCAATCGTTCGCGCACGCCATCGACGATGCGTCGTCGGCCACCAACCGTGAGCACCGCCAGAATCTAGAACGCTTCCTGGAAATCTTCAAACCAGAAGAGGCACAGGTGCTTGGCTATTGGCTCGACGACACATTCTTCCTATGGAAGAATTACGCTTACAATCGGCTGCCATACTGCCCCACGGCTCTGAAGGGCGATCTTGCCTATTACCACCGCCTCGGCATTCCGGCCATCACATCTTTCGGAGTGATGCTCGGCAGCGATTACTTCTCCACGCATGCTTCTCCGACGATCTTCCTGTATCCAAGACTGCTGTGGAATGTCAAAGCGGAACCGCGCGAAGTCATGAACGAATTCTGCCGGAGTTACTTTGGCTCAGCGGACGCGTGCAAAATCTTCGATTTGCTTGCGGAAGCGGACCAGATGGTCTATGTGGAGCAGCACAAAGTGCGGCGCGAGTTGGTGAACGCTCCCCGCTATGTCCAAATCGTCTCTCGGGCGGTGGATCTCTCTCTAAAACTCGTCGCGGCCCAGAGTGCCCCAACGCTCAGGGCCAGGGCGGTCAGACTGGTGCAGGAAGCCACGACACGTTTCTCGCAAGGCAGACCACAGCATAACGTTGGAAAATAGACTCATGACACCGGAACGGTTCCTTGCTTTCGATCTCGGCGCTGAGAGTGGGCGCGTCGTGGCGGGGAGGCTGCGCGACGGTGTGCTCACAACCGAGGAGATCCACCGCTTCCCAAATCGGCCTGTGAGGGTTCTCGGAACGCTGTATTGGGATGCGCTAGCGCTGTACGGCAACATAGTCGAGGGAATGCGGATTTACGGTCGCAACTACGGGCCTAGTGTTGCCTCGATCGGTATCGACACTTGGGGCGTGGATTTCGGTCTACTGGCTCGTGATGGGAGCCTCCTGCAAAACCCGGTCTGCTATCGCGATCACCGCACGGACGGGACATTGGCGGAAGTGGAGCGGAGAGTGAGACTACCCGATCTGTTCCGTACGACAGGGATAGCGTTGTCGCACATACAAACCTTGTGCCAAATGGCGGCGATGCGCCGGGCGGGGAGCCCGGCACTCGAAAAGGCTGCGACGTTCCTGATGATGGCGGACCTCTTTGGCTACTTCCTGACGGGCGTGAAAGCGTGCGAGCGGACCAACGCTGCCACCACCCAGATCTATAGTCCGGCAGAGCGGCGCTGGGCAGAGTCGATTCTCCAGATCGTTGAAGCACCACTGTCCTCTATGCCAGAACTGGTGGACCCCGGGACAACACTGGGTGAGATGCTGAGCTCAGTGGCGAACGATACCGGACTGAGTCCGTGCCCTGTGGTCGCACCGTGTACACACGATACGGCCTCTGCGGTTGCCGCTGTGCCCGGGGCCGGTAGGGACTGGGCGTTCCTGAGTTCCGGAACGTGGTCGATCTTGGGCGCGCTGAGTGACAGCCTGATAACCTCGGATGCCGCCTTCCAATCGGGTATTTGCAATGAGCTGACGCTGGACGGTCCGTTCCTGTGCAAGAACATCATGGGGCTGTGGCTCCTGCAGCAGGCCCGTGCTGGTTGGGAGAAGGCCGGCCAAAGCTATTCCTATC
>JBDKSR010000642.1:0-7730 GCA_039680545.1 Bryobacteraceae bacterium | reverse complement strand
AAGCGAAACCCGTCCACGTGCATCGTCTCAAACCAGTACCGCAGTGAATCCATCACCAACCGGATCGCCGCGGGGCTGTCGAAGTTGAGACTATTGCCGCAGCCTGTATAGTTCATGTAGTAGCGGCAAGGCGCGCTCACGGGCCCGGTCAGGCTGTAATAGGAGAGGTTGTCGATGCCGCGGAAACTCATCGTGGGCCCCATCTCGTTGCCTTCCCCGGTGTGGTTGTAGACGACATCGAGGATCACTTTGATGCCCGCGCGGTGAAGTTCCCGCACCATCGTCTTGAATTCGGCGACCTGGCAGCCCGGCGTCCGCCCGCTGCTGTATGACGACTCAGGCGCGAAAAATCCAAGGGAGTTATAGCCCCAGTAATTGGTCAATCCTCTGTTAACGAGAAAGTCGTCGACATAGTACTCATGCACAGGCAAGAGTTCCACCGCATTAACTCCCAACCGTGTCAGGTACGGGATCTTCTCGATGAACCCTAGGTAAGTCCCTGGAGCCCTGACGCCGGATGACGGGTGTGCCGTGAAGCCCTTAACGTGCACCTCGTAAATAACGAGTTGCTCCAGGCTCAAATCCGGCGCGCAAACACCCTGCCAGTCAAAAGCGTCATCGATGACGATCGCCTTCGGCACGACGGTTGTATCGTCACGGGTGTCGAGAACATCGTCACCCGCTCCCGGCTGAGGGTCGTAGGGCAGCAGAAGATTCTCGATGTTGCGAAACTTCCCGGTGACCGCCCTCGCGTATGGATCGAGAAGCAGTTTCCTGTCGTTGAAGCGCAATCCCCATTCGGGCCGATATTCTCCACAAACCTTGTAACCGTAAAGCTGTCCCGCTCTTATGCCATCGACGTGAGCATGCCAGACAAATCTGTCGCGCCACTGCAGTTGGATGATGTCCGACGGCTCGGCGTCCGGCGCATCGAACAGAAGTAGGAAGACTGCCGAGCCGTTTTTCGAGTAGACTGCGAAGTTCACGCCGCCGTCGTCAATCGTGGCGCCGAGCGGATACGGGCGGCCCTTCATCACCGTCTTGGATGTTCGTTGTTCAAGCATGGCACTTCCCCTCTCCGTGCCCCAGATGGAGGAAAGTATACACCCGGCCTCGCCGGCGGGCTCAAGACTCCGCCTGACGCTAGATCTTGCCGGAGAGGCCTGCGCGCACAACTTGCCCAAACGAAGTGGGCGTGTATCTCTGCACAATGAGCGGGTTATCATGCCAACTCCATGCGGTCCAACCCATTTGAAGACTCTCGAAATACTCGACGAGTCGCTCGCCCCATTCGAGGTCAGTCTCGCCGCCGCCCCACTCGCCTGCGAATACCGGGACTTCCGCCGCAAGAGCACCGAAGGCTCCCGCCCAGTCGCCGCCTCTGGCCGGGTAGACATGCGTCGAATAAACGAGGCGTGGGAGGTCCATCGGCATGCCTCTCAAGTCGTATCCCCACTCGACGCCGCTGACAAACACTAACGCGTCGGGATTGCGGTCGCGGATCGCGGCGATCAGCGCACGCGCCCACGGCTGCCACTCCCCCATCCTCACGCGAAATTGACCGGCCGGATACGCGGTTCCGTCCTCGCGATTGAGCGGATATGGATCGTCGGGAAGCCGGTCATGCGGCTCGTTGAAGATGTCGTACAGCACAGCCGGCTCGTCGCGATAGCGGGTCGCCAGCAAGTTCCACAGCTCGACAGACTGGCTATTCGGCAAAGGAGCGACAAAGTTGCGTTCGCCGCCGTAAGGATGATCCGCATCGAGCCACTGTAAGTCCAGCAATGTGTAAGCGCCGAACGCGGAGGCCCACTTGATCACCTGGTCCAACGCCGCGCGGTACGCTTCGGCGGTCCAACCTCCCCGCCCATTTAGGACCCAATCCTGGTTGAACGGCAGGCGAATGATATTGGCGCCCCATTCCCTGACGATGGTTTGGATCTCGGAGCGGCATATCGCGGCCGCGGAAAGGAACCCCTGCTCATCCGGCTCAGAATACTCGAGTCCGGACCGATTCACCCCGCGCAAAACGGCAACAACCCCCGTGTCGGCCCCGACGATTCGGTTGCCCGAGGTGGTCAGCCACGGCAGTCCGTGCGACAGCTCGCCGTCCATTGCTTGAGCGTACAACAGCGGAATGACGCCGTAGTGAGCGTGCGGCTGCCGGGAGCCTAGGATGCCATGGATCGGCGTACCGAATGCGCGCCGCGGTGGCCTATTCCGATCAGGATGGTGCATTTCAGCCATTCCCGCCGCTTCGTTGCACGTTCCAACTGATTGCAGAAACGGGACTTGCGATCTGGCGACTTACCTGCCCGATAGTACAGCGAAGTGCGCGGAGTGCCGCACGCGCCGGGCACCATCCTCGCGGGTGGCTCTCGTGGTGGCATTCGGCGGAGTTCTATGGGCGGAAGAGGACGGCGGCCGCAGTGGCCGCACGGCATGAAGTGTATGTCGGAACCAGGAGGTCGACAAATGAAACGGTTCTTGTTAGTGACTCTCGTAGCAGCGTTGCCCCTATCGGCTCAATGGCGCCGATTCGGGCACACCGAGACGCGTCCCACCGGCTATGTCGGCATCGGCTTTACCACCCCCACAAACCCGGTCGCTGACTTCCTTGATGAGGGATGGAACATCGCCGGCGGCGTTGGAGTGACACACGGCCCCATCGGCATTATGTTCGATGCGATCTACACGGACCTTGGGATCGACCACAGCGTCCTGTCGCTCGCGGAGGCACACTCAGGAAGTTTGAAGTATTGGGCTCTGACCGTTGACCCGGTCTTCCACGTGAACGAGCGGGGACCCGTAGACTTCTATGTAACGGGCGGGGGTGGACTCTACAGCCAAATCACCAAATTCAGGGCGTCGTTCGATGCCCCCGAACTCGGCTACGGTCATTACGATGTGATCAGGGAGAACACCATCTACAAGCCGGGAGTGAACGGCGGCGTGGGGTTCTCATTTCGCCCTGACAGGCATAGCGACATTCAAATCTTCATCGAGGCTCGCTACCACCACATGTTCACCGGAGGCTCCGGTTCGAGCTTCGTACCTGTCACGATAGGCGTTCGCTTCTAGCGGGTTGTGGCTGGAAACAGCCCGTGAATCGGCCGGACATAGCCGCGTCCATCTCCGGGGACTCTGGTGGGCGAGCGGGTGGAAAGCCGGGCGATGACTGCCGGGCTGCTGAGCTAGAATGGTTGCGACTGTAGCAACCACAATGATTACGGCAATTGTTCTGATAAACACGGCGCAGGGCCGCACCCCGGAAGTGGCGCAGGCTTTGATCGACCTTCCGGGGGTTACGGAAGCGTATTCCGTGGCCGGACCATATGACCTGGTCGCAATTCTGCGTGTGCGCCAACATGATGAATTGGCCGATCTGGTGGCAGGGCACATCCAGAAGGTGCCTGGCATTGAAGCGACGAACACCTTGATCGCATTCCAGGCCTACAGCCGGCGCTCGCTCGAAGCCATGTGGGAAATCGGGAACGAGGAACCGAACCCGAAAGGGTCATAGGTTCCGATCAGGCAACCGGCTGTTAGTTTCCGCGTACACGTGTGCCGTAGTTATGTTCATCAGTCGCAGGACCTCGACAGGCTCACGCGTATGTAATTCAGGAGAAAGAGGACAGAGCTGCCCGACAACACCGTCTGGGTCAAGCCTTTGCCGTACTGCTAACAGTGAATCTGATACTACTGCTTCCTATAACTCCCCCAATTCTTCACCACCTCAATGCCCTTCTGCAGAACCGGATCTGATCCTTTCAGTAAGTCCTGCTGTGTGGGCTGTACCGGGACATCGGGAGCGATCCCGATGCCGACGAACTCCGTCCCGTCAGGGAACGTATCCCGTTTCGACACGACGATGAATGTTCCCCCGCCCGGCAATGGGACAGCAAGCGGGTTCCCCGTGCTTCCGGCCGTCTTCTCGCCGACGAGCACGGCCCTCCCGGAGTGTTTCAATGGCACCAGGAAGTCTTCACCGGCGCTGAATGTCCCCGGCCCAGTCAGAACTACCAGCGGTCCGCTGTACCTCTTCCCTTCCCGAGGTTTGACGGTCGCGGGTCCACCCTCAACCCATCCCGCCGGGCGGCCCCAGGACCGGTAGGCCGGCACATACGAAATACTCTTCCATTTGGAGGCTTTCAACGGTTGCTCGGTAAAGAAGCCCACGATCCCGTACGCGTTACCGCTGTTTCCTCCCGAGTTGTAGCGGACGTCGAGGATGACCCCCTGAATCCCCGCCAGGTCCAAGCCGTCAAAGGCCTTCTGAAACCCTTCGACCACCTTTTCGCTGATGAAAGTCGGGAGTTTCGCATAGAAGATCCCCGGCTCAAGCATCCTGGTTTCAACCACTGGGGCGGCCATGAACCACGGCACCCACCGCGGCAGGAACGGAGCGCCATCCTTGTCCGCGGAGTCTCTGGTTAAAGAGACTTCACGCACGCCGCCGTCAGGATCTTTCACCTTGAGCAGCACCTGACTACCCTTGGGGCCGCTCAGGATGCCCAACAGGCCGATCGTATCGTCCGCCTGCGGCGTGCCGCTGGAGTGTAGCCGCAGCACGTTCTGTTGGAAGTAAGTCCGCACGGGGACGTGGTTGACCTCCAGGACCTCCAATCCCGGATAGATTCTCTGTGTCTTGATTTCGCTGGTATCGCTGGTCCGGGCCACGACGAATTGACCTCCCACGACCTGCAATTCCACGGGCGGTTGGTCGTGTCCCGGTTTCACGAACTTCCAGGGAGGCCAGACACCCGTGTGCCCGTCTTTGAGCAGAGCAGCGAACTCCATCAGAACGTCGTAGTACGCGTCGAGGCTGTCCGCGCTGATGGCTCGTGGGATATATTCCTGCACTTTTCGATCCCAATCGACATCCGGGATCCGGTCGAAATAGGGATAATTGAACTTTGCCTCAGCCCATACGGTCATCAGTCCCCATAGTTTTTGCTCGACCGTTCCCGTCCACTGATCTTTGGCGGAGGCTTGAGATGACTGAGGCCTCCCCGCCTGCGCGTTGGACGCGTTGAGTCCGACCGCGCCAGCCACACACCCCAAAACGACCGCAATGATAGTTTTCTGCGTATGGGTTCCCATGAAACCTCCTGTATTCCTTGTCGCTCCTGTTTCCAACAAGCTGTGAGTGTGCAGTATTCCCGGATCTTTCCAAAGAGATACGCCACCACCACCCGGGAAGTTCCTCCGTTCGTCCATGCAGCCTCGGTACGACCCAGTTCCCGCGCGTCCGGGTAGATAGCAAGCCGCCGTGGTCTAGTGGATGAAGGGCCTCTTCAGAACTGACCGGCTGCGGAGACGCGCCGAATGCGCAGAGCCACTCTTCCCTCCGCCACTCTCCCAGATGCCCTAAGCACGAGGGACTGGTGCCATCCAGCTTAATATTCTTAGGTTTTCGTTTGGATTGAGCAGAGTCTAGCGATAAACTATAATCGAACTCAGCCATTAGGTTGGCAGGTGATGGCAAATCAATTGCGCGACGCAATTACGTTGAAAAACCAGAATGCTACTGCCGGATTGACGGCGATTTCTCGCAAATCAGCTAAGGAAATCGTCGTTGACCGGATTCGTCAAGCTATCCTGCAGGGCGATCTGCGGCCGGGCGAGAGAGTTACAGAGATCAGCCTTGCGAAAGCGCTGGCCGTCGGACAAGCTACGGTGCGCGAGGCGCTGATCGAACTCGAGCACATGGGGTTCATTCAACGCCGCAAACCAAGAAAAACCTTCATTGCGAAGCTCACCGGGGAAGAGATCCGGCACCTCTATGCCGTGCGTATACCGCTTGAAGGGGTCGCCATCGAGTTGCTCGTTGCGCTCAGCACACCCGCGCTCGAAGCGGCCGATCGTGCGGCGCGAAAGATGGTCACTGCCGCGAAACAGCAGGATGCCATTGAAATCAAGGCACAGGATTTGGAGTGCCACCGGGCTCTGTGGGCGGCAACAGGCAATCCGTTTCTTGCCGACATACTGGAACAGCTGGTTGGCAAGATATTCGCCTGTTCTTACAGCATCATCCGGCAGCGCAAGGTGGATTGGCCGCGCATGCAAGAAGTGGCCGAGATACACATTTCGATGCTCGATAGGATTCGCGCACGAGATGCGGCCGGTGCGAAGTCTCTCCTTGAGGCATCGATGGACAAAGCATGGATTGAGGCCGTTCCATGGATCGAGCCGGCTGCAAGTGAAAGCGAAGTCCTGCTGGAAGGCGCCACCGATCTCGTCTCTTAAGCCTTAATGCCGATGCAGGAAGTACCTCGCTCCGAGCGGGGACAGCGTAACGAAGGGGTCGGGCAACTTCGTCATATATAATGGCTCACTTGCGCTGGTTCATCGTATCCCTTCTCTTCCTCTCCACCGTAATTAACTACGTCGACAGGCAAACGATGTCTGTCTTGGCTCCGGTGCTGCGCGAGCAGTTCCAAATGTCGAACACCGACTATTCGCGCATCGTGTTCGCCTTCCTGCTCGCCTACATGATCATGCAGAGTGGATCGGGGTGGCTGCTGGATCGATTGGGCACCCGCATGGGCATGGCACTCATAGTCGGCTGGTGGAGTATCGCCGCCATCCTGCACGCCACGGCCGCGTCGGTCTTCTCGTTCGGCATGTTCCGCTTTCTCCTTGGGATGGGCGAGGCGGGAAACTGGCCAGGGGGGCTGAAGGCCGTCTCGGAGTGGTTCCCCGACAAGGAACGCGCTTTCGCCGCGGGGTTCTTCAACAGCGGTTCAACGTTCGGAGCCATAATCGCTGCGCCACTTGTTACATTGATCGCGCTGCGTTGGGGGTGGCAGTCGGCGTTCTTGACGACCGGCGCCCTGGGTCTTCTATGGGTCGTGTTGTGGCTCTTGTCCTACCGTCCGCCGCACGAACACCCCTGGCTTACAGAACGCGAGCGAGAATACATCTTTGTCGGCCAATCGGCGAATAATGAAAATCCAGCTCCAAAAGTGCGTTGGGTGGATTTACTTCATTACCCGCAAATATGGGGGCTGTTTCTTGCGCGCATGTCGGCGAGCCCCGTGTGGTGGTTCTACGTGTTTTGGCTGCCGGAGTATCTAAAGAGCGACCGTAACTTCAGCATGACGATGATCGGCTACGTCGCCTGGATCCCGTTTCTCACCGCCGATATCGGGTGTTTGACGGGTGGCGTGATTTCGGGGTGGCTGATCCGGCACGGTTGTCCTGTACTGCAAGCGCGCAAGGCGGTGATGTCGGTCAGTGCCGTGCTCATGCTGTCGGGCATTCCAGCCGTACTTATTGACGGTCCGGTGGAAGCCATCGCACTGATCAGCGTGGCAACGTTCGCGTATTCGAATTGGGCGGTGAATGTACTCACGCTGCCGACAGACATCTTCTCGAAGGAAATCGTGGCGTCCGTGTCAGGTCTGAGCGGAACCGGCGCAGCCTTGGGGGGCATGCTCTTTACTCTAGTCATCGGCCGTGTCGTGGACCGCTTCTCTTACGTACCCGTATTCGTGGCGGCCGGTATCATGCCTCTTGTGGCCGCGATGTTCATTGTTTTGATGGTAAAGCCGATCGCAGCACCGGTCGTCAGCTCGCCGCATGTCCCACAGAACTGCCGGTAAGCAAACCATCCTCCGATCACCGCAGAATCGATAATCAGAATGGGGTAGCTCGTAAAGTAGTGACGGAGCTCGATGATCATGTGTGCGAAGCCCGAGGCCAGATGGCGCGCCAGTGGCAGAAAG
>JBDKSR010000641.1:0-1660 GCA_039680545.1 Bryobacteraceae bacterium | reverse complement strand
TCTTGAGCACGATGAACTCCGGGTCCACCGGCCCGTACGCCACGTGCTCCGGATTCTGGAAGTTCGCGCGCGCACGCCCGTTTTCGCGCAGCACCAGCCGGTTGTATCCGATCTGGATCTTCCCGCGTCCCATTCCGATGCGGGCAGGGAACATGCTGGAGGCAGCCTTCTGAATCGTGCCGAAGAGCTTGTTTTCCAACTCCGTCAGGTATTCTTTTTGATCGGGAGATAACTCCGCCGAGTCCTGGCGCGACCTTATGAAGTAGGGACCGGCGTGTGTGTGCGAGCTTGCGAGCAGTAGCACCGGGATCTTCAGTTCGTCCGCCACTCGCTGGCGCAGCCGCGCTGAATAGTACATGCCGATATCGAGCGTCACGATGGCGACCCGATCGCCCCCCGCGCCCAATACCAAAACCTTAGCGAACAGGGGATCGTGTGTCTCGCTGGCGAGGCACTTACGGAATCCGTACCCGTACATCGGCAACGGTTTCGACGGCGTGATCTCGACGCGCGCCACGCCCGCTTCAAAGCGCGGCTGATCCGCCGCAAGAGCTGTCGCGACGGCTATGCCGATCACCAAAAGGAATTGAGCCCAACGCATCATGATTTTCTCCCTTAGATGTGGAATTCCAGAATATCCCTATCCGACACAACCCGGTGGCGGTCCACCATCAAACCATCCTTCGCGCCGTTCCGGCGAAACAATCGCGCGTACTTCAGATTTGTTGCAAAATCCTTGTGAACGTGAATTGCCGCATCCTCCACTGTTGCCCCCCGCCGCAGTATATAAGGTGTGGTGAGTTCGATCGGCTTTCCCGGAACCTTCGTATAAACTCGCACAACCTCCAGCGCGTCGAATACGGCCGGCGCAAAATTCTCCAGCCCCTCGCCGGTTTCGGCAGATATGGCCAGACAACGGTAGCGGCTCCCGTACAGGTCCGCCAGGGCCTCGAAATTGTCCCTTGCTCCGCTCATGTCGATCTTGTTCCCAACCAGCAACGCGGGTATGGGAAGATGCCGTTCGTCGATCTGGGCGTGTACATACTCGATCTCGTCGAGCACGCTCGAATCGTTCACGTCCAGAACCAGGACGCTGAGATTGGCGCCACGGATCACCTGCGGAAGCCAGGGCTCGGTGAAGTCGGGAGAGAGCGGAGGAAGATCCACGAGTTGAATCTGTATGTCCTCGAAACGCATCATGCCGGGAATCGGGAGACGCGTGGTGAACGGATACTCGGCAACCTCTGGAAGTGCGTGTGTGAGTGAACGGACAAGCTGCGATTTGCCCGAATTGGGCGGCCCGACCAGCACCACCTGCCCAGCTCCCTCACGCTTGACCAGGTAGAACGCGGTCGCGTGACCGGGGCCCTTCTTCTGTGACTCCTTGCGCTCCTGCGAAAGCCGTCGCTTGATGTCCGCCTGGAGCTTTTCGGTCCCTTTGTGCTTCGGGACCGTCGCAAGCATCCGTTCGAGGGCTGCGACCTTCTCCTGCGGAGTCTCCGCATGCTTGTATTCCCGCTCCGCTGCTAGATAGTCAGGAGTCAGGTTTGCCGGCATGGGGCTCCCGGCAGCAAGAATAACACTGCCGCCTGGGAATGTTCAGGCGAATAAGCGCAGGATGGCTTGTGTTCCAGTGAAGCTCCACGAGGACAGCATCCTG
>JBDKSR010000640.1:0-3560 GCA_039680545.1 Bryobacteraceae bacterium | reverse complement strand
CCGCTTTTCCACGGGGTCCGTCACCAAAGATGCCCGGCCGAATGCAATAGCGCTCTCATAGAGCGTTGTCAGCTTGGCTGGCAACACCCTGGCGTTCGCTACCGCGCAGAACGAGACCCGCTCTTCGTGGGCGATGTTCTCCAGTTTGTGTCCCTCGACAGCGCAGTGAACGTAAAGCACGTCCCGGAACAGCACGTGGTTCAGAGGAACGGCATAAGGCCATCCGTCAGGTCCCAGAGTGGCCAGCACGCCATGATCCGCTCGCGCCAGGATTTCCCGGGCCTCGTCCTCCGAAAGTGCCCTGTCACTGTGCCGTATCTTCCTGAACGCCGTCATGTGGGCATGGTAGCAGGACTGGTCCGGTTTCCACATACTGTAGCGGGTACCCGGCTCAGGCTGCTTGAAGAGCAGCCGTTCGGAGCAACTCACCAAGCCGGACGACCGCTAATAAAGCCCCACCTGCTCCAGCATTTCGCGAAACTGGCGTTCGCTACAAATGTCGATGGACTGAGCGGCCATGCGGCCCTGGCGGTCAAATAAATAGCTCTGCCTGGGAATACCCTCGACGCTGAATGCGGCGTGAACCTTTCGCTCCGGGTCTAGTAGAAATGGAAAACTGTAATTTGGGCTCTTCGCGAATGATTCCAACAGTCTACGATCCATCGCCGAGACCACCAGCACTACCAGGCCGCGGGTACGGAACTCCTGGTACAGTCTCTCAAGTCTCGCCAGCGCTTCGATGTAAACCGGATGCAGGAGGGCCCAGAAGTGGACCAGCACCACCTTGCCACGCAGGCTGCTCAGGGTATAAGTGTTGCCATCCATGCCGTCGAGCGAGAAATCAGTCTCCTGCCGGATCGCGTCGCGCAGCGCGAGGAGCGCGATAGCCGCATCGAGCGACGCGTCTTGAATGGGCACGGGCGCATGCTTATATCGGATCAGATTGGCGAGTAGCAAGTAATCGCGTGCAGACCGGGCGCTTTCGAATATTGCCCGCCCTAGCACGTTGGCGACCGCAGCCAAGGCGTCCTTGCCGACGTCATTCTCGATCGCTATCTGATAGAGTTTGTGAGCAGACAGATACCTAGACTGCGCGTCGGGGAGCGCGCCGATCTCAGCAGCAAGAGCAATGGCCAGTTTCGCGCGTTCGTCATCGTTCCCTTGTGCACGCATGTCGTCGAGATGCCGGCTGACCGAATCCTTGGGCGGGGGAGGCGGCATCCGCAATCGGGCCGCCGGCGGCACAGGGCCTGCTCCTGGTGCTAACGACACACCGAGGGGCCTTGCCGCCGCAGACCTTTGAATGGGTTTTGCCTCCATGGGCCTAGGGGTGGGTAGTGCCGGTTCGGAGAGCCCCATCCGCGACACGGCATCCTTGTACTTTGCGAACCGTTCCGGGGCAATCGTGCGCAGCCGCGAAGAGGCTTCCGCCACGATGGACGCCCGCGGATTCACTGTCTCGAACCCGCCCAGAGCGGGATTGAGCCTTGTAACAGACCGCGGCCCCTGCGCCGCATAGCCAGGCGCTAACGCCAACTTCAAGATACGCTCACAAACATCAGCCGCAACGGCTGGCGCCATCCTTGAAATGATCTCTGTGCTCCACAGCACCCGTTGCGCGGTCTGCGGCTCCAGGTCCGCGTCGGCATACGACGCGGCGATCTTCTTGAACAGCACCACGGCTTCCGGAGACTGCTCCGAAGCTAGGAATCCAGCCAAACTTAGCCCGGTGTTGCGTGAAACCCGCCCTTTCGCAGCAGCATCGTGATAGGCCTGGATAGCCATCACTTTATGACCCGAGTGAAACAGGGTAAAAAGCAGAGATCCCGCCGTCTGCTCATCCACGTTAGGCAACAATGCAGCGGCTTCTTCGGGCGCGGTTTCGACGAGAGGCCTCTCCAGCTCCCCCGGCAGACGTGATTGGCCCGCGCGCACTGGTTCTAATGCAGCGTCCATAAAGTGGCGAGAGAGTTCCGGATGCGCCCCCCTAAGGGCGATAGCCGCGTGTAGGCGCCACTCCACCGAGAACTTCGGCGCCTTATCGATCCTTTGTTCAAGAGCAGCCGCCGCCTGGGCGACATCGTCCGATTGAGGCTCGGACCACGCCGGCAGAACGGGAGCAAGGATGAGAAGCAGACACCAACACGAAGCGATCCTGTGAATCTTACTTGCGCGGGTCATGGCTGACAATAGCGTATCTGACCACAGCGACGTGAGCAACAACACCGTAAGGTCAGGAAAAGATTATTCGTGAGTGATGTTACACTCGATGTCCTATGGATCTGCTGACGATCGTTCGTGAAGGAATCAATTACAATTATTGGGCGCGAGACTGCCAGCTTCAGGCTTGCGCGCAAATAGGCACAGACAAGTTCCTGCAGCCGGTTGGAGGAAGTTTTTCATCGCTGCACGACACCCTCGCACACATGGTTGCAGTAGAGTGGCTCTGGCTGGAGCGTTGGAAGGGGACGTCACCAAAGACGCTGATTCCAGCCGGCGAGTTTCCCACTCTAGCAGCGCTAACCGATCGATGGAGCGCAGTTGAGCGCGATATGCGCGAATACATTGCCAACCTCGACGAGGGAGCGCTGGACGCCTCTTTGACATGTATCAGTACGCGAGGCGAGGAGTGGACGTACCCGCTGTGGCGGATGATAGAGCACCTATTGAATCACCAGAGCTACCATCGCGGCCAGGTAACCACGCAATTACGCATGCTCGGTGTACAACCGCCCAGGGTCGATTACCTGGTGGGACTTGACGAAGGCTTTCGCCGGTAAGCGTTACAGTTCCGGCAGACAACCAAGCCAGATTGTCGCAACACAGAGGAATTCCGCCGGATTACATCAACTGAAGAAGTCCGTACACCACAGGCAGGGCGAAGAGTGTGCTATCGACACGATCGAGCCAGCCGCCGTGTCCCGGCAGAAGGTTGCCGCTATCCTTGACCCCGGCGCCACGCTTTATGGCCGATTCCGCAAGGTCGCCCACCTGCCCCGCTATGTTGCCCGTAACAGCCAGTCCAATCCGCCAGGCCGGCGCGACCTCCGGAAGAAATGCGCCAAGATAGATGAAGCCGAACAGCGCCGAAACCACCACCGACGCCACAGTCCCTTCCCACGATTTTCCAGGGCTCAGTCTCGGAGCCAGCTTGTGCTTCCCGATCGCGCTCCCCACGTAGTAAGCGCCTGTGTCGCCGATCCAGGTCAGCGCCAGCGTGAACAGCAGCCAGTGCGGATTCACCACGCGTAGCGCAGCCGCGAAACGCCAGCAGCCGAACACGTAAACAACGCCCAATAGAAACGCCGCCGCGCCAGGAAGCGCCCGCACGAGTTCCTTCGCGCGCAAAGCAAGGGTCATCGCGAGCACCGCAAGCACCGTTACCAGCAGCAATTCGTGGTTGCGGACCAGGACCACGGCCACACCAGCGGCATACCCGATGGGTCCCGGACGGTCGAATCCGTGCTTCGTGATAATGTCACTGAATTCGCGGAAGCAAAGGAGTGCCACGGACAGCAACACCGCAAGAAAGACCCATTGGTGTGCCCACAGCGTGACGT
>JBDKSR010000639.1:0-6473 GCA_039680545.1 Bryobacteraceae bacterium | reverse complement strand
TCAAAGAGCAACGCGCTCTCGACTTGCATTCCCCCCCGAATGTACCATAGCAGAGTGAACTCTTCTTCTTTTGCAAACAGACCGGGCGCACCCGTACGGCGGGCCAAGATCACCGCGCTTGGCTGTTATACCCCCCCGCGTCTGCTCACCAACGCAGATCTCGAGAAAATGGTTGAGACTAACAACCAGTGGATCATCGAGCGGACGGGCATTCGGGAGAGGCACATAGCCGATCCTGATGTTGCAACCTCCGACCTGGCGATCGAAGCCGCAAAGGCGGCGCTGGCGCAGCGAGGAATCGACGGATCCGAGATCGAAGCCATAATCGTCTGCACGGTTACTCCCGACATGTTGTTTCCCTCGACCGCCTGTATAGTACAAGACCGGCTAGGCGCGAAGGGCGCGTGGGGTTTCGACCTGATCGCCGCGTGCTCCAGTTTCCTATTCGGCTTGACGACAGGGGCGCACCTTGTCGCCGCCGGCACCCACAAGAAGGTACTGGTTATCGGAGCGGATACCATGTCCCGAATCATTGACTACACAGACCGCGCGACATGCATTCTGTTCGGCGACGGTGCCGGAGCGATGCTGATCGAACCCTCCGACGACGAACTCGGATTCGTCGACTACCTGAACGAAGTGGACGGTTCGGGCGGGGAGTTCCTCAAGATGCCTGCCGGCGGAAGCCGGATGCCCGCTTCTCACGAGACGGTGGACAAGCGCCTTCACTACGTGCATCAGGAAGGCCAGCAGGTTTTCAAGTTTGCCGTGCGGAAGATGTACGAGGTCTGCCGTGACCTTCTCGATCGGAACAATGTGGATCCGAAGACCGTGCGGATGCTGATCCCTCACCAAGCGAACCGCCGGATCATCACTGCGACGGCCGACCGCCTGGGGCTCTCTGCTGATAAGGTGCAAATCAACATCGAGCGCTACGGCAACACCACCGGCGGGACGATCCCACTGGCAACGCGCGATGCCATCAACGACGGGAAGGTCAAAAAGGGCGACCTGGTGCTATTCGCTGCTGTCGGCGCCGGTTACACCGCCGCGGCAAGCCTCTGGCGCTGGGCGTTCTGACAGGGGACCGATGGTGCCGCGCGCGGCACTCCCGATTGACGTTCTGATCCCCATCATCCTGGAACGCCTCGAGACTTCGCCGAATCTGGTGATCGAGGCTCCACCGGGAGCGGGGAAGACAACAAGAGTTCCGCCCACACTTCTCAACCGGAGCCGCGGCGAGGTACTCGTGCTCGAACCGCGCCGCCTCGCTGCCCGGCTTGCGTCGCGTTGGGTGGCTCGCGAGATGGGCGAGCGCCTGGGCGAGACGGTTGGTTATCAGGTACGCTTCGACGAAGTCTCGGGACCGGGGACACGTCTGCGTTTTCTCACCGAGGGCGTACTGACGCGGCGTCTCCTCAGCGATCCTGAGCTACGCGGCGTCGATACGGTGGTGCTCGACGAATTTCACGAGCGCCACCTGGACGGCGACCTGGCGCTGGCCCTGCTGCGCCGCCTCCAACAGCGATCCCGGCCTGATTTGCGGCTGGTCGTGATGTCGGCGACGCTCAACGCCGTTCCCATCGCGGGCTATCTCGGCGGATGTCCGGTGCTCCGCTCGGAAGGCCGTCTGTTCGATCTCAAGATCAGCTACACTCCGCTTTCGAAAAAGACGCTCGACGAGCAGGTTGCGGACGCGTTGGAGTTGCTGCTCGAAGAAGGACTCGACGGGGACGTACTGGTGTTCCTCCCTGGCGCCGCGGAGATCCGGCAGGCGGGCAGAAGCTGCGGGCGGATCGCGGAACGAGCCGGGCTGATGCTCGTGCCGCTACACGGCGATCTCTCGCCTGAGCAGCAGGACAGAGCGGTGATGCCGGCGGACCGCCGCAAAGTGATTCTCTCGACCAACGTCGCGGAAAGCTCGGTGACGATCGAGGGTGTGCGCGCCGTGATCGACAGCGGACTCGCGCGGGTGGCATCCGATTCCCCCTGGTCCGGGTTGCCGGCGCTGCGTGTCGCCCGTGTGAGTAAAGCTTCGGCGGTTCAGCGGGCCGGGCGTGCGGGAAGGACGGGTCCCGGCCGCGTGATACGGCTGTATCCGGAGGCTGACTTTCACCGCAGGCCCGAGCACGAGTCGCCCGAGGTGACGCGCCGGGAACTGTCCGAGACAGCGCTCGCGCTTCGCGTCATGGGTGCAGGTGGAGCAGGGAGCATAGAATGGCTCGACGCGCCGGCACAAGCCGCGATCGAGGCTGCCGACGATCTACTCTCGAAGCTTGGCGCTATCGACAGCTCAGGCCGGCTGACCGAGGCCGGACGGATGATGGGCCGTCTGCCGTTGCATCCGAGACTTGCGCGGCTCGTGGTCGAAGCCAACAGGCGCGGGGTTGGCGAGGATGGCTGCGCGCTCGCGGCGCTATTGAGCGCGGGCCAAAGGCTTCCGTCCGATATGCAACACTCCGGTTCTTCCGATCTCCTTTTGCTGCTTGATTCCGAATGGGAGCCGTACGCGCGCCGGGTGATCGGCCAGATCCGGCGGGCGGCGCATCCGAAGTCACAAGGAAAGCAGGACACGAACGCACTGCTCATGGCCGTGCTGACGGCGTTCCCGGACCGGGTGGCGCGGCGGCGGCAGGGGGAAGAACTGCTGCTGGCCGGGGGCGGGTCCGCAGTGCTGGCAGCGTCGAGCGTGGTGCGGTCGGCGGAGTGGATGGTCGCGGTCGACGCAGAGGAGCGGCGCGAACGCGGGTTGCCGCTCGTGCGCATGGCAAGCGCGATCGAACCCGAGTGGCTGCTTGACCTGTTCCCGGATCGGGTCGCGGAACAGAACAGTGTTGTGTGGAACCGCCAGGCAGAGCGAGTGGATGCCGTGAGTGGGCTGATGTTTGAAGAACTCATGCTGGCGGAGAGCCGGGATGCGCGTCCGGACCCGGAGGCGGCCGCGGCGATGCTGGCGGAGAAAGCGGCAGAAGCGGGACTTGCGCGATTCGAAGACCGCGAGAAGATCGAGGCGTATCTCGCGCGGCGCGCGTTTGTGTCGGAGCACTCGGGGACGGATGCAGTTGGAGAGGCGGACGTGCGGGCGGCGGTCGAGTCGCTGTGCAGGGGCTTGCGAAGCTTTGCGGAACTGGAGGACGCGGCGCGAGGCGGCGGGCTGATTCGAGCCATCGAGCGGAACCTGCCGGGCGAGACACGCCGGGCTCTGAACGATTTCGCCCCGGAACGAGTGAAGCTGCCGGGCGGGCGGTTTGTTCGTGTGCAGTACGTACGCGGGCAAGCTCCGTGGATCGCCTCACGGTTACAGGATTTCTTCGGGATGAGGGAGACGCCTCGGGTTGCAGGAGGCAAGGTGCCGCTGGTTGTGCATCTGCTCGCTCCGAATCACCGGCCCGTGCAGATGACCACGGACCTGGCGGGCTTCTGGGAACGGCTGTATCCGCAGCTTCGAAGGGAACTCAGCCGGCGCTATCCGAAGCATCGCTGGCCGGAAGTTGCGCCGTAAGCGGATTGGGCCGCTACGGGCGATCGAGAATCGTCTGCAGGATGTCTGGAATCTCGAAGATGGCGCGATTGTTGAGGGCCGCGGCGTTCGCACGGTAGCGGGAGAGCACGCCAGGAGCGAGAATCTCGCGCACGACATCCGCAATCCGGCGGAAACTATCCACCTTCTGTCCCACGCCCTTTTCCACGACCCACTCGGCGTTATAGCGCTCCTGCGGCAGGGTCCATGCATTGCGCTCCACGATGACCGGCAGCTTCATTGCCAGCGCTTCGCTAATGCTTCCCGGACCGGGCTTGCCGATGAGGAAGTCCGAGAGATGCATGTACTACGGGACCTCGGTTGTGAACTCCTCGACGAACATTGGAATCCGGCGCGGATAGGCACGCAGGGCTAGCGCGAGCTTCTGGTTGCGCCCGCAAATCAGGATGAGCTGCAGATCGAGGCCGGAACGATCGAGACGCCGCGCGATTTCCATCATCACTCTGGAACCCTGGCCGCCGAAAAGAACGAGCGCCGTGGGTTTGTCGGGATCGAGTCCCAACCGCAGGCGCTCGGGTCGACGGTCGGCCGTGACCGGCTCGTAAAAGCGGGGATTGAGGATCATTCCCGAGACGCGGAAAATCTCGTCATCGGTATGTCCGGCGGCGCGCGCCTGTTCGACCGCGCGTTCTGATCCGCAGATGAGATACTGCTTCTGCCGCTCAATCCAGAAGTTCGGAGGATAGTCGGCGATGTCCGTCGGGATAGTAACAAAACGCCCATCGGGACGTACGCGTACGAGCGCGTCACGGAGCGCCCAGTTGAAATGCGGCACGACGGAGACGACCATATCCGGGCGGCGGTCGCGCCAAGCTGCCTCAATCAAGGGAAGCTGCTTGTCGTGATACAGGCGGATGATCCACTGCATGGGCCGGAGAAGCTGGGGGGTGCCCAGGGTCCAGCCCTTCTTCAAGAGCAGGTTGTAAACGTCCTGCAAACGAAGGCCGGTGATTTTCCGAAACAGGTCAAGCGGATCAAGCACCTCCTGAAGATTCAGAAGCCGCACATCCCAGGGGCGCTGCTCGTCGGCGATGACGCGCTGCAAGGCGGTCGCCGCGGCACGGTGGCCGCCACCCGCGTCGAAGTACACGAAATCAATCCGCTTCATTCCCTACGATTGTTCCACGAATCGTAGGGCGGAGGCGGTCATCCCTCGTTATTTGTGGACTGGGTGCCTTGCAGTAGCGTCAGGAGCTTTTCCTGGAGGGCAGCGGTAGCGCCGGTGGAGTCTGTGGTGGAACTGCTGTCTTCTCCATAAGCGCCTGGCGGTGGGGGTGGAGGAGCGGCAAGAGAGGACAGATCGCCCGTCTCCGCAGCCGCCTCAAACTTGTCCGCGAGATCCGAGAGAATACCGGCTTGTTCGGAATCCGTTTCTTCACTTGCCGCTTCTCTCAGTTGCTCCGCAGCTTCGTTCATTAGCTCGGTAAACTTTTCTGAATCCGTTTCCTGGAGCTGCTGTAGTTGCTGAAGCAGTTCGATTAGGGGCGAGACCTCTGCGCTGTCGGATGTTGAAGAACTACTAACACTGGTTTCGCTGGAACTGGCCGTTTCGTCTGTTTTGCTGGCGGACAAATAGGAAGTGATCTCATTCAGCAAAGAGCTTGTGACCGAATCGATAGCACTGATTGCGGAACTCATTGGGCCTCCTTGGAAGTTGGTTTTGGGGTAACCTGCGCCCGCTACTTAGAACAATCGGCTCCAAATGAGGTTCTGTGATAGACAAACGCAATCTATTTGGTGAACATTGGTGAAGCGCGTTTGTGTTGGTTTGGTAAACGTATCAGCACCTGTTACGAGGAGGTGCGCTATGAGGCGAGGGGAGTTCCTGGCGGGATTGGCGTGCGCGTGGATTTCGTGCGCCCAACGTTCCTCGACGCCGATCGAGAGGGACGAACTGGTTGATATCGGCGGGAGACGACTCCATGCACGGATCTGGGGGCGCGGGACTCCCGTGGCTGTGATCGACGTGGGAATCGGGGAATCCATCGAGCCGTGGAGTCCTGCGATCAGCCGGCTGGCGGAATATACGAGCGTTTGTGCGTACGAGCGCGCCGGATACGGCAAAAGCGACGCCGGACCGCTGCCGCGCACGGCTCACCAGGCAGCCAGCGACTTGCGTCTGCTGCTCGCCAAACTCTCGCTGGCGCCTCCCTATGTCCTGATTGGTCATTCCCTCGGGGCGGTGAACGTGATGGTGCTGGCGGCGGAGAGTCCAGAGCTTGTTGGAGCGATGCTCCTGCTCGATCCGCCACCGCGCGGATTTATCTCCGGGGAACGTTTCCCTGAACTGTCGAAGATGGCAATGACGCAGACGGCTGAGTTTCAGCGGACGGCGAAGGCGGCCAGGGAGCAGAAGGAGACCGGCAAGGCGCTGTTCTTCGAAACGCTCGCCTCGGAGCACGAGGCGATGTTTGGGGAGACAGCAGCGCAGGTCGCACGAGTTCAGAGCTTCGGACAACTACCGCTGACCATCGTGAGTTCCGAAGTTCCCAATCGCGCGTTTGGACCCGAGGCTGAAGCGTTTCAACAGTTCTGGATTAAATCCAATCGCCAGGTTGCGGCTCTATCGGGGCGAGGGAAATTCGTGCTGGCTAGCAAGAGCACACACCACATCCATCGGGACGTGCCGGATCTGGTGGCGAGGGAAGCTTTGGAACTGGTGTCCGTCTGCCGGAAGCAGGGAGGCAGACCGAAGTGATTGTTCAGCGACGGAGCAGATCGTACTCGCCGTTGGCGAATCTCCGCACGAAGGCGATATCCCCGTCCACAAAGTCATATGCGGGGAGATTGCAGAGGGGCTCCCAGCGGAGCTGCTCGAATACCTGATTTTCCGGCTCACCGGAAAATTCCGAGACGTGGTGGAAGAACAACAGGATAGGCGGCCGGGGTCCGCTCTGAAACTCGTAACTATCGATTAACGGGCCGATTCTGG
>JBDKSR010000638.1:0-18776 GCA_039680545.1 Bryobacteraceae bacterium | reverse complement strand
CGCGACGGGATGGTGATCGCCGTTGCGGTCCAGGGCGACGAAGAGGTGGAACGGATCTCAAACGAGGTCATCTGGATCCCACCTTCACTGGATCTATTCCTGCCGATGATCGAGGTTGTGCCGCTGCAAATGTTGGCCTACCAGATCGCCGTGCGGCGCGGCTGTGATGTGGATCAGCCGCGGAACCTGGCAAAGAGCGTTACGGTCGAATGAGACAGATCTGCCACGTTCTGCAAATCTCCACCTCCGGGAAGGGCCTGTACGAAATTACAGGAGAGATTGGGAAGTGGACCTCCCAGCAACAGATTCGAAGCGGACTGCTTACGGTTTTCGTACAGCACACCTCGGCCTCACTTGTGATCCAGGAGAACGCCGACCCTGACGTCGTGGGCGATCTCGCGGAGTTCTTCGCGCGCATCGTGCCCGAGGACAACCGCCTCTACCGCCACACGATCGAAGGGGCCGACGACATGCCCGCGCACATCAGGGCAGCGCTCACGCAAACGCACCTTTCGATCCCCGTGATCGAGGGCAACCCGGCGCTCGGGACCTGGCAGGGCGTCTATCTGTTTGAGCACCGCTCCATTCCCCACCGCCGCCGGGTTTTGCTCCATCTTCTGGGTGAATAGGATTTCCGTCCCGGTTCTCTTGCGTCCCGGTTAACACGGTGTCAAACTGGGTACTCCCAAGAGGACACGAGAGCGGCCATGCGCGCCTCAGACGGTGAGAGCCGGCGCTTTACCCACATCCAGCTCAAGAACTGGAAGAATTTCCTGCGCGTGGAGGTGAGTCTCGGCCGCCGCGCCTACCTCGCCGGGCCGTGTGCCTCCGGCAAAACGAATTTCCTGGATCTATTCCGATTTCTGCATGACCTCGCGACCCCAGGCGAGGGTCTTCAGGAGGCGATCCATAAACGCGGCGGTCTGCGGAAGCTGCGCTGCCTCGCTGCGCGCCACGATTCCGAAGTGGGATTTCTGGTGCATGTGGGCACGAACGCTGATCCGGCGCTGTGGGAGTACGAACTTCATTTCACACAGGACAATCACCCAAGCCCAGTGATTCGGAGGGAGCGTGCCGTGCGCGGGGGTGTCGAACTGTTCTTGCGCCCCGGAGATAGGGACGCGGCCGAACCGGAGCGGCTCGAACGCACGTTTCTCGAACAGGAAACGGGCAGGGGAGAGCTTGCGGAGCTGGCGTCGTTCTTCCGATCGGTTCGTTATTGGAACCTCGCTCCGCAGCTCGTCCGGGAGCCGGAGCGCGCCGCCACGAGCAACTACGACGCCTTCGGCGGGACTCTCCTGGATCAGATGGCGGCTGCCCCCGAGCGAACCGGCGTTTCACGCCTCAAGGCCATTCTCGAGGCGCTGCGCCCGGCTATTCCCCGGATCGAGGAACTGGAAGTCCGGCGGGATGGCCGCGGACGCCCGCATCTGCGCGCCCGTCATGAACACTGGCGCTCGCGTGGGGCTGTGCAGACGGAACAACAGCTTCCGGACGGCGCTCTGCGCCTGATTGGCCTGTTTTGGACGGCACTCGACGCAACCGGGCCGGTCCTCGCTGAGGAACCCGAGACTTCACTCGATCCGCGCCTCGCCCGCCTTGTACCTGGGATGCTGGCACGTATTGAACACCGGTCGGACCAGCAGGTGCTTGTCACGACGCACTCACCCGACCTCGTCGAAAGCGCCGATGTGCGCCTCTCCGAAGTGATCCTGCTGGTTCCGGGGGAGGAGGCGACGGCCGTCCGTCCGGCGCTCAGTGTGCCGGAGGCTAGGACCCTGCTTGAGAAAGGTCCGGCGGGATGGGAGCCGCCCCCGCCGTCGAATGAAGACGACGCGGAACGGCAAATCGACCTGTTCGAGGCTCCTGGGACCTGATCCTTTGTCTCGATTGGCACCCGCCATAGACAAGATTCCTTCGGATAGACTGAGCAGTATAAGGAGGCGATAGCAAATGAGCATTCCAACCAGACGCGAGTTCCTGGGTACGGTGGCTGCAGCGGCCACGGCTCGCGCCGGAACGAAGAGTCTGCCCACCAGGGTGCTGGGTAAGACTGGCCAGCGTGTCTCCATCCTGGCTTTCGGCTGCGGTAGCCGCTTCCTGTCATACAAAGAGGTAGACAAGGGCATCGATGCGCTGAATCACGCCCTGGACCTCGGAATCACTTATGTTGACAGTGCCTTTTCATACGGCAACGGCCAAAGTGAGGAATGGGTCGGCAAGGTGATGAAGACCCGGCGCAAGGGGCTCTTCCTTGCCACCAAGGTCAGTGAGCGCAACGGCGAGAAGGCCATGCGCTCAATAGAAGGCAGCCTCAAGCGGCTCCAGGTGGACTACGTTGACCTCCTCCATATTCACAGCCTGCACGGCGACGAAGATCTGGCGGCGATTGAGGCTCCGGACGGCGTGTTGAAGACGCTTTACAAGGTCCGCGATCAGAAAATGGCGCGGTTTATCGGCATCACATGTCATGGCGGCCCGGAGACGCTGAAGACCGCTCTCGATCGCCACGATTTTGATGTGACGCAGATGGCACTCAATGCCGCGCTGGTGGAGATGCCGATAGCCAGGGGGCAGAAGGTGGCCAGCTACCCCGGGGCAGCCAGTTTCGAGTCTCTTGCACTCCCGGTGGCGAAGCGGAAGAAGATGGGCGTGATCGCCATGAAGATCTTCGCGCAGGACAAAATTGCCGGACAGGCGCCCCCGGATGCGCTGCTGCGCTATGTGCTCTCGTTGCCCGTGACTGCGGCCGTCGTGGGCATGCCCAAACTGGAGCACATCGAGCAGAACATTGAGGTGGCGCGGACGTTCAAGCCGATGCCGGAGGCCGAGATGCTCAAGCTGTCGACTGAGCTGTCCGGCCGAAATAAGGTCGCCCTTGAGCGTTTCTTCTCGACACACGTGGACGCATAGCCGCGGACTCCCGCGGGCTTAGTTCTGTATGCCTCCCCGTTTGGGATAATAGGGGTGTGGCAAAAGGTAAGGACCTCGAATTGCGCCTTCTGCGCACCGAGCAGCAGCTCCAGCTATTCCAGAAGATCAGCCGGATGATGGTGCGCGAGATGAGCCTGCCCGAGGTTTTGCAGGGCATTGTCGATCTCGTAGTTGAATTCACTCAGTGCGACTCTTGCTTGGTGTACCTGTTGGACAACGATGATTTGGTCCTCTGCGCCTCGAATACACCGCATCCGTCGTCCATCGGGAAGGTCCACCTGAAGCTCAGCGAGGGTCTGACCGGATGGGTGGCGCGTGAACGGCGGCTGCTCGCGATCCCGCGTGAGGCCTATAAAGACTCCCGGTTCAAAACATTTGGATTTCTGCCTGAGGATACTTACGAGGCGTTTCTCTCGGCCCCTGTGATTGCGCGCAACCGCGTCGTGGGAGTCATCAACGTTCAACACAGGCTGCCGCATTCGCATACGGGCAGCGAGATGGAGGTTTTGTCCACGGTCGGCGAACAGGTAGGGTGCCTGCTCGTGCTGGCCCGGATGGAACCCACTGCCGTCGAAGCGGCGAATCACGTGGAACTGGTCTTGTCCTCCGGGCCGGTGATGCCGCGCGTGCCAGGTGCAGCGTGATGCGGCGCCTGGTCGGCCTCGGGCTGCTTTTCCTTCTCGGTGGGGCGCTTCAAGCCCAGCGCTGGGACCTTCAGTATTTCCTCGACAAGCGGAAGGAAGCCCTCGTCATCAACGACCTGAAGTTTTCTTCCGCGGAACGCGGTGTCGCCGTCGGCGTGATGACGGGATCACGCGGCTTCGAGAAACCAGCGATGCTGGTCACGCGCGATGGCGGCCGGACGTGGACGAACGTCAAGTTCAAGGACGTCGGTCTTTCTCTGTTCTTCCTGAATGAATCCGTCGGATGGGTCGTCACACAGGACGGCATCTGGAAGACGGTTGAGGCGGGTTACAGTTGGCACAAACAGAGGAGTCCGAGGGGCGTTCTGCGCGTCCACTTCCGCGACGAGATGCATGGGTGGGCCGTCGGCATGGGGAAAGGGGTCTGGGAGACAGCCGACGGCGGGCGTAACTGGAAGCGCGTGGATGTTACCGACAAAGTGAAAAGCAGTGCCGACTATACGTCGTTCACGTGGATCACATTCACGAAAGAAGGGCGTGGATTGATCGCCGGTGCGAGTATTCTGCCGCGGCGTGGGGAGTCTTTCCTGCCGGACTGGATGGATCCCGATATTAGAACGAAACGCCGTGAGTGGCCCGGAATGACCATTCTGTTGGAGACGCTTGATGGCGGACGGAACTGGTCTGCTCAGACGATGTCTCTTTTTGGTCAGGTGACTCACGTCGCGTTTGCTGGGCAGGGCGTAGGCCTTGGGCTGATTGAGTTCTTACGCTATTTTGAGTGGCCTTCGGAGGTTTTTCGCTTCAACCTGCGGAGCGGACAGAGCGAACGCGCTTTTCGACGAATGGACCGCGCGGTTACCGATATCGCAGTCACACCGTCGGGGACCGCCTACCTTGCGGCCTTCGAGCCGAGCGGCAAGTTTTTCCGTGCTCCGATACCGGGTAAGCTGCGTATTTTGAGCAGCCGGGACCTCGAAAACTGGCACGAAATGAAGGTCGATTATCGCGCTGTGGCGCGCCGTGCAGTGCTTTCCGTGGTCGATGATGAGCATATCTGGGTCGCCACGGACACCGGTATGATCCTCAAACTGAACCCTGCGGCAAGTCGTTGAAACATTCAGGCCGCGCCATGTTTTATTCACAGCAAATCCAGGGCGGCGAATGGCTATCCTATTGAAAAATAAGCAAATAAAACCGCTGGAAAAACGGCGCTCCGATGACGATTTTGTTTGACAAGTTTGTGGCATCGGATGCATTATGAGGATGGTTCCAAGAGGTTCACGGAACAGCGGGCCTCACGGGTTGTAGCGAGCCTGGACCGATGAGCCGTTGGCGGGTTTGACTAAGAAACAACGCTGGCGGGGAGCGAAAGGCAATCGGGCGACTTGGAGAGGTAAGCTTTCTGACCAGGAATCGAGCCGAGCACTTTGAGCCGGCGGGGCCGAAAGACCCCAAAGGGGAGTGGAAGTTCGAGGAAAGGCCAGGACGACCGGACCGTACGGTAGGCAACGGGCCGAGAACACTGATCTTCACCGCAGCCGGAAGACAACCGGAGGCGGGGGAGGGAGTTCAAAGGCCGAACGAGTCTGCTGATAGTCTGGAAGGACGTTGAACGGATAGGCCAGGATCGGCGAGATCGCTGCGGAGGCTTCCAAGAGAAGCAATCGCTGTGGTGGAGAGAAAGGCCGTTCGCAGACGTCGGCTTCTACTAGTCGGATGAGCAGGCGCCCTTCAGCGCTGTGAAGTTTGGCCGGCGAAAATCGGTCAGATGGAGCAATGAGGGAAACGCACAATCCGGCTGAATGCCAAGCTCGGGCCGCGCATGCCGGCTGGAGAGCAAGCTGGAAAGTGGGTCACTTGGAACCATTTTCTTTTTCTTGCCTTGTCCCCACACTCTGGCCGCGAAGAGAAGACGGCGGGATCCCTCCCTCCTCGACCTAGTCGTTCACCTCGGTTGTCTGGTGCTCGCTCGCGGGCTTTCGGGGACGGAACTTCTCTTTACGCCTGCGGAAACTCACGAAGTTGCACCGGCAGGGTTCGCAGCGATAGGGTCTCGCGCCCAACTGGAGCATCAGCAGGCGGAAGGCTGAGACACGGTAGTTTCGCTCGGACCAAAGGCTCAGGTCCATACGCATGCATCTCGGGCAGTGGGCGTACCGCAGGTCCGAGAACGTCCACATGCGGACGTCGAATCGCGCACGGCAACTGCGGCAGCGCACAGGCCGCTTGCCCAGGAGGGTGCCCAACCGTTCGAGTGGGTTACGAACGTGAGAGAATCGCAAATCCCTGCTTCCGCATTCTGGGCACCTTGTCTTCATGACTCTCCCTCTTTCGTCCGCATCGATGGATCGGAGCCTCTAGGGCCGTCTCATCCTTGTGGGGATACTCTGGCTTTCCGGGCAGCGACGTAGCTGGCGGTATATGCGCTGAAAGCATACTGAAGCGCCTTGCGAACCCTGCTGTTACGCGGTATCTGAGTCCCATCGACAGAGAGTACGGGGAGCAGATCGCGTGTTGTCGAAGTAATAAACAACTCGTCAGCTTTCTCAATGTCGGCGGTCGTCAGGTCGCGTTCCTTCACCTCGATCCCAGGGGCTTTCACGTCCGCGAGCAACAGGTCGCGGGTAACGCCGGGAAGGCAGCCGGAGCGCAGTGGCGGCGTCCAAACCCGGTCTCCCTGGGCCAGGAAGATGTTTGCCGACGTGCATTCGCTGATTTCGTCCCGCTCATTGAGCAGAATTACCTCATTGAAGCCCTTGTCCTGCGCCTCTTCGAGGTAAACCAGGTTGGCCGCCCAGGAAAGGACCTTGGCGCCGGCGAAAGTGGAGGCGGCGTGCCGGGCCTGAGGCGCGACAGTCAGTTTTACGCCTTCGCCCCACTCCTTCAGGCCGGTCGTGAGTGCAACGAGATCGTAATCACGGGTGAGGCCGGGCCCCTCCCAGATTCCGCCGCGGTTTCTGACCACGGCGATGCGCATGGTCGCGTTGGGCGAGCCATTGGCGGCCACGAGATTTTCCAGACGTTCGCGCACGGCATCCGGATCGCTGGGGAAGGGGACGTGCATGCGCTTGGCGTCGCGGTTCATCCGTGCCCAATGGCGTTCCCAGGCGAAGAGAACCCCGTCCACGACCTTCACTGTGCTGAAAACGCCCCACCCCGAGAGCAACCCAACCTGCCCGGGCGCGAGTACCTGACTCGATGCTTTTACTATTTCTCCGTTATGTAGAACAAACTCATGCATTCTAGATACCATTCTACAAAATACACTCCGGAGGGGATCAGAAAAGTCTGAACCTGGGAAAGTTAGCTGCGGATCGCATTCCAATTCGGGAATAAATCGCGCTTGGCGCGGCGGCAGTCGAGTATCAAATCGGGCACACGAGCGCGCCGCCGCATCAGCTTTTCGAGAAGGGCCTCGATCTGGGATTCATCGCCGTCGAACCACTGCGGCGGGATGGTTCGCACTGCCTCATCCACCACCTCTTCAGGGAGATGCACCACCTGCTCCAACCATGGCTGGAAGTCGTCGATGGACCGGACCTGCTCATAGACGACTGGGCGCGGCGCAAGCCCCTGTAACGGGGCGTCAACGAACTCCCAATTCGGTCCATTGAACACGAAACCCTGGTCTATCATGCATGCGATGAAGCCGAGTTGGCGAGGGTGGGCGCCGCTCGATGGGTTCCAGTCCCGGACACGGGCCCGGAAGTATATCGCCTGCCGTCCGTCAGCGTTGCAGAGCCACTTGTCGACCACGAGCGACCCGAGGAAGTGCCTCACATTGGCGACCTGCCGTAGCAGAACGTCGGGCAGATAGTCGTATACGGCAACCGTTGCAGGATCGCCGGGATATCGGGAGCCGAAGTGCCAGCCGGGAGAGACGGGCTGATTCCGTGAACCCAGTTGAATCGACACTTCCGGATTGTCAGACAAAAACTGTTCACTGATGGAGATAATCGCCGTCTGCGGGGTGGCTACCTGAAGGTATCTGAGGAAGGACGAGGCTATCCACTCGTTGATGAGGATACGGCGGTGTTGTGGATTGTCGCGGAACTTAACGACGTAGCAGGCATCATCGTCCGCCTCCACAAGGTGCGACTGCGCACCGCCACGCATCTTCCGGATGTGCCGTCGGGCTTGCAACGGCATCGCTATGCCAGTTTATGCGGCTGACGGCACATCCGATCAATCGCTAGACCTACTTCTTCGCCGTCTTCTTGACGGCCTTCTTCGGGGCAGCCTTCTTGACAGCCTTTTTCGGAGCTGCCTTCACGGCCGCCTTTTTAACGGCCTTCTTCGGGGCAGCCTTTGCAACCGCCTTCTTGACAGCCTTCTTCGGGGCCGCCTTCACGGCCGCTTTCTTGACGGCCTTCTTCGGAGCCGCCTTCGCGGCTGCCTTCTTGGGGGCGGCCTTTACGGCTGCCTTCTTCGCGGGGGATGTCTTCTTCGTCATGGCTTTGGTTACAGGTTTCTTCTTTGGAGCTGGAGTTTTCGCCTTGATTGGCGTCTCTGTCACTGGCGGTGGCGCGGGTTGTTCAACAACGGGCGCCGGTGCCTCTTCTTGCTGCGGCTCGACTTCGATGGTTGGTCCTAAGTCTTCCTCTTCGTCATCGGGCCCGTAAGACAGAATTTCGGATTCCAATTCGATGTGCTCTTCGTCAAACGCGTATTCGTCATCCTCAGCGTCGAGAGCGAAACTGGCGTCGTCAGTCATCCTCGGTGCCTCCTGGTCGGGCATGATCACCAGATAGCATAACGCGTTTTATGTGCGAGGCAAACGGAATTAACATCACGATCAACGATTGACCGTCGTGCCTCTTCGGCGCGGGCTTCGCGATGCAATCTTCGTGAGCCGCTTCGCCTTCGCCGATGCGGTGGAAGCCATCCGCGTCGAAGCCTTTCTGGTGCCACTCCTCTTGCTTCTCCGCGCGACCGTCCGGGTGCCCTTCTTCTTTAAAACTTTGGCCTCTTGCTTCGCCGCCGGGATCAACAGCAGATTACCTGCCTCAGGAGGATTATCGTCAAGATCATTCACTTCCGTTATCCCTTTGGCGGTAGCGCTGTAACGTTTCGCGATTCCGGCGAGCGTTTCACCCTCTTCCACGCGATGCAGCCGCCATGCCGCACGTTGCTCGCGCGGAACCATCTCCAACGCTGAGGACACCGACGCCGCCTTATCCTTCGGTACGCGGAGTGAGTAGCCCTCCGGGGCAACGTTTCGAAGCAACGCGGGATTCAAATCCAGGAGTTCACTCACGGGGGAGCCGAGAATGTCGGCAATCAGGGCGAGGTGGGTAGGCGCCTCCGTCTCGATCGTAGAGTACTCAATCGCCGGATCCGGCTCCACGCCGTCAAGGCCGTAGTGAGCCGGGTTCTTACTCATGATGGCCATCGCGACGATGATCGGGATGTAATTTGACGACTCTCTCGGCAACATCCGAAGGCGGCGCAACTCCCAAAAATCCGCATAGCCACTACGCTGAACGGCCCGTTCGACGTTCAGCGGACCGCAATTATATGCGGCCATCGCCAGGTACCAATCGCCGAACTGCTGATAAAGATCGCGCAAGTGCCGGGCAGCGGCACGGGTCGCCTTTTCCGGGTCCAGGCGGTCATCGCTGTTTCGCGTCTGCTGAAGGCCGTACTTGCGGCCGGTGTCGAGCACGAACTGCCACATTCCAGTGGCGCGCATGCGGGAAACCGCGCGCGGCATGAACCCGGACTCGGCCTGTGCCAGATGAATCAACTCCTGGGGAACGCCTTCTTCGTCGAGGATTCTCTGAATCAGCGAGCGGTAGCGGCCTGCACGCCGCAGTCCGCTGGCCACGATCTTACGGCCCCGTTCCGAGGAGAAGTACTTGATGTATTGCAGGACTTCGTCAGTCAATTCGAGGGGGAGCTGTGATGCCGTAACCCGTACTTCTTCCGTCACCTGATTCGCCAGGGCCGGGTCGATGGGGAAGGTCGGTTCCGGAATCGCCTCAATCGGCGACTTGTCGAAGACCGGTTCGGCCGGCAACTCGCCGGCGCCCAATCCGGCCAGGTCGAAGCGGTGAATGGTTTCGATCAGCTCGGCCAGTTTTCTCTCGACACGCTGCCGGTCCACGAGGTTGGCGGGCGCCGTCAGCAGGGTTTCGATCGCAAGATCGAAATCTTCCCGGGCATCGGCGAACTCACCGGCGTCATAGTGTTCCTTGCCGGCTTGATAGCGCGCTTCCGAACGGTTCAGAATCGCCTGAACGCTTGTCAGCGCTGACTCTGAATTGAGCGAGCGGGGCTCGTCGAGGAACTGTGGCCCCTCGTGAAGATAAAGACTCGGTTTCACCGCTGGGGGTGTTACCGGAATGTCAGCAAGTACGGGCGGTACAGACCTTGCGGCTACAAGAGAAGTCCGGTAGGACTGGGACCGTGCCGGAGCGCAACCGCAATAAATCGCTAGTACCGCCAGAGTTATGAGAACGTATGTATGAAAAAAATAAGGCCGTTTCTGTCTCATCCGCAGTCCTGGCGTCAACCTGGGATTCAAACTCTACATCGGATACAATTTCTGACAGTATAACACCCCGAGGAAGGTGGTCAAGGGCAACCCCTTCGTACTGTTGGGGTTGCCCTTCCTCAAAATCCAAGGATCGGGGTAGCCGGGGGCTACTCCTCCTCTTCCTCCACGCCCTCTTTCGCAGCCTTGGCAGCGGCAATGATCTTCTCGGCCTGCTGCTGCGGAACGAAGTCATAGTGGTCGAACTCCATGCTGAATGAAGCCCGGCCCTGGGTCATGGAGATCAAGTCGTTCTGGTAATTCAACATCTCGGACATGGGAGCCTGTGCCCGGATGATCTGCGTATTCCCGCGGGTCTCCATACCGGAGATCCGGCCGCGGCGTCCGTTCATATCCCCCATCAGGTCGCCTGCAAACTCAACCGGCGCCTGCACTTCCACGTTCATGATCGGTTCGAGTAAGGCGGGTTTTGCCACCGCCATCGCCGCCTTGAACGCTTTCCGCGCCGCCAGTTTGAATGACAATTCCGAGGAGTCTACGTCGTGATAGGAGCCGTCGTAGACCTCAACCTTGAAGTCCACCACCGGGTAACCGGCGAGGTAGCCCTTTTCCGCCGCTTCGACGATGCCCTTTTCGACCGCCGGGATGTACTGGCGGGGAATCGATCCGCCGAAGATCGCGCTGACGAACTCGAAGTTCCCTCCGCGCGGCAGGGGCTCCATGCGGATCCAGCAGTCCCCGAACTGTCCGTGGCCGCCAGTCTGTTTCTTATGCCTGCCCTGGACGTCTGCGTTGCCGCGTATGGTCTCGCGATACGGCACCTTCGGCGCCTTCAGCGTGACATCGACGCCATACCGGTTCTTCAGACGGCTGACGACGACCTCGACGTGCTGCTGTCCGCTGCCGCCCAGCAGGAATTCCTTCGTCTGCGGATCGCGGTAGAAGCGGAGGGACTGGTCCTCTTCGAGGATCTTCTGAATCGCCTGGCCCATACGGTCTTCGTCCTGGCGGGTCTTGGCCTCGACAGCAAACGCGATGGACGGTTCCGGCAACTTCACCGTGGGGTAGCTGATCGGGGTGCCCTTGTCGGTCAACGTGTCTCCGGTCAGGGTTTCCTTAAGCTTCGCCACTGCACCGATATCGCCCGCGTGCAGCTCCGGAACCGGCTGAATTGTCTTCCCAAGCAGGCAGCCGATATGGGCAAAACGCTCGGCGCCGCTCGTGCGCCCGTTGACGAGGTTCGCGTCGTTCTTAACGATGCCGGAGCAAACCTTGAAGTACGTGACGCGGCCGGCAAACGGGTCGGCGACGGTCTTGAACACGAACGCCGAGACGGGTTCGGAATCGGCCACTTTCCTGGTCGCAGGCTTTCCATCTGCTGTACCGTCGAGTGGACCCCGGTCGGCCGCGGCGGGGAGGTAGTCGAGAACGAAATCGAGGATCAGATCGGTGGCGATGTTCTTGGTCGCCGAAGCACACAAGACCGGGAACAGTCGCATCTCTTTTACGGCGCTCCGGAGCCCTTCCAGAATGCGTTCCGGGGCGAGCGTGCCGGTCTCGAAGAACTCTTCCATCAAGGCGTCATGGCCTTCAGCCACCATCTCGACGAGAGCATCGTGGGCCTTCGCTGCGGCGTCCTGCATGTCAGCCGGGATGTCTTCTTCGCGGCCCTTCCCCGAAGTATCGGAGTAGAGGTAGGCTTTCATCCGCACGAGGTCGACGACTCCGCGGAAGTCCCGCTCGGAGCCGATCGGCAGGTGCAGCGGGACGGCTTCCCTTCCAAAATTCTCATGGATGCTCGCCAGCGCCCGTTCGAAGCCGGAGTTCTCCCGGTCAAGCTTGTTGACGACGATGGCCCGCGGCTGGTTGAAGTCAGCGGCGAAGTGCCAGACCTTCTCGGTCGTGACTTCCACGCCCGCGACGCCGTCCACCAGGACGAGCGCGGCATCCGCCGCTATCAGCGCGGCATGGGTGTCATTGATGAACGTGTTGAAGCCCGGCGTGTCGAGGAAGTTGATCTTTTGCTTTTTCCACTCCACGCATGCGAGCGAGGTCGCGATCGTAATCTTTCGCTGTATCTCTTCTTCGTCGAAGTCGGTGAGAGTGTTTCCCTCGTCCACGCTCGTGAGCCTGTTCGTCGCTCCGCTGAGGAACAGAGCGCCGGCGGCCAGAGACGTTTTCCCGGCGTGGCCGTGTCCCACCAAGCCTACGTTCCGGATGTCTTTTCCGTCGTATGTTTTCACTGGATCTACTCCCTTGCTGAGGCTGGTTCTGGCGTGAGGAACCGCACCAAAAAGGGGATGGTAACACATCAAGGCAGTCCCTTGCCGCTAGGGAGGAACTGCCGCTCCCGGGAGTGAGGATTTCGTTACTTAGAGGCGCTGGCGTCGGTCCCGGCAGTCTGCTCGGTCTCGACGTCGACCTCGGGAACGTAGTACAGTATCCGGCCGCAACTTTCGCAGAAGATGACCTGCTTGCCGATCCTGAGATCCTGGTCCAACTGCGGGCGCAACGCGAGGTGGCAAGCTGAGCAACGCCCGTCGGCGGCCTCGGCCACGGCGATACCTGCGCGCCGTTTCCGGATCCGTTCGTAAGCGTTGTAAATCGAGGGCTTCACGCCGGCAACCAGACGGGCTCGCTCGGCAGTCATCTCGTCGAGTGACTGCTTCGTCTTTGCCGTCTGTTTCTGAGCGTCTTTCTTCTCCGCCTCGACTCGCGCCTTTTCTTCCTTGAGCGCGGCTTCCGCTTTGCTTATATTCTGCTGGAGAGGTTCGGAATCGGTCATCAGATCCAGAATCCGGTCCTCGCACTTACGGACCTCTTTCTGCACGAAATCGATCTCGTTCTGAAAGGCCCGATACTGTTCGTTGGTCTTCGCCTCCATCATCTGGTCCTTGAGCTTGGATGCTTTTTGCCCAAGTTCCTTGATCTCGGCTTCGACAGTTTTGCGTTCCCTTTGGTTGGCAGCGAGGGCCGCTTGATGCGCTTCCAGCTTACGGACTTGGGCATCAAGGGACTTCTCGATGGTAGCGATATGCTTCGGGAGTGCTGCTATTTCCGTCTTGAGTGCTTTGATCTTTGCGTCTAAACTCTGAAGTTTAATTACGGCTGTAAGGTCGGGGTCCATCAACGTTCAAATTTTAGCACGTTGGCGAGCCGCCCACTTCATGACCGGGGCGAACAGCGCTCGTCCGGCGAGTTCCAGTTCGGCAACCCGCAGGACCCGGCATGCCGCGCAGAAGATCAGTACGCCTCCTGGAATTGAGACAGCGAGGTCTATTAATCGTGCTGTCCGCGTGACACCCAACCACGTTGCGATGGACCGGCTCATCAGAACAACGGCGATTCCCATCACCACGGACGCGACCACAATCTTCCCCACGCTCTCAAATAGGCGTCTTCCGTACACTCCGCTGACGCGCCCCCGCAGAATCCAGAACAGCACCAGACATCCGAACCATGCCACCGCTGACGTGGCCATCGCCAGACCGGCGTGGCCGAGCGTCCCGGTGCGGACCATGCTCGCCGCGACCAGGTAATTGATCAGGATCGACCCCATGCTGACGAACATCGGCGTCCTGCCGTCCGCCAGGGCATAGAAAGCCGGGGTCAGTACCTTCAGCGCGGCATAGCCGCCGAGCCCCACGGCGTAATACGTGAGCGCGAGCGCCGTTTGCTGGGTGTCGTATGGGCGGACTTTCCCGCCTTCGTAAATCACGCCGATCATGGATTCGCCAAGCAAGGCCAATCCGACCGAAGAGGGCAGCGTCAGCAGGAAGACCATTCCGAGCGAACGCGAAACAGTCTGCCGGAACTCGTCCATACGGCCGAGAGACACACTCTGCGAGACCGCCGGAAGCGTTGCGGAGCCAATCGCGACGCCGAACAGACCAAGCGGAAGCTGCATGAACCGGAACGCGTAGCCGAGCCAGCTTACCGGACCGTCCGGTCCTGTCACCGGGTCGGAGATGCCGGAGGCGAAGTTCGTGTTCACCATCACGTTGACCTGCACCGCCGCGTTGCCGAGGATCGCCGGACCCATCAAACGAAGAATCTGTTGCAGCCCGGGGTGCGACCACCCCGTACGGAGCCGGAACGAGAAGCCCGACCGGCGGAGGCTCGGCACTTGCCAGAGCAACTGCAGCGCGCCTCCGAGCACGACGCCGATCCCCATCCCGATGATCGGATCGAATCCCAGGCGCGGCCCCAGCAAGAAGCCGATCGTCAGCCCGAACGTAATCGACCCGATGTTGAAGAAAGTCGAGGACATCGCCGGGACGCCGAACTGTCCGCATGCGTTGAGCATCCCCATCGCCTGCGCCGCCAGAGCAACCAGCAGCAGGAACGGGAACATGATCCGCGTCAACTCCACTGCGAGTTCGAACTTGCCCGGTACCAAGGCAAACCCGGGCGCGAGCAGCCGGACGAGTTCCGGGCTGAAGATCATGCCCAGCACGCAGAAACTGCCGACCACGACGACGATCGCGGCGGTCACAAGGTTGGCGAGCACCGCCGCTTCCTCGCGGCTCTTCGTCTTGAGGTAATGCGTGAAGGTCGGGATGAACGCCGAAGAGAGCGCCCCTTCCGCGAACAGGTCCCGTGTCAGGTTCGGGATGCGAAAGCCGAGGAGAAACGCGTCGTAGATCTGGCCGGCTCCAAAAAGCCGCGCCATGATGATCTCGCGGACCAATCCGCTTACCCGGCTGGCAAAGACGGATATCGACACCACTCCAGCGGAGCGGACGATTTTTTCTTGCTCGTGCGCCAAGACGCTAACGGCTTAGCCCGAATTCTTCCAGGAAATTCGCGATGGTCTTGATCCCCACGTAATAGTTCTCAAGACAGAACTTTTCGTTCGGGGAGTGCAGGCCATCGTCGGGGAGCCCGAACCCCATCATGACAGTTGGAATACCCAAGTGCTTTGCGAAGTCCCCTACGATCGGGACCGAGCCCCCGGAGCGTATAAAGGCCGTCTCACGCTGGTAGGCATCGGCGAAGACCTTCGCTGCGATGCTGATCGCGGGATGATCCGGGTTCACCAGGATGCCCGGCGAAGCGCTCAGCACGCGGACCTCGGTCCGGATTCCTTTCGGTGTCTTCTTCCGCACGAACTCACGCACGGCGGCGATCACCTTGTCCGGATCCTGGCGCGGCACTAGCCGGATGCTCACTTTCGCGGTGGCCTTTGCCGGAATGACCGTCTTCGCGCCGGCGGCCGTGAAGCCACCCGCAATGCCATGCACCTCCAGTGTCGGGCGGGCCCAAACGCGCTCGAGCACCGAATAGCCCGATTCGCCGGTCAGTTTTGCGGAACCGACTTCCTTCTTCAGAAAATCCTTCTCGCTGAACGGGAGCTTCTCCCAGCTTTCCTTCTCCGCGGGGGCCGGGGCGTCGACGTCGTCATAAATCCCCGGTATCTGAATCACGCCGCGGCTGTTTTTGGCCTTGGAAAGGATCTCGATCAAACCGAAGAGCGGATTCGGCGCGGCGCCGCCGTACAATCCTGAGTGCAGATCGCGGGAGGGGCCGGCCGCCTCGATTTCCAGGTAGAGGAGGCCACGCAGGCCGATACAAAGGGTCGGAATGCCCTCGGCATAGAGTGCCGTATCGGAGACCAGGGCCGCATCCGCTTTCAGTTTCTCGGGGTTCTCAGCAACGAACTTCGCGATCGATGCCCCCCCGACTTCCTCTTCTCCCTCGAGAATGAATTTCACATTGACAGGCAGCGTCCCTGTTATCGTGCGAATCGTCTCGATGGCTTTGATCTGGGCGTAGAGTTGGCCCTTATCGTCCACCGCGCCGCGCGCGTACAGGTTCCCGTTCCGGACCTGAGGCTCGAAGGGTGGCGACACCCACTCGTCGAGGGGATCTGCCGGCTGGACGTCGTAGTGCCCATAGCACAGCACCGTGGGCTTGCCGGGAGCGTGGAGCCATTCAGCGTAGACGAGGGGATTGCGGCCCGTCGGGATCAGTTCGACGTTCTCCATGCCCGCCGCGGCCAACTTGTCTGCAGCGAACTGGGCCGCACGCTCGATGTCTGCCTTGTGCTCCGGCAGTGTGCTGACGCTGGGAATTCGGATGAACTCGTTCAGTTCATCGAGGAAGCGCTCGCGGTTCTGGTCCACGAACGCGTTAATGGCCTGTGACATCGGTTCCTCCTGTCGGAAGAACCATTATAGGGCTGCGTGGTTCGCCCGCTTCAATTCAACGGGCGAGAACAGGGCGTTCGAGAGAATCCTTTGCACTTCGGAACAGCAGAAGGGTTGCGCCAGTACGTCGTATGCTCCCATTTCGAGGGCGCTCGCCCAAAATCTGGCATCGGCAAAAGGGTGTGTCACGATTACCGCGCTATGGGGATGTCGATATTCCACATAGTCAACTACATTTTCCCATTCGCCATCAGGCAGATGCGCCTCTGTCAGCACGACTCCGTAGTGATCCCGCTCCAGGATGTTCTGTGCGTCGCGCAGATTTGCCGCATGTCGCAGTGGAACGGAGAGCGGACTTAGCATTTCCCTCAGCATGCCGGCGTCCTCAGTGGAAGGAGATATAAATAGCACTTCCAGTTGCATCTGTGCCATCTCCTGACAGAAGTAACTCTATGGTAAAGCCGTTTCTGTTGGGCTTCAATATTACCGGCTGATGACATTTGAAAACAAAGGGAAAATCGCCAACCCTCTGCTTCGCCCGTCTACGGGGCACAAATGAAGAGCTTTATATTTCTGTTATTTAGAATTACCTGTTAACAGGGTTACTCGGGTTTCATAACCGCAACGAAGCCCAGATTCCGGTAAAGTTGCCTGTAGTCGAGGCCAAAACCGACGACGAACCGGTCCGGAATCTCGAAGCAGCGAAAGTCGATAGAAATCTGGACGATCCGGCGAGGCGTGCGGTCAAGCAGTGTGCAGATTCCCAGCGAATTGGGGCCGCGTCCGGCCAGCGTTTGCAACAGGTACCGCGCGGTGAAGCCCGTATCGACGATATCTTCGACAAGCAACACGTCTTCCCCCTCAATGCTCTCGTCGAGGTCCTTGGCGATACGAACCACGCCCGGAGCGCCCTTCCGGTTGGAGAAGCTGGAGATCCCCAGAAAGTCCATTTTGATCGGGATTTCGATCGCGCGGGCGAGAGCCGTGAGGAAGAAGATGGAGCCTTTCAGGACGCCGATCAGCTTCAGATCGCGGCCGCGGTATCGTTCGGAGATTTCGGCGGCCACCTCGCGAATGCGTTCCTGGATCTGTTCTTCCGTGAACAGAACGCGCTCAATCTCGGGGAGTTGTGCACTACTCATAACTGAGCCTTCCGTTCGGCGAGGCCGTACTTAAAGACGAGGTTCTGAAGGTCCTTCTGATAGAAGACCTGGATGTTTATATCGGGATAGATCTCGCGCAAGAGCTTCACTTTTCGATTCTTTTTCGTCACGAGATGCTGCCTCATGGTGGTCAGTTCCAGGTAGAGGTCGAATTCGGGCAAGTAGAAGTCCGGCGTGAAGGCCTCCATCACGCGGCCATCCTTGTCCCACTTGATCGGAAAGCTGCGCGGTTCATATTCCCACGCCACGCGGTAGAAATCGAGCAGCCGGGCGAATGTCTCCTCGCTCGGATGGGAAAAGTCGCTCCGCTTCAGACTGACGACCCCCGCGGGCATGATGCCGTACTTCGAAAGCTGCAACCGTGCCTGGAACTGCAGTTGAGCATCTGCCGAGGTGCTGAGGAGTCCTTGCTCGATGATTCCCCGCGCGTTCGCGGCGGCGGCAACCAGTTCCGCAATCTGGTCAACTTCGAGAAACTCCGAGTTGAGGACGATATCGAACAGGTGCGCGGGGGCTGTTGCCCGGCCGAACTTGCGTCGCCGGCCGGCGCGTTCGTCCTTTTCAATCTGGCGCAGCACACGCCGGGCGGAGGGCCGGTCCATATGGCGTTCCAGCATCACCGTGCCGAGACGGCGAAATTCCGGCGCCGCGATTTGTACACGAAGCACACCCAGAAAATTCTGGAAAATGTGCTCCACGCCGAACGCGCAGACAACCAGATGGTGTTCGGTGGCGAGCCGGGCGAGGACCGAGAGAAGCGCGTGGCGGTAGGCCTTGTCGGAGATCGGCGTAGACGCGCCGAACTCCTGTTCGATCATCGTGCCGAGGCGGCTTTCTGTGATGAGTTCGAAACCCAGCCGTTGTGCCGTGAGGCGCGCTACCTCTTCGTGGCGGCAACCGGGCTCTCCGGAGATGGTGATTAGAGCCATCGGATTGATGCGTGGCCGTGCGCTACGCGGCGGCGCAGCGTTCCTTGCACATGATATCGTACCTGCATGGCTGTGCTTGGCGTGGATATTGGTGGCACCAAGATTGCTGTGGGCATCGTCAATGATGCGGCGGAGGTTACGAATGCAACCACCATCCCAACCCGCGCGGGAGAAGGCTTTGATGTGTCGATCGGGCAGGTCTATAAGGCAATCGCCGACTGCCTTCGCCCTGATGTGCGTGCCATCGGAATCTGCGCCCCGGGACCGCTGAACCCCAAGACCGGTGTGGTGATAAACCCACCCAATCTGCCCGGATGGCGCAACATTCCGCTTGCCAAGCTCGTGGGCGATCGATTCGGCCTTCCCTGCCGGGTTGAGAACGACGCGAACGCGGCCGGCCTCGCCGAGGCGCATTTCGGAGCCGCGCAGGGCTACTCCAGCGTCTTCTATGTCACTCT
>JBDKSR010000637.1:0-7491 GCA_039680545.1 Bryobacteraceae bacterium | reverse complement strand
CGTACCAAAAATGACGCGGATGAGGCGACTGCAGCCAGCGAATCCACAGGATGAAGGCGCCAAGCCCGAAAATCAGCATCAAGGGCTCATAAGCGGCCGAATACCACATCACCGCTTCCTGATGTCCCTCATATACGGCAAAAAACGCCGCCGCCGGCCCGGAAACGCGCCATCCCACGAGATTCCAGGCTCCGAGCGCAAAAACAAGCCACGTCACGAGGATGTGCAGAACGATGCTGACGGCGTAGAACGCGGCGGGGTGCGGCCCGAAGGCGCGATCCACCCAATAGGTCAGGATCAGAAACAGTGGCCGGTAGCTGTGGACGGGGTGCGCGGCGAGCGCGGGCCATCCCGAGACGGGCCCGTACGTCCGTGCCTGCGGGATGTTGTCGTAATCATCGGCGATGAAGGGCTGCGTGAGCGCCGGGAGGTACGTGAGAACGCACAATAACGCCAGCAGAATGAGCCAGTTACGAGTACGGATCTCCAACGGCACCGGGCTCACGCCGTGGCCGGATCGGGCGCGTCCGGGTTGATTCCAAGCTCGTCGAGCGCCTGGCTCGCCCGAGCGGCGTCGAACTTCCCTTCCCGCGCCAGACTCGAGAGTGCCGCAGCCGCTATCGATTCGGCATCCACCTCAAAATGCTGCCGCAAGTGCTGCCGGTTATCACTGCGCCCGAACCCGTCGGTACCCAGCGATGTGAGCCGTTCAGGAAGCCACGGCGCGATCTGATCGGAGACGGCCTTCATGTAATCAGTGACGGCGATGATCGGCCCTTCCGCGCCTTCCAATGCTTCGACAACATACGGCCGCCGGGGAGGCTCGGTTGGATGCAAGCGGTTCCACCGATCGACGGCGAGAGCATCGCGGCGCAACTCACCGTAGCTCGTCACGCTCCAAACGTCCGCGGCCAACTGATAGCGTTCGGCTAGAATCCGCTGCGCGCGCAAAGCTTCGTGAAGCAGCGACCCGCTGCCGAACAACTGCACGACCGCCTTTTCCGTTCCGGCGGACGGGAGCCGGTAGAGTCCCTTCAGAATCCCGTCGTGACAGCCCTCCGGCATCGGCGGCTGCGCGTAGTTCTCGTTGCCCACAACAAGGTAATAGAAGAGATCTTCCTCCTCGGCATACATGCGACGAATACCGTCCCGGACGATGACGGCAATTTCGTAAGCGTAAGCCGGGGAGTAACTCGCGCAGGTAGGAACGACGCTCGATAGCACGAGGCTGTGGCCGTCCTGGTGCTGCAAACCCTCACCGGCCAGAGTCGTGCGGCCGGCGGTGCCTCCGATCAGGAAGCCTTTACCACGGGAGTCGCCGAAGGCCCATATCTGATCCCCGACGCGCTGGAACCCGAACATCGAGTAATAGATGAAGAACGGGATCATCGGCACGCCATGATTCGCGTAAGCCGTCCCAGCCGCAAGGAAGGACGACATGGAGCCGGCCTCGGTGATTCCCTCCTCCAGGATCTGGCCGTCCTTCGACTCCTTGTAGAAAAGGAACATCTCCTTGTCCACCGGGTCGTAAAGCTGCCCCTGGCTGGCGTAGATTCCAAACTGCCGGAAGAGGGATTCCATGCCAAAGGTCCGCGCCTCGTCCGGAATGATCGGCACGATAAAGCGGCCCAGTTCGGGATGCTTGAGCAACAGCGTCATCACCCTGACAAACGCCATCGCGGTTGAGACTTCACGGCCGGAGGACCCTTCGAGCGCCTCGGTAAAGTAATCGAGCGGCGGCGCTGTAATCCATATCGGCTTAGGATTGCGAACCGGCAGAGATCCACCCATCGCCTTCCTGCGCTCATCGATGTAACGCGCCTCAGGACTATCCTCGGGGGGCTTGTAGAACGAGATCGTGTGAACGGTTTCGTCCGGGATCGGGATATCGAAGCGCATGCGGAAGTACTCCATCTCCTGCTCGTTCAGCTTCTTCTGCTGATGGGTGATGTTGCGTCCTTCGCCCGCTTCTCCCAGGCCATAGCCCTTCACGGTCATGGCGAGGATCACGGTTGGCGTGCCCTGGTGCGTGACCGCCCGCATGTACGCGTTGTACACCTTCAACGGGTCGTGACCGCCGCGGGGCAGCTTGGCAATCTGCTCGTCGGTCATGTCCTTCACGAGTTCCAACAGTTCGGGATACTTGCCGAAGAACTCCTTGCGCACGTATGCGCCACCACGAGCTTTGTAGTTCTGATACTCGCCGTCCACGCACTCGCCGAAGCGCTTGACGAGCAGCCCGCTCTTGTCGCGTTCGATCAGATCGTCCCAGGGTCCGCCCCACAAGACCTTGATCACATTCCAACCCGCTCCACGGAACGCCGATTCGAGTTCGTCCACGATGCGGCCGTTACCGCGTACCGGCCCATCCAGCCGCTGCAGGTTGCAGTTCACGACGAAGATGAGATTGTCGAGCTTCTCCCGCGAGCCGAGCGTCAATGCACCCAACGTTTCGGGCTCGTCCGACTCGCCGTCGCCGACGAACGCCCAGACCTTGCGAGGCGTCACCGGAATGATTCCCCGGTTCTCCAGGTACCGCATGAAGCGCGCCTGGTAGATGGAGTTGATCGGGCCAAGCCCCATCGACACGGTGGGGAACTGCCAGAAAGACGGCATCAGCCAAGGGTGCGGATAGGAAGCCAGCCCCGGCTGCTCCCGAAGCTCGTGCCGGAAGTTCTCAAGTTGCTTTTCCGTCAGCCTTCCTTCGAGAAACGCGCGAGCATACACACCTGGAGCGGCATGTCCCTGGAAGTAAATGAAATCCCCAGGCTGGTCGCCATACGAGCCGTGGAAGAAGTGATTGAAGCCAACCTCGAGCAGCGTCGCGAGAGAGGCGTACGTCGAGATGTGGCCACCGACGCCCGGGTCGTACTTATTCGCCCGAACGACCATGGCCATGGCATTCCAGCGAATAATGCTCTTGATCCTACGCTCGGTGTCGCGGTCACCCGGGTAGGGGACCTCTTCGTAAACCGGAATGGTATTGATGAACGGCGTGCGGACGCCGGCAGCGACCGGGACACCGGAGACAGCCGCTCGCTCACGAAGGCGGTCCAGCAGGTACGAGGCGCGGTCAGGCCCGCCCTCTTCGATCACGTCATCCAGCGCCTGCAACCACTCCGACGTCTCAAGCGGATTACGATCCTCATTTGGGACGGCCATAAGTTTATGCATAACTGGCAGGGATCTAATACCAAAATAACATTTCGATGGCTAACGCCACCGCTATGAGCTTCCCAGCACTCAGCAAACGTCAGGCAGATCGAACTCTCCCAGCGCGAGAGGATAACGGCCATACTGCCTGACGAGATTCACCACATAGTCGTAACGCTCTCCCGAGACGTTGCTCGGCACGGAGTGGTCCGACTGAAAGATATATCCGCCGCCTTTGGCAGCGTTCAATTTGGTCAGAACGGCCGCCCGCAGGTCGTTCATCGGCGCCCCAGCCCAGGCCATGACATCCATATTGCCGCAGAAGGCGATACCGTGGCCGAATTCCCGCCGAAGCTCGACGGCATCGAGTCCGGCCTTCGCTTCGAGGGGATTGTACGCATCCACGCCAATGTCGATGAAATCCGCAAAGATCTTTTTGACGTTGCCACAGCCGTGGTAGATCACAGGCAACCCATGACTATGGCACTCGTCAACGATCGCTTTGACCCCCGGCTTGAAATGCTTGCGCCAGTAATCGGGCGAGAACATCATTCCTTTGCGATAGGCGACGTCACCCCAGATCACCATGCCGTCCAGTTTTCCGCCGGCGGCCTTGATCTGGGCGCGCACAATCTCCAACGTGAAGGCGTGGATTCTTTCGACGAAGCGCGCTATTTCATCCGGGTACATCGCCATGCAAAGCAGCACATTCTCGGTGCCGGCGATCCGCCAGATCATCTCGTGCGCCTCGCACACGCCGCCGAAAACGGGGAAATCTTCCCAAACGCCGTTCACGCGATCGACGAACGGGGCGGTGTTTCGCGTGAATCCGTCACCCACGCCGTTGATCTGGTCGTCGCCGGCCGATAGATAGCGTCGGCTGTCCCATGGATCATCAAACTGGAACGCCGCCATCTTCTCGATCGTGTCCGTCTCAAACGAAAGAAACGCGGGCATCGGCAAATCGAGCCTCTTCTGGATCGTCGCGCCGAATCCCGTCCGGACGACGACCTCTTTGTCATCACTGCGCACTATCTCGAACGGAGTGATGTGCGGGTCCATGTTCGGGTTCAACTGAATCCAATCGAGGTCGTAGTAGCGGTAAATATCCGTGCCGGGTTTCAGCCCGAGTTCTTCGCGCCACCGTTTCAGAAAACCACCCCAGAAGAAATCGCTGATGGGAACGCGGTCCGGTTCCTCGTGACGAAGAGCCTTGCGCATCCGTTCCAATTTCGCGAGACAGTTGGCGGTTCGAGTCATTTTGATGGTTTTCCCAATTTAGCTTAATGGCAGCGGGTAAGATGGCAATCCCGCCAGCATGACTATCATCATATACGCGCCCTGAAAGAATACAGGCCCGATCCCACTCGAAATACGGACTCCCGATCGCCTTGGCTCACGAATGTCACTCCATTTGATTTAGATGCAGGACCTCCGCTTTCCGTCACCGAATCCGGGCCGGAAGCAGGCACATAAACGGTAGCAGTACGGTTCGGCGGGACAGCAACCTCAAGCTGGATGAATCCGTCGCGAAGAGTCCATCGGGAAGAAATCCCGCCGAAAACAGAATCGTGGCGGGCGCGCGCTTCGCTGATCTTCCCGGCAAGACTCGGCCGGATACGAATCTGTTCGTCGCGCGGGCGGGAGAAGTCGAGATCGAGTCCTGCGAGGAACCGGTAAAACCACTCTTCCGCGTGCCCCAGCATAAAGTGATTCTGGGAACCCCCAGGATTCGCGTCCCAAGACTCCGCCAGCGCGGTCGCTCCCTTCTTCAACTGGTAGCCGTAGCCGGGACGATTCGTGCGCGAGAGCATGTCATACAACACGCCCGATTGGCCACCGTCACCGAGTGCACGGACCACGTAATGAAATCCGATATCGCCCGCCGTCACGTTGCTACCGTTGCGCCTGATGTTCCTTACGAGTTTGTCGAGCACGGCCTTGCGATTCTGTTCGGCCACCAGCCCAATAACCAGCGGCATGGCGTACGCGGTCTGGCTGCCACGGTCGTAGATACCCGTTTTCGGATCGTAGAGTTTCGCGTGAAGAGCATCGGAGACTTCGCGGCCCAGGGCATCCCATCGTTGCTCATCGGCGCTCTTGCCGAGCATGCGCGCCGCCAAGCGGAGGGCCATGATGTCTGCGTAGTAAATGCTGGTTGCGGTCAAGTCGAGCGAGGTAAGTTGTGCCACGCCGGGCGGCTTCGGACCGATGTCGTACCAATCGCCGAGCCCGTAGGAGAGGATGTGGCCGTCTGCCTTGGAGCCCAGGTACTCGACATACCGGCGCATTACATCGTAGTGTTCCACCAGCATCCGGCGGTCGGCGTAGTGCTGATAGACGAGGAAGGGATTGAGTACAACAGCGCTGCCCCATTCCGGGGAATCCCGGAAACCACGTTTGAACACGGCGTACTCGGGAGAGATGCTGGGGACCAAACCCTCCGGCGTCTGCGAGTCGCGCATATCCGAAGAAATCTTGCGGTACAGGCGCAGAGCGCCGTAGTTGTACATGATGGCCGAGCCGAGCAGGTGGGATTCTTCGAGCCAGCCGAGCTTCTCACGGTGAGGACAGTCGGTCAACACACTCTGCATGTTGCTGCGGATAGCGGCATTGATCAGATTGTGGATGCGATTGAAGAGCACGTCTGAACAACTGAACTCGCCGACGACAGGAGCCGAGGAATAGAGAAACTGTCCTTCCAGCGAAAGCACAAGCGGCTTGCCGGCAGCCGGTGCGCGCTTCGTGGACGCACCGTCAATTTGTACGTATCGAAAACCGTAGTAGCTGAAACGCGGACACCAGACCTCTTCTGCCGTTCCCCGAAGGGTGTAGGAAAACCATTGATTGCCGGTGCGCTCGTTCGATCCGGCGCTCTTCTGGGTTACGAGCCCATGCTTGTCGAGCAATTCGCCGGGGAAGATCCGCACTGTGGCTCCAGCCGGGCCGCGAACCTTGATTTGCGGCCATCCCGAGAAGTTCTGACCGAGGTCATACACAAGGACTCCATGCCGTGGCTCGGTGACTTTCACGGGTTGGTACACCTTCATCACCTTGATATCGGGATTGAGTTGCGGCGCAAGTGTGCCGCCAGGACCATTGACCTCCCGTACCGCGGTCCACTTCGCATCATCGAACCCCGGCTTGTCCCAACCTGGGGGATCGAGCCGTGCATCGAAGTCCTCACCGCCGAATGTTGACGAGTAAACGATTGGGCCGGAGGTCGTCTTCCAGGTATTGCCGGAGGCCACTTCAAACGAGGAGCCATCCTGAAACTCGATATGAAGTTGCGCGATGAGCTTGGGCTGGCCGAAGGAGCCGGTGAACTTCGTGTAACGGCCGGGGGTCTTCACAACATGGTACATGCCGTTGCCCAGGACGACGCCGAGGACGTTTTCACCGGGCTTGAGAAGCCCCGTCACATCGTAGGTGTTGTAGAAAACAGTCTTACGGTAGTTGGTCCACCCCGGCGCGAGGACCGAATCACCGGCCTTCACTCCGTTGAGACGAGCCTCGTACTGCCCAAGCCCGGAGATGGAGAGCAGGGCGCGCTTGACAGTCCGTTCCACTGGAAATGCGTGACGGAAGACCGGCATGGCCTGTTCCGGTTCCGCCCCATCCGGCTGTTTGGCGATCCATTTCGCGTGCCAGTCTTCCGGCCGCAACGCGACAGTCCATCGCGACGGGCGGCTCCAGGGCGACGCGACACCGTGCCCGTCCCATACGCGCACTTTCCACCAATACGTGGCTCCGGGAACCAGAGGTTGCCCGGCATAGGCAATATTGCGGGTGCCGGAAGAGGTCACCTTCTCCGTGTTCCAGAGGTTTCCCCGGCCCGCTGCAAGTTCCTCCTCGGATGACGACACAAGGACCTGATAGGCAGTCTGGACAAGCCCGCGCATGGAGGCGTCGGCCGCACGCAATTTCCAGCTCAGGTCGAGTTCACTGTGGCTCGCTGCGAGCGGATCTTCCTGATCGGCGCAGAGCAGACTCACGGGATAGATCGTGGCCTCTGAAGAGGATGCCAGACTTTGGCCGAACACCAGGGAAAGAGCCGCCGTCAAGAACAACAAAGGGATAACCACTCGCCGCAAGCCCATGGTATCCACATGGAATCCGGTGACCGATCTACTACTGCGCATTCGCCGCTCGCCTCCTTCGTACCGCTGACTACCAATCCAGTATGCACGGGTACGGCCCTTTACGGGCACGGCACCACGTTTGAGTGGATTCCGTCCCTGATACACTAGCTTCACTAGGACTATATGGACGAGCGGAAGTTTTTCAACGAGTCACCCGCAACCCGGCCGGCACAGCTTCAGTGTCCCTATTGCCGGA
>JBDKSR010000636.1:0-1517 GCA_039680545.1 Bryobacteraceae bacterium | reverse complement strand
CGTAGTGCACGATTTCACCCAGCGAGCGCTGCTCCCCAGTCCGTTTTTCGGGAGAGTGGTGATCGAGAACGGCCTTGCGGATCGGAGGGGGAAGCTTCCAGCGCTCCAGTGCGGCTGCCGATAGCTCGGCGTGGGTGATTCCGGCCAGTTCCGCCTCACTGGTCTGGATTACGTTCTCTTCACCCCCGTCCATCGTGCGCAGAACCTCGTATACACGAGGGAGTTCGTTCGCAATCAGGAGTTTCCCGAGGTCGTGAAACAGCCCGGCAATGAATGCACCCTCCGGATATTCGACCGGTACACGTTGCGCCAGCATGTCACAGAGTGTGGCTGTGGCGGCGGAATGCAAGCTGAACATGCCCGGCCTCCATGCCGGTGTCGCCGGGGGATGCCACCACATCCGTGTGACGGAGAGCGCCAGCACCGTATTCCTAACCTTTTGTATTCCAGCGATGGCTATCGCATGCCGCGCCGAGTTAACTTCCTGGTGCAGCCCAAAGAGCGCTGAGTTGGCCAGGCGAAGGAGGTTCCCGGCAAGCACCGTGTCCTTCTCAATCAGATCGGCAATCTCGCCGAACTCGACATCTTCCTTTGCCAGATTGGCGAGCGTCTGATCGAGGATGGGCGAGAATGGCGGCAGCCGGTCCAGGCTCCTGAGGAGCTTATCCCGGGCCGAAGTTGTTTCAACGTTAGTCATGCCGACGTCATTACTGCTATCGGACGTTCCGTTAATAAACTTCATGCATCACGGGCGGGGAAACCTCGTGTGGGATTAGGATAGAGGAGGCCATGGAGGACTCGACTCCCGCGATTCGCGCCGTAGGCTTGCGGAAGGTGTACGGCGACAGGCCCGCCGTTGACGGCCTGACCCTTGAGGTGCCCCGAGGTTGTTTTTTCGGCTTTCTCGGTCCAAACGGGGCCGGAAAGACGACCACCATCCGGATGTTGACCGGCCTGACTCCGCCCACCTCCGGCTCGGTGGAGTTGCTCGGCCTGCCGATGCCGAAGGAGTCCCTCGCGATCAAGTCGCGTATCGGCCTGCTTCCGGACGAATCACTGCTGTTTGACCGGCTGACCGGCCTGGAATTCCTTGAATTTGTAGGCCGGATGTACAAACTCGGGCGCTCTGTCTCTCGTGAGCGTGCCCGTGAGTTACTAGCATTATTCGAACTTGATGGCACCCGCGGGAAGCTGATCGCCGAGTACTCGAAGGGGATGCGCAAGCGGATCTCGATGGCGGCAGCGCTGATTCATCGTCCGTCCCTGTTTCTTATGGATGAGCCGTTCGAGGGCGTCGACGCGGTTGGGGCTCGAATGATGAAAGATCTGCTTCTCGATCAGGTACGGCAGGGGGCCACCGTGTTCCTGACGTCACACGTGCTTGAGGTGGTTGAGCGGCTCTGTGACCGCGTCGCGATCATCCACGAGGGGCGTCTCCTCATGGAACGTACGATGTCGGACCTGCGCCAGGGAACTGAAACGCTTGAAGATGTTTTCGTGCGAATGGTAGGCGGCGA
>JBDKSR010000635.1:0-21517 GCA_039680545.1 Bryobacteraceae bacterium | reverse complement strand
GTGCTCGAATATTATCCCATGACAATGTGTTAAATCCATACGTTACTTGCCGGGCGCAAGCTCTTTCAGCCATTCCCCGTAAAGACTCACCAGCCCCGCCACGTGCTTCGGATTGCTGTCGCACCATGTCGGCCCGATCGCCCGCAGCCACGCCTCGCAATCCTCTTTCCGGTCGTCCCGGTATAAACGTGATTCCAGCAGGTGCCAGCGGATGTTGTGCAGCGAATGCTCGAACGAGTCATAGACCCGGTAATCCACCCAGCGCCCCGTGTCGAACTCGTTGGCCGGCAGCGTCACCTTGCCGTAATGCTTCTCGTCGCCGGCCATGAATGTGATCCCCGCCAGGTTGTGATGGATGTAGGCCAGCGTCGTCGGCCGGTCCGCACGACCGCTCTTGCTCTCCTGGTGCACCATCGCCGCCACCATCGCCCGCACATCCGCCCGCCCGTAAAACTCCGCATTCCCATACGCCATCCGTTCCATCGCTGGGATCACAAACCGCCGCATCCACGCCTTGAACGTCGTCGGATTCTCCATCATTGAACCTCTTTCTTCTCCATCGGCTCGGCCGCCCAGGCCCCGCCGCAGCCCCAGGCCGATTGACTCAGTTTCATCCGCCGCGCCAGGTCCTCCTGGATCTCGTCGCAGTCGGGCACTTTCAACCCCAGCCCCCGGTTGGCCGCCTCAAGGTCTCTGGCGAAGATCACTTGCATCTGGCCCGTCCAGGGATCGGCGCTCTGATATTCGATCGCCATCAACCTCCGGTCGATTGAGTATAAAATCCCTACGACGGAAATAATCCCCGTGATAATCGCCGCCACCAGCGTGATCGAGATGCCTGTGTCTTTGTTGATGATCACCATGCCTCTATGCCCCAGTCTTCACTCGTTTGGACCGGATCACCCCGTTGACGCCCCGCCCAATCAGAATCGGCCGGATCAGTTCCGCCAGCTTCTTCAACGTCGCCCGTTCACCAACCACGTTCTGCTGATAGATCGCCGTGTCCACCACACTCTCCGGATCGGCGTCCAGGGCCTTCAACACCTGGTCAAGCCCCGCCTGCGCCTGCCGGAATTGCTCCTGATAGATCTGCACAAGCGTGTCCGTCGTTGGCATCGAAAAGGTCATCTCGATCGGATCGGGACTCTTCGACCCCTCCACCAGAAAACGCACCGTCACCGTGTCGCCGGGCTTGAGCGCCGGAAAATTAACCGCATACGTGTTGGCCTTTTCCTTGGCCAGCGGCGTCGGCGCCGGCGTCGCATCCGCGTCCGGTGTGAAATCGCTCTCGGCTTTCAAAACGGCAGCCGCCGATTCTGGCTGCGCCGATCCTTCCCGGTTCGCGACGGAGACCAGGGTCATCACCAGCACCGCCAACAACATGAACACCCATCCAAATTGCTGCTTAATCCATCGCTCAAGATAATTCATTGTCATTGCCTTTCTTTACTATTAGAAATTCGCGACGGTCACCAGGGACCCCGCGCTATTTTTCGCCATCAGATCACCACTCGTGCTGTCAACATATAAAGTGACACCGGCCGAGGGGGCCGCCGGTTCTGCTTTGGGATAGAAAGTCTCTTCAAAAGTGTGGCTCCCTTTCCATCGACGGGTAGCAGATCCAAGAGAGACCGTTGCATCGGAATAACTATAGAAAACCGTTGCTGTCTGGGCTGTTGACCATGCTCCAAGATAAGTATAAATAGCCGGAGTTGAATCATAACGGGTATAGACCGTTGCCCCGCCGACCTGTAACTGTCCGCCGGAGCCTCGGATACCTGACGTTGAGTTAAATGCGTATATACCGCCAGCAGATACAAGATCCTGATCGAATTTGAAATCCGCATTGTCCTCATCGAATGTGATTGCGCCGTCGTTCGACTCTCCATTAAACGCCAGTGTGTAATCGACCCCGCCCGTACCCGCGCCCACCGTTACCCCGTCGTCAGAGACCGTCAGCCCAAGCAGATTGTTACTCCCGATCTGCACGTCGGAGTTCTCTTTGTTCCATAGAAGAACCGGCGTATCTGCCCCTAGATAATCATGATAGGAAGATGTGATCCTGAAGCCATCGGTCGAAGTGTTTCCCTGACCATAGCCATACATGGCAATACCGGATGGGACTTGAATACCCGCCGTCTGCGTGGAGTCTATAGCGAAAGAAGCCCCGGACAATGCTGACGATGGAGTCGCCACCTTGAGCGAAGTTGAGATCGTTTGCGCCGTGCTCGTCCCGTTGATGAAAAACGTGGAATCGTGGGTGTCGAGCGTCCCAGCATCCCCGGTCCCCGACGCGCAAAATCCTGCCGAACTGATTCCGTCAAGCAGGTCGGCATTCAAGTTTGGCACCTTCGTGTTGGCATAAGCGCCTGTCAGTGTGAAGGGCGGCACGAGATCGGAGATCGTTGCTCCGGCAAACACCGGCCGGCCTGTGACCGTCTCGTTCTCATCCAACTTGAAATAAGCCGAAAGGTCTCCGGCCCCGCCGGCCACTGCGTAGTAGTCTGAATTATGACCATCGAATAGATCGGCATTTAAATTCGCCACGACCTGTGTGCTATCGACCGTGAAGGGTGCGCTGGATCCGCTCGTCCCACCGTTAAATGCCGGGATTGCATTGAAGGTCGTAATTCCTGAGACCGTCTCATTTTCAGAAAGAGTGAAGAACACCGACTCACTTTTTCCATCAACAAGATCCGCGTTGAGATTGGTAATAACGGCATTTGAATCAACATGAAATGGAGGAGTCACGATGGTCGAATTTCCGCCATTGAATGAGGGGATTCCGATCACCTCTTCATCGTCGGACAAACAAAAAAGCTGCCAGCTCTGCAACTGGTCGATCATATCCGCAGACAGGTTCGTCACGGTCGCCGTTGACGACACAGCCATGGGCGGCCCCATCGCCGTCGTATTACTCGAAATAAATTTAGGAGCGGTCAGATTCCCCGTCATCGTATCCCCGCTCGTGTTGACCCATACGTCCTGCACGTTCGTCCAGGGGATCGTGTCATTGTTCGTGAACACGTTGCTCACACCGGACAGCGCCGTCTCCAATTCTGCTTCACTGTCCAGTTCGGTGTGCAGGATATACTGGGGATGATCGTCGGCGTTCAGGTTCAGCAGATCCCCGTGAACCAGCATCGTCACCAGCGCCACCGCCGTCGTTGCCGCATCCGCAAACAGCGCATGGCTCGCCGTCGTCGCGGTATCGGACGCCAGTGCATGCGTCGCCGTCGTCGCCAAGTCCGCCGTCAGGGCATGGCTGGATGTCGTCGCGTGATTCGCATGGCTCGCCGTTGTCGCCTGATCCGCCGTGAAGGGCGCCGTCACGTCCAATGCTCCGATGGTCGCCGTCGTCACCAGCAGGACCGCCAGCGTCCCCGTCGTCGCCGTGATCGTCCTGGCTCGCAGATACCGCGCCCCGAAGTCTCCGCTCTTCGTCGCCGTCGTCCCGCTGTCGGCCAGGCCCAACCCGTATCCGGACGGATCGCTCACCGTCACCGGGAAGGCCGTCTCACCCCTTGCGTAGGATCCCCATGACAGGACCAGGCTGAACCAGACAATGAAATTGAGCGCGTATCGCGTCATATCCAAGCACCACCCCCACCGGTTGTATCAGCCCCGACTGGGGCTTGCTTGCCGTCGCCCGCCCGTTCTCTCCCAGCCAGATCTCTAACGGCCCCGCAACCAGTCCAGGAGCCTCGATGTCCAGCCACACCAGCGCCAGCGGTGACCAGCGCACCACCGCCGTCGCGCCGTCGCTCCCCGTGACGATCCCCGTGCAAGGTATCCCGTCAGAACCCCCGGCCCGCGCCAGCACACCGTATCCGGAGTCCTTGACCAGCGTCCCGTAACCAAGAGGTTCAACACACCGCGAAACAACTTCGATCGCTGCATCCCGCCCCCTCGCTTTCTCCCGCTCCAGGCCGGCCGCATATTCGTCGAGCATCCGCGCCATCTGCGCCAGGTCCTGCGCGTCACTGAATCTCGGCCGCATCATCAGGCCACCTCGCCATTCATCGACAACTGCCACCGAGTCAACTCCACCCCGCGCACCCCGGCCGCTCCGCTCGTGCTCAGCCACCGCAATCCCAGCGAATGATATCGCGCCCGCACGCCAGGGCCAGGGATCGACCGCAACAGTTTCGCACGGTCGATCGTCACCGTCGTCTGGTTCGCCGCGGGCAAGTCATCCTCATGCCTCACCGGAAAGTCGCTCCGCCAGTAATCCGCCCATAACATCAGCGCCGACCCCGGCACGATGATCCCAACCAGGTCCAGCGCCCCCGGAGCCACCGCCTTGCCGTCGGACCGGCTCTGCCAGCCTTCGCGCCATTCGCACGTGAAACCCTGCGTCGCTCCCTCCGTGTAGGGATGCACGTCCGCCAGCGTCTCCGGACTCAGCAGCCGCTTGACCCGTCCGTCCTGGCCGTCGCCAGCCAGGATCACCCCGCGCCCGTTCTCGTCGGCATATTCCAGCAGGTTCGATGTGATCAACTGCCCGTCGAACAGGAACAACCCATATTGCGGCTTTATCGCCAGCAGGCCCCACCAGCCTTCTTCAAACTCTTCGTCCGTGGGATTCCACACCCGCAAATTGCCCAGCACGTAACCGTCGTATTGCCGCGAGTAGGTCATCACCGCATTCTTCAGGCTCTCCGGGTCAACCCAGCGCCCACCCTTGAAAAACTGGTTGATCCCCAGTTCGTGCGCGATCGAGTAAACCCCGGCCGTCGTCCCCCGCGTGATCCCTTCTTCCCCGATCCAGATCAGTGCCCCGTCCTGGTCCAGCGTGATCGATCTCGGCGCAATCGCTCCCGCCCGCCCGTATTGCGTCTGCAAGGTCGGCGCCGGACTGTTCAGTTCATCCCCGCCGCTGGCCATCACCACCGAGTCACTGAAAATCAGCCCCAGGTAATCCCGGTTGCGCTTGATCCCCTTGAGCACCTGCCCGTCATCCAGGGCCGTCGGCACCACCACCTCATGCAGCAGGTTCACCGTCTCCGGGTAAATCACCGCCACGTGCCCCGCGTTTTCGTTGTGGTAGCTCGTCGGCCACACCCGGTCATTGCTCCCGTGCAGCGCAAAGACCACCGTGTTCTCGATGGTGTCCTTCACGTCCCGGTCCAGGTAGGCCGTCCACCCGTCCAGCACGTCCCACACGTTGCCCACATAACCCCCGTTGACCACCAGCCGCATGTGCGTGTGCGAGTCGTCTAATACCTTCGCCCCCTCCACCGTCACCTTGGCCACCGTCCGCCCCCGGAAACTCTGCCCGGGCGTAACCGTCACGCCCGAGGCCTCCCCGAAGGTCAGTTTCTCCCGCTGCCCGCCAAGGTAAAGCCGGTTGCCATGCTTCTCCAGGTAACGCACCGCCGGCGGAATCGAGTAATAGGGCGACGCCACTGTCGCGTTGAATCCTTGCGCCAGCGTCGATTGGCTCAGGTCGAAGGTGTAACTCAGCGTGTAGAACAGCCGCGACTCCGTGAAACCCATCATCGCCGGAATCACACACATCGCCCCGGACAAAACCCCCGTCTGCACCGCGATCGCCACCGCGTCGATGTCCTGAGTGAAGGCGTTGTCCCTGGGCATCTCAAACCCGTTGATCACCAGCTTCTTGGCCGGATCGGCCACCGTGTGCGCCGTCTCCGGGCTCCATTCGCTGAACAGCACACGCTTCGAGGAATAGAACGCATAGCGCACGTAAACAGTCTCGCCGGCCAGCAGGTTTGCCGCATTGTCGGCACCATCGGTTACCGTCGGGCCCGTCGTCGGGGCCTTGATCCCGCAGTGATACACCCGGAACCATTCCCCGCTGTCGTCGGGCATCACGCAAACCGGCCGGTGATCCTCGAACGCCAGAAACAGCCGGCTGCCCAACTGCACCGCGCCCGTCGGCTTCACGTCGCTGTCGCCAAGTATCGATAGAACCCTTGACATCAGTATTCACCCCACCACTGGGTTGCGAACATCCCCCCGCGCCAGCGCAGGCCGCCATCGATCGCGCTCTCCGATAGCACAAAACTGTCAACGTAATTCAGGTCACGGTCATAGACGAACATCCGTGTCCGCGCCTCCTCGTGATCCTGCACGATCAGAAACTCACCGTCCCATGTCGGCTCGCAGATATACGTTTGCTCCGGCCCCGCTGCGCCGCTGCCCAGCCCGTTGTCACCGTGCACGACCACCGCCATCGGCGTATCCAGGTCATGGATCGAATACTTCTCGATCAGGTTCGGCGCCGCGTCATACACCAGGCTGCCGTTCACCGCCACGAAGATCTCCCCGAACTGATTCATCACCATCCCGCGCGCCCTAAGGTCCGTGTTCGCCCGGTCATCGCTCTGCGTCCTGAACACCGCTCCCGGAGACGTGAACGATCCCGGTTTGCCATCCAGCACCGCCAGCTTCGGCTTCTCCACGCTCATGTGGTCCGTCCCCGCCGCCGCCGCGTCCACCCCTGTCCCATAGACAGGATCGCCGAACAGCACAACAATCGGAGCCTGCGGATCCCCATTGCGCATCGTCTGAATTGTGTGGATCACCGTCGGCGTGTAAATCCACTTCTCGCTGTTGCCAACCGTGAATTGGCGCTCCCATACCTTATCGATGTTCAAAAAGCCAGTGCCGGCGGCACCTTCGTAGCCTGGATAGGCGTAGGATTTCATTTGCGCCATGCGTATGGTCTCAAGCCGCAACTTCGCTCCGCCACCCGACCATGGATCATGAAAGGCCCGCAGGAACGATAGATTTTCGCTATCACACGCCAGAGGAATGAAGGTGGAGATATACCAGGAATCCGTAAGACTTGAATGTATGATCGTACTGGTCCTGATGACTTCGTTGTTCAGAATGCCATTCACGCGGTGATAGATCACCAGCGCGAAATTCTGGTAGGTTTGGTACATCGAATAACTGATGTTGCTGACAAGGAAGCCCGGCGATGGATTGTTGACCATCGCTCCCTCGACCGGAGCAGCCTTGACCCACTTCGGCGTGGCACGATCAGGCGGGATCATCATCTCAAAAGGATTGGCCGCCTCGCTGTCGTATTGCAGCGTCATCGGGGCAACCGCGGAGCCATCATAAATATCAAAGGTCTTGGACTTGATGAACCAACGACCATCGGGATAGTCGTCGCTCGTCGTCTCGTCAAAGTCTAGATACACCACCACCAGGTTGCCCTTGAGATACTTTGGATCATCGGAGATCGGCCTGTGAGATTGCGTCACCAGAGAACAGATCACCTTCTGCGCACCGCCCCATGGGTTCACCGGCAACACGTTCTCAACGTCACCCGGCCCATACATCGGCTCGGCCTGCGCCTCCAGGTAATCGACCTTGCTGATTGAAATTGTCATACCACCACCCCGTATAGACTGCGCACCGGCGGCGCATCTCCGCCCAGCCCGAAATCGGCCGGCTGCGTCGTCAGTTCCGCATGAAACCGGAACAACCCGTCAATCTGCCGCCTCACCGCCGTCCCCGTCTTGCTCACGTTGACGATCACCACCATGTATTCGCCTTCGGCCGCCCCCGGAAGTTTGTCCACCATCAGGCAGCGCCCAAGGCTCAGCGGCCGGTAATGACCCTTGTCCTCACTGCCCCCGCGAACCCCCACCGAACTCGCCGAGGTCGGCGTCACATTGCGCATCCGCAACGCCTGATCCTCAAGCCGGTCCGGAGGGGCATCCGTGTTCAATCCCAGGGTTGTCGATCGCTCGCGCGCCATGGAGAATTACCCCACATTCAGCAGCAGCCAAAGATCCAGCCCATACGTCGCCACCCCGGAAGCCGTCTCCGCCAGGAACTTCACCCGCAACATAGAGCCCATCGTCAGCGTCTTCGCCTTGCTGTCGAATTTCGCCTCGTTCACGGCCGCCGTCGTCGCCTGTGTGAAGGCCATCACGTCAAACCAGTTCGTCCCGTCAAAGCTCGACTGCACCGTCACGTCCAGCGTCGGCGTCGTCACCGTCCCCGTGGGCGCGGCGGAGATTAACTGGCCCGTCAGGCTCGTGAACCCCGAGACCTTGCCCGGCACATCCACATACGCCGTGACGGCCGCGCCATCGCCGGACGCAATCGATTCGCTCAGCCTCACATTGTGAAAGCGCATCTTACTTGCCTTTCGTCGCTTCAAGCACCTTCGTGCTGCGGTCCACCGCCGAAACACCCGTGAACGTAGCGATCACATATACGCCCATCTGGAAAATGGGCTCGGGAATCACACCCATCGAGTGCGCCGCGCTGATCGCGCCCAGCACGATCACACCCCAAAACGTCTTCGATTTCAGCGTGTCTTTATTGAACATCGTCCCGTTCTCCTTATTTCTTGGAGCGCCGGCCTCCCGGCCGGCTTACCCTGGTTTGTCCAAAACGCCTTAGGCCTACTGCGTGTCCAGGGCCACCCAGGCCGTCCCGTTGTGGCCGTAAAACTTGTGATCCGTCGATTTGCAATAAATCATACCCTCGACCGGATCAGCCGGCGCTTCGGCCAGCGGCGTCAGGTTGATCGTCGAGACCCCTGCGGAAGCACCCGTCAAGGCGCCCGTCGCCGTAACCGTCGCACCCGTCAAGGCGCCCGTCGCCGTAACCGTCGCACCCGTCACGCCACCGGTCGCTGCCAGGTCCCCGCCAACCGCCGCATCGCCAGTAACATCCAGGTCCCCGTCCACATCCATGTCGTTGAATTTCGTGTTCGCCATCGTCGTCTCTCCTATGCCATCCCGTCAAAATAGGATCGTCTCACGTCTTCCGTGACGCCCCAGCGTCCCGGACCCCATTGCGCCGATACGTCGGCAATCGTTCCCTGAGCCTTCTCCAGCCTCCCCACCGCTTCCATCAGCAGCCGGTCGGCCTTGTCCGGGTCGGTGTTCGCCACCAGTTGCCAAGCCACTTGCAGCGCCAGCACGTCGGAGAACCGCACCGGAATCTCGCCGATTGTCACCGCCACCTCCGGACTCGCAAACACCCCGGCAACATTCTCCGCCGTGATCGCCACAGCCTGCTGGCGGTAGGTAATCCGCGCCGTCTGGTCCGCCGAGGGCATCGGATACAGGTTGATCATCGCCCCCGTCTCGTCGAAGGCCCAACACTCGGGATTCTCAGCCGTAAATTCGCCCTGTCGCCACCATTCAGGCAGGTGCGCCAGTTCGTCCGCGTTCAGATATTGAACCCTGCGCCCCTCGGCCGTCTCGATCGCCAGCACCGACAGGCCTTGAAGATCCGCCGGAATCGCATACCCCATCGTCCCGGCCACGATCTCCAGGTCCGCCGTCTTCACCCCCAACGCCGGATTGGCTTCCAGAAATTCCGCCACCGCACCGTTGACCATCTCGGCAACCCGTTCGTTCGCGTCGTCACTGTCCGCGCTCAAATGCTGGAAATCCCCAGCAGGCATGTTGATCCGGGTGGCCGCCCGCTTGAGCACGCCACCCAGGTCGATTCCAAAGGCCCATCCGCCTAGACTGAACATTTCACACCTCGCTTAGGCTGGCATCTTCACCATCCGGCGCAGCAGGTTCGCGCCGTGGCTCACCGAGAAGTCGATCGAGATGCAACGGTTCCCCGTGCGCGGGTTCTTGTTGGCGTCGCCCGTCTCCACTTCGTTGTCCCAGCCATAGAACGCATGCAGGCCGTCCTCGATGTCCGCGTTGGTCAGGCCATACCAGGCCGTTTGGCTTTGCAGCCACTGGTATTCCACGATCTCCTGCGCTTCCATCACCAGCGGCGCCGTGTTCACCGCGTTGTTGGCGTTCTCCGGCTGATTCTTGCTCTTGAACACCTCCAGCGCCTGGTCTACCAGTTCGCTCGGCACCACCACACCGCGCAGCTTCAGGTCCAGCGGAGAACCCGTGTTGTCCGTCCAGCGCCGGACCAGCTTGTTCATCGAGATGATCGATTCGCGCGTCAGGTCCGCGTGGGAACTCATCAGGTTTCCCCACGTGTGCTGATCCGTCGATCGCCACTTGTGCGCCGTGTTGAACAGCGTCAGGCTGTCGCCGCCCTTGGTGTTCACCAGCGGCACGCCGTTGTAGGCCGGCACGCTCGCCATCGCCACGTCGCCATATTCCAGGTAGGCCGCGAAGATGATGTCCTTCGTCTTCGCGCTCGACCGCACCAGGTGCTGCGTCAACTTGCGGATCAGGTCATACCGCCCGAATTTGATCATCGCCTTGGTGATATCCACCAGGCCGCCAAATTGCGTCTGACTGTAAACCTGCGGCCAGCCTTCGTAGAAGGCCATCTCCGGACGGGGGGTGTTCTCAGGCCAGTGGTTGAGCATCCCCATCGATTCCATGTCCTGGTCCTTGTTCTGGTGCGTGTCCGTCGTCCGCACATCCACGAACTTCTTGTGAACCGCACCCTTGGACTGGTTGCGCAGTTCCTTCAAGATCTTCGTTTGAGCCTCTTTCATGAAGCTCTCGAAACTGCCGGTTGTAAAAGGCATGATCCTATTCCTCCATCGCCTTCAAGATCGGATTGGCCGCGCCTGTTACCTCGCGGCTGTCGTTATGCTGACCTTACTGCGAGGCCTGCGCCAACGTGCTGCGCACACGCGCCAGAAACCGCCGGGGAGCCGTAGCGCTCACCGTCGGATTGCCCGGCTGGGGCGACGGACCAAGCAGCTCCATCAGCAGGTTGCCCGCCGTGGTGCTCGCGCTCGAACTGTCCAGTTTGATGTTCGCGTGCACGATACGCGAACCGTCGAAATCGCCCACCGCCGTGTCCGCAGCCGTCCCTACGATCAAATCGCAATACCCGAAGGCATTGGCGTCGGCAATCTTCCCGCCGTCGGCATCCTCCTGGATCTCGAAGATCACACCGCCCACGGGAATCACCGCCAGCTTGTAGCTGCCGCTGTTGGCCTCGGCCTTCGTCAGATACTGCACACGCTTGGGCGTCTTGCCGTCCGCCAGCAGAATCTTCGTCACCTGATACTTCAGGCGCGCATTCGCCCCGGCATCCGCCGTCTTGATCGCTCGCAGGTAGACCGACGAATCGACGAACAGAAAACTGCCCAGACCGATCTCGCCATGAGCCGACTCCGTGATGCCGCTCTTCGGGGTCACCAGCGAACGCTCCGACAACACGCCACGGTCGCCAGGCCCCTGATAAACTTGGGGAGTATACATTTCCTTTCCCTCCTGCACCTGGGTTTCGCGGGTGTCGCACAATACAAAAACCCCCATCTTCCGAAGAAAATGGGGGTTCCGAATGGAGAGGCCCGCTGATTGTTTCAATGCGTAATGTAGGCCCTCTATATTTCCATGTCAAGCCCAATCGCTTACAATCGCGACTCCGCTTTTGACATCGGGTTGATCAGTTGCTCCGTCGTCACGCCCTTGATGCTCGTCCCGCCTTCAGGGCCGGCCTGGCCGCGCTGCACGGCCATCATCTGCTCACCCGTCAAAGCCCGGCTGCGCTCAACATACTGCGCTTCCACCTTCTTCGAGATCATACACAGCACCAGCACCCCCTTCGTGATCAGCCCCTTCGACCGGTTGAAGTGCGCCTCCGGAACCTTCGGCGCCGTCTCCCGCGTCACCGGCACCAGGAAGTCCCGCAACGGGTCCTCGCTCAGCCGGTCCATGTTCACCCACCGGTAACTGACCGTCTCCATCCGGCCATCGCCCACCGCGACGCTCCGGGGCAGGCTCGGCGGCAATCCGCTGTCCTCCGAGGCCTGTGTCACGTATTCATCGTAGTCGTCGATGGTCCGCAACGGATTCTTCGCCTGAGCAGCCAGCGCCATCTGCGCGTCCGAGATATTGCCGATGATCACCGTCGTCGTCCCCTCTTTGGCGGCTTCATTGCCCGGCGGCAATCCCAATTCCTGCTTGGGCGGCAGCCCCGATCCCTCTTTCGGAGGCAATCCGCTCCCGCTGTTCTCTTTTCCCATACTCTCGTTCCGCCTTTCGTTCAATCGGCCGTCCTTACGACCAGGGTTTATTCAGGGCCGACTTGGCCTCCGAGTCCAGTTTCGCCGCCCGCGCCGTGGCATTCCGCGTCTCGTTCCCACGGGTCCCTCCAGGCTTCTGCCCGCGCACCTTCCCGCGCATCTTGTTCAGCGCCGCCTTGATCCGCTCGTTGTCGGCCGCCTTCTCCCCCTTTGGCTTGCCCAGCTTGCCATTGGCCGCAAGGTAGGCGTTGAGTCGCTTCGCGCGTTCCTGCGCGCTCATCTCGTCCGTGATGGCGTTCAGCTCCTTCTTCGGGTCCACCGCCCGCAGGTAGGCGTAGTCGTAGCCGTGCCGCTGGATCGAGCGCGGCATGCCCGCCAGTTCGCTCCGGATCGCATCCAGCCGGTTCAGCGTCGACCGGACCCCCTGAGACCGCTGATACACCTGCACCGCCTGGTCATAGGCCCGCTTCTCGTCGGCCTTCATCTCGCGCACCAACTCGTCGGCCTCGGCGTCCTCACGGTCCAGACCCGATTTCTCCAGCCGCTCAATCATCTTTGCCGTCCGGCTTTGACACGCCTGGACGCGCTCGTAGGCGCTCTTGTATTCCTCAGCAGCCTGCGCCGCCTGCGTTTCGATGTTCGCCCGCGTCCGCTGAAACGACAGATTGCTCGTGGCGATCATCATCTCCTCGTCCTCGACAGGCGCCCCCTCCTCGGCTTTTTCGGCCGGCTTCTCGGCAGGCTTGTCCTTCTCCTGGCCTTCTTCGCCACCCTCGGGCTTTTCATCATCTTCGGGCGCTTCCTCCTCGGCCTCCATCTGCGCCAGCAACTTCTCGTAGAGAACCGGGTTGGCCGTCCGCAAACCCTCCAGCGCAGCCGCCGTGGCTTCCTCGTCGAACGCACCCTCATCGTCTGACGTCGTGGTGACGTCTTCCGTCGTCGCGGGAAGATCCTCAATCTCGCCCTGGCCTTCCATCGGATCGTCAATTCCTTCCATCGTTTTCACCTCCATCGGTTTTTACAATTTGTGTTGCCTCGGGGCCGTCGTCGCCCTGATCTCGATTGATTCCACCACCATCCGGTGCACATTCAGCGTGATCTGCGCGCTGCTCACATCGCACAAAATCCCCTGGTCGCGCAGGCAATTGATCAACACATGCGCCCGTCTCTTCTGCTCCAGCGCCATGTCCACGGGCATTGGCTGGGGTATCACGATGGCATCCATCAGACGATGACCCTCTCCGGCTTCCGGCCATCCGGCCAGACGGCCATCACGTCACCCTGGCTCACCACCGAATACCAGGCCAGCCTCTCGTCACCGTCCATCTGCATCTGAATATGCGTCCCTGTCCCCGTCCGGATCGCCACCCAATCTCCCGGCATCACCTCATTGACGTCCTGCCCGACGTCCACCACCTTGGCCAACGGATTCCAGGCCCGCATGAAATCAGACGCCAGCGCCACACCTTCAGCACTCTCGCTCGCCTTGGGCTCGTGCCGCGCCAGAATCCTCCGCGCAATCGGATAAAAACCCGGCTTCGCCCCGCGCCGCTCCGTCAGCCACTCCCACCGCGCGATCCGGTATATGATCTGCTCCGGAGTCACGAACGCCCACATCTGATCGCCCGCGGCCTCGATCCCCCGCGTCCCGTCCGCCGACTCCAGCACGCATTTGCGCTCACGGCCCCCTGGCAGCCTCAGCGCCTGCGCAATCGGCCAGGTCATCCAGCACACCCCCGTCCATCGCGAGAGTTCTACCAGGTCGCCAAAACGCACATCCTCCACCCCGGAGCCCACACCGGCCACCCAGCCAAGCCAGCGGTTGCCCATCTCGGCCGTCTCCGGGATGATCAGCCCGCTTGGCCGCTCAACCTGTGACTCATGAATGGCCACCAGCGCGACCAGTCCCCGCGAGGGCTTGATGGCGATACTCCTGGGCCTCGAAGTCGGCGACGATCCTGTCTTCGGCGTCCGCGCATCGTTGCTCGCAGGCCTCCCAGGCGAATCGTCCGCTCTCGATGTCCTCAAGCAGTTTGATCTTTGTTCGCAGTCCAGCGTCGTCACGATCTTTTAACACCCTTTCCGCTTCACGCCGCAGACGCCCGGCATACGCCTGGACATCCCTGAAAAACTCCCCGTCCACGTGCTCTCGATACGCCGACTTGACCAGCTCGTGGGCCGCTTCCACCATCGCCCGCCCCGTCTCCGGCAGGGCATCAACGCGCTTCGATGCGGGCCACAACATCATCCTCACCCATGACCAGCAGGTCCTCACCATCAACCGTGATCGCATCGCCAGCCCCTTCCGCGAAAATCACCCGGTCTCCTGCCGACACCTCGGGCGCCACACGCCGCCCGTCACGGCCTTCACGCCCCGGTCCAACCTGCACAATGACCCCCGTCGTCGGCGCGCGCTCAACCGTCCCTGGAATTACCACGCCCCCGGCACTCAACCCCTCGCCCTCATCCCTGTCCGGCCTCACCAGCACCCTGTCGCCTATCGGCTTCATCTTTGAATCCTCTTTCTCTGGGATCGCCGGTCTCCAGACCGGCCTCTTTGCGACTACATTCCTCCACCGGCCATCATCGGCAGGCCCGCCGGGCCCTGCTCGCCCGTCATCGGCACGGCCACACCTTCTCCAGGCATCCCATTGCCGCCCATCGCGCCCCCGCCCATCGCCCCCATGCCCCCGCCCATCAGTTGCTGAAAGGCCTGCTGCATGTGCGTCGGCAGAAACGCCAGCCCCGCCGGACCGAACATCCCCACAAGGTTCTGCACGTATTCCATCACCTGTGTCGGATCGCTCACCGTCAGTAGCTTGCCCACGTTCCGGATCCCCATCATCCGCAGGTGCACCTTGATCCACTCGGGCAGATTAAGCGCTCCCGTCTGCAAATACATCTGTCCGGCGTCGGCCATCGCTTTGGCCATGTGCGACTTATTGCCCGGCATCGTCGATCCCACCGCCTCCAGACGGAAGTGCCGACTCTGGCGCATGTCCTCCGGCCGCACCACCAGCGCCTTCAGCTTCTGCTCGTCCGTGCTCATCGACACCACTTCCTGCCGGTCCGCCAACGTCATCGCCTGGCGCTCGATCAGGTAACAGCGCACCAGCATCTCCCGCAGCCATCCGTTCTCCAGCATCGTCACGTCATACTCCTGCAACGAAAGCGACTGCTGAAGGTTGTTCGCGTTCTGCGTCGCCGTCTTGCTCTGGTCCTGGCCCTCCACGGCCGTCGTCACGCCCGTGTCGTCGCGCATGTTCGCCTCGTGGCGCTGGATCTCCTGCGTCAGGTGCGGGATCGCCGCCGTATTGACGTCGATGGTCTGGATGAACGCACGGCCCTGCGTCACGTTCGAGTGAAAGGGGATCATCTGGTCCGGCTCGAAGGTCGGACTGCTCCCGTGTTCCTGGCGCCATTTCGCATCGATCGCGTCAAGGTCAATCCCGCGCGGAGGACGTGCCGCCATCTTCGACAGCCGGATCACATCCTTGTGCAATGCCGTCGCCAAGCGCTCCTCAATGGCGTTGCCGTCGAACATCCCCAGTCCCCATAATTGGTTGTTCCGGTGGATATAACTCTCGTGCATGATCGGGCCGCACCCGGCCGGCAATTCCAGCGGGTAAGGTGAGCAGTCCATCAACACATCGCCAATCCATTCTCCTTGCCACCAGTGACCGCCAGCCTTGTCCCGCTCGAAGCCAAACTTGCCGGCCAACGCCTCGATGGCCGCTTCCAGCGTCAGATCCTCCCCATAGACCTCCCGGATCTCATAGAAGGGGAACTTGCCGAAATACAGTTGACGCTCCAGCAGGTCCTCCGGCTCGTTGGCCTCGTCGTCCAGCTCACCGCCCGCGTCCTTGTCGCGCCTCAAGGTCTGCTGGCCGCCCATGGCCGTCGCCTCGATCCGCTTGACCATCGCCTCGTCCAGGCCAAGCTTGTCCAGCTCATAGCGGTCCACCGGGTCATATACCGTCACGTCGGTCTTGGCAATCTGGTTGACCTGCACCGACCACGGCCACACATTGAACGGATCGAGATACTGCACCACAGGCCCGTGCTCGATGTCGTCATCGTTGACATCGCCGATGAAATACTCGTGCGTCGGCATCGCCATCATGTTGCCCAGCGTCAGCCAGTCGTCGACGTGCATCGGCAGCAGCCCGTAGAAATTGCGCGCATCCTCCGGACGCATCTCCCGGAACCGGTCCTGCATCAGCGCCTCCACCGCCTCGGCCACACCCTCCAGGCCCGGCATCTTCGCCGTCACCGAAATCCAATCGTGCTCGGCAGGGTTAGGCACCAATTGCCGCATCACCTGGGACCGGTAGGTCCGCGTGAACTTTGCCAGCATCCGCAAGCCCACGCCCTTCTCCGTCAGGATGTCTCCGGGATCGTCCTTGAACCCCTGGCCATATTTCATATTGATCCAGTCGGCCCACTTCGCTTTGGTCGCCCGGCTGCGCGTCTTCGCTTTTTCAGTTCCTTCATGCAACACTTGCAGGATCGCCTTCTCCAGCCGATCCAAATCCACGCCGCCCGGACCATCGACATCGCCCATCATCTCCATGTCACCATACGGCATTGTCTCCATCGCCATCCCGCCTTGATCGAAAGTCGTCGCCATCGCCAAGTACAGATCCCCCATTTGTCTTCTTGCTTGGGTTTTTTCCAGCTCCCATCATGATTCCGCCGCCCAAGCCTATTCTCGATCAACGCCTGGCGGTCGGCCTTGATCCTGGCACGCAGTAGATCCTCATCGTCCGGCGCATCCATCATGTCCGCCCCAACCCTGTCCGCCAGCGCACACGCCGCCGCCAGGCTGTCCGGCCCGTCGTCGTGTTCCCCAAACGGGAAATCCTCCACCTGCTCCACCAGCTCCTGCCAACTGCGGTCCTCGAACGAGTTCATCCGCGCCTCCAGGGCCTCCGGCCACACCAGCCACCCGTTGCGCAACGGCGACCCCAAAAGCTCGATCCGCGAGCCCTTGTTCTCCCTCGGATTCGTGAACACGATATCCAGGTCCCAGGCCATCCCCAGCGACCGCCGCCGCTCACGCTCCTGCTCGAACGGCGTCCTTATCCATGCCTGATCCTTCGCCAGCGCCTCGACGGTCAACTGGAAGATCCCCCCGAACCGCTGCCATCTATCGTGCATCTCAAAACACCATTGCACCTGATCGTCGGGATTGTCCCGCGCCACCCGGCAGTCGATCACGTGCTTCAGCCCCGTCTCCGCCGATAGCATCACCAGCGTCAGCGCCGAGAAGTCTCCCTTGTCCACTCGCCGCCCGCCTGCCGGATCCAGGTGCGCGAAGATCCTCGCCCCTTTGTCCGGGTCCGGCAGAACTCTCCACCGCGTCCATTCGCTCACCGGCGGAAACCGGCAGTCCTCAGCCACCACCGCCCGTTGCATATACAGCCGCTTATACGTCGTCCGGTCCATCATCTGCCGCTCGAGCAGCCGACGCTCCGGCCACGGCGCCCACAACGGCAACCGCCCCTCGACCGGTCCCGTCCAGCCCTCCGGAGCGAAGTGAATCCGCCAGTAAATCTGGCTCGTGCCCACATAGCCCACCCACAGAGTTGTAAAACTCGGGCTCTTGGTCATCTCGTGAACAGGATCGGCCCGGTGCCAGCAGTTATTGGTGATGATGCACATGCCCCCGCGCGTGATCCGGCTCAGCCACGTACCATGGATCGACGCCTTGGCCCGCTCCCGCTCGGCTTGGCTGCGCGCGCACTCCCGCGTCACAACGTCATCCATCCAGATCTTGTCCAGGCGCACACCCTCGGCCGCACCATCCCTCGGAAACACCTCCACCGCCGGCCACTGCTGACCCTCCAGGTAAAGCCTCGTCTTGTTCCACTCGCCCCTGGCCTGGCTGCGCCCATCGTCCGGCCGCAGATCAGGGAACACCGCTCGCGTCACCCGCGAGAGCAGCGTCTTTCGCATCGCGATCAGGTTGCGTTGGCCCAGGTCATAGTCGGCGCTCACCAGCCCGATCCGCTGGGTAGGATCATGCCCCAGGCAATACACCAGCAGCTTGGCGATTTGGCTCGTCTTGCCATGCTCCGGAGGCATCACGATCACCAGGTGACGGCCCAGCCGCTCGCATGACGCAATCAGCCGGTGCATCAGCACGTGGATCCCATGCGGCACCACCGTGTGCCCCTCCGCCGCCAGCCCCAGGTCGCAAAACTCCTGAGCATCCTCGCGCGCAATCGCCAGCCGCGAAGCCAGTGCTTGCCCCTCAATCGGCAAGTCCTCAAAACACCCGGGAGCGCTGGCCTCCAGGCCGGCCTCATCGTTTGCCCCTGTGCGGCTTTGCGTGAGATCTGCATTGCTGATCGCCATCACGCCACCACCTCCTCGGCCTCGACCAGGAGCGCGTCACGGTCCACCGGCATCATGCCGCCCAGCCGCTCCAGGATGCCTCTGGCCGTCGCCGCGTCCGCGATAATCAAATTGTTCTGGGTGTTGTTGACGGCCGCGCCGTCCTTCAGGAATCCGAAATACCGCCCCAGCATTTGCACGTAGGGGGTTTGGTCAACGGGCTCTACATTGACATGATGGACAACGTCGCCATTTTTGTTTACTCGTGTCGTAAACCTGATCGTGCGTATGAGCGCTCGCTGGGACGCTGTTAGCTCGTCGGATGGACGCACAGTCATCACTCCATTACGGTCCCACGAAACAACCTCTCCAATGTCACCCAGCGCAATCGCCGCGATACGATTGAGGACATCCTCGGCCCGCAGTCCAGCACCCCGCACCATCTCTCGCGTCCCAGCCTCAATGATCTCCTGCACACGCTTGTCGCCAAGCAAGCGGCTGCCCTGGCCCTTGGCCGTCCGCGCCGAATACCCCGCACGCACCGCCGCCCGCGTCGCGTTAAGGTCAATTAAATACTCAGCAGCAAATTTACGCGCCCGCACGCACAACGGGGCGTCGCCGCCCGATCCCTTGATCCAACCGCGCTTGCGCTGCGTCATCGCCGTCTCGGGAGTTTGCTGCATGGACCCCAGAAGCCTTTTCCCCTCAATCCGCCAGGCCCCAATCATCCACGCCCCCGCACCCATCGTCAACATTTGTCCGCATGAATTAACATGCGAATCACGTAAAATAATGCTTGCAATGTGCGCATCGTGGGCGTATCCTACACACTCATGCAACAAACCCGCTTTGAAAAGGAGACCCCCAATGACCCTCGCACCTGCTGAACACCCTCGCTCGGCCTATGACCGGGCTATCCACACCGGCGCCGTCATCAACCTGTCGCGCTATGCCTCAGCCGCCCGTATTTTCTCCGGACACCCCGTGGCCGTCTCTCGCGTCCTCTGGCAACGAATCGTCCTCGACTACTCCATCGACGCCGACGGCATGAGTCTCGACCAGCGCATTTACGCCGTCCTGCAGGCGGCCGAAAAGACTTGGAACCTCATGCGCGAGTCGCAATCAGACCATGGCCTGACGCAATGCCTCATCGACGCGGGCAACAGGAGACGCGAGGTCATGATGATCAAGGTCATGGCCGTCTATGGGCCCTGGCTCATGCAGTCCAAGGCCGTCCTGCTGGCCGACCCGTCCCAGTGCATGACGGACGTGCTCTCATGAGCGCCGCCCAGCAATCCCGCGACGTGCTCTGGGAACTCAACATTGCCCGGCTCTACTGCAAGTCCATTCCCATGCCACCGTCGCATCAGCATTTTGCCCGCCGGGCCGTCGACCGCGCCAGCAGGCACATCGAAGAACAGAATACCCTGATTGAAAATCTCAAGGAGAAACTCGCCCATGCCCAAGCAAACAACGCAACCCTCGACGCGCCTGCACCTCATGATTCCCGATCCGCTGCTTGACAGGATCGTAAAAGCGGTCTCACGCGGCCAAGCCGACAGCGCCAGCGCCTACATCCGCCAGGCCGTCCGCCACGAACTAGTCCAGGGAAGCTATTTCGGAAACGACCCCCTCAGCCAGCGTCAACTCGCAACAGTAATCGCGGCCCTGCGCTACTGGCAACGTACAGCCCAGAACCTGGTTGGCCATCCCGAGGACATCATCGCCACCGACGGCGGCAAACTCGCCATCCTAAAATCCGGTGAGATCGACACGCTCATCGACAAACTGAACGGAGCCGAATAACCATGAGCAAAGAACCAATGAGTCCCGAGGACCTGATCCGCGCCGTCGATCCCCACTACGTGGCCGGCCAGACCGTGCTCCATGACTTATACGAGAAGTGGCGTGACCAGCACGTGGTTTTCCTCCAGGGGGACTCCATCGCCATATTTATCGTCTCCGAAATCCTCGACCAGGGCGCGGACGCCGCCGATACCCTCCGCACCGCAGCTGCCGATCTCATCCGCGTCGCCGAAGAACTTGAGGACCTGCAATCATGAGTGAGCATAAACACTCCCGTGGACCATGGGCACGAAAGAGCGGAACGCAATGCACGATTGTCGATGCGGCTGGCCATGTTGTATGCCACCTCAAAAAACGTGGACGGAAGGAAACAACCGAGGCCAACGCCAGTTTGATCGAGACCGCGCCCAGAATGTATGACGCGCTAGAATCAATAGTAAACGCCTTTGATTGGACCGCAGGCGCGCGCGAATTATTGGCGTGCGACGAACGGACATCAGTGGATGAAGCCATCGCTATAATTGAAGACATTAAACAGAAAGTCCGCATCATCGAAGGCCCTTGACGGTTTCCGCAACAAACCCCGCCTGGACTCCCTCCTCAACATCCCACTAAACAAAAAGCCCCGGCATTTCGCTGGGGCTTCCTCTTTCTTCCTGGGATCGCCGGTCTCCCGACCGGCATCTGCTTCGTGGCTTTGCGCGAGACATTCCTAGTCCGAATGATAATTGAAATGACTCCGGCCACAGAGCCTTACCATCCGGTAATACACACCCGAACACGTCCTGGCAAGAGCCTCATACCCACGGCTCATCCCCTGCACCAGGATCCGCACACGCAACCAATCGTCGGCTTCGCGCCGGTCTTCCTCTGTCCCGCCTCGGGCATAATCATCGTCATGGCGCTGGCAGTGATGCCCGATATACCCGATCCCCGGCAACCTGTCAGGACTCCACGTGCAATAATCACGCTTCACATAATGCTGGGCAATACCCACCCGCTTCATCAACCGCTCAAACACTCGTGTAATCCTCCGTGGCTAAGGCTAAGGCTCAGGCTCAGGATCAGGCAGTGCGCTTTCATGCGCTTTTTGTGCGCTTTCATGCGCTTTTTGTGCGCTCCACCATCACCCCGGAATCTCATCCCACGTCCGCCCATCAAGCACGCGGCCAGCGGCTTTCTTGCCGACGCGCTGCATGGGGTATTCGAGAGGACAGGGCTTTAGATGTAATTTTGATGATTTATAAGTATCTCGATTTACCCATATAAGCTTTTTTGTCGGGTCATGCCAAAAGCCAGTATGGTTTTCATCTTCAACTCCACTACATGGCTCATACGCTCCCCACTGCTTGAAAAAGAACGGCACCCCCGCCGCCACGCACTGGTCGCGCAGATCGCGCGCCCACTCCGGATGCATCGGCCTGGCGTCCGGCCCCGACTCCCCGCCGCAGATCACCCAGTCAA
>JBDKSR010000634.1:0-3473 GCA_039680545.1 Bryobacteraceae bacterium | reverse complement strand
GGCCATCTGGGTACGCTCGATCCCATGGCGACCGGCGTGCTGCCGCTCGTTATCGGGAAGGCGACTCGCCTGGCGCAGTTCTACATGCACGGCGACAAGACCTACGATGCGGTGATCCGGTTCGGATGCGCGACGGATACCTACGATAAGGAAGGGACTCCGACGACACCCGCTACCGAGCCCAAGCTGAGTCGTGAACTTCTCGAGGAGTCGCTCGACGCATTTCGCGGGTTGATTCTACAGACTCCGCCGCCGATTTCGGCGAAGAAGATCAACGGCGTTCCGGCATACCGGCTCGCGCGAAAGAATCTGCCCGTGGACCTGAAGCCGGTCGAAGTGACGGTGCGAAGTATCGATCTGATGAACGTGGACGGCGCCGAAGCGCGTGTGGTGGTCCGATGCTCGGCGGGGACCTATCTGCGGAGCATCGCCCACGATTTAGGAGTGAAGCTTGGATGTGGCGCGTTCTTACAGAGTCTGCGGCGCACCGCGGCCGGCGAATTCTCGATTGGGCAGGCGAAAACCCTAGAGGATCTCACGAAGTTATCGGCAGAGAACCGGCTGGCGGAAACGCTTGTCCCAGCGGCACAGCTCCTGCCCGACTTTCCGGCTGAGACGGTCGATACACTGACGGCGAGCCAGATCCGCCAGGGCAGGGACTTCCGCGTGTCGCCTTTCCGCGCGACGCCGGGAACTAAGTACGTGAAGGCTGTGACGCAGGAAGGCGAACTGATCGCAATCGGTGAAATCAGGATGCCGCACCTGTACCACCCGTTTCTTGTCTTCTGAACTGGAGTGCGTCTGTCTTGCTCTCCTACCCCTCGCATTACTACCGTACTAAGTCATTTTCCGGGCACGCATCAGAGTATCGGATGATTGCCGGCATCGCCTGAACGCTCTAGCCTTGAGCTGGAGGGCTTACTATTCTGCGGGCACTTCTCATTTGTCCCCGGCGGGAGTTACTGGAAGAGTTACGGGACGCGCTGAATGTGGTGGACTACATCGAAGTCGTGCGCGTTCTGGAGCACTACCCCACCGATGTCGAGCTTTCGCGGGCAGTTCGGGCCACGGGCGTACAAGTTGTCTTTCTCAGCGCCGAATCGCTTCAAGATGCTCTCAAGGCCGCCAAACAGATTGACCACGACGTGCCCGGTCTGCCTGTAATCGGCGTGCACTCGCAGTGTGAGCAGCGTACGCTGCTGGAATTGATGCGAGTGGGCGTGCGAGAGTTCCTCTATCCTCCTTTCTCGATGCAGTTGCTGTACGAATCGCTGACGCGGGTGCAGGAACTCATCGGACGCACTCCGCCGCCCGTGCCATCGACCGACCTTGTGCTCTCCTTTTTGCCGTCGAAGCCCGGGGTGGGGACATCGACGATCGCGCTCAACGCGGCTGCGGCGGTGGCGGGAATCCAAGATGGCCGCGTTTTGATTGCCGATTTCGATCTCAATTCGGGCATGGTAGGCTTCATGCTCAAGATCGAAAGCCCGTACTCGGTGACGAACGCGGCGGAAAGCTCGTCACAACTGGACGAAAATCTGTGGTCTCAGTTGGTTACGTCCAGCGGGCAACTGGATGCGCTGCCTTCGGGAAAACTTAATCCCGGGTTTCGCGTTGAACCGGTTCAGATCCACAATCTCATGGACTTCGCCCGCCGACACTATAGGGCGATCTTCCTCGATATGTCCGGCAACATGGAAAAGTACTCCATCGAGCTGATGCATGAATCGAAGAAGATTTATCTCGTTTGTACACAGGAACTTCCGTCGCTGCACCTGGCGCGCGAGAAGCTTAGCTATCTGCGAACGCTGGAACTGGAGGACAAAGTCGTGTTGGTGCTCAACCGGACGCAGCCGAACGCTGTGATCGACTCCGCCGAGGTCGAGAAGCTGCTCGGGCATCCCGTGGAGATAGCGTTCCCCAACGATTACGCCGGGGTGCACAAGGCGCTCGCGTCGGGCTGCCGCATCCACCCGTCGTCCGAACTAGGATCGAAATTCCGCGCGATGGCTGAGTCGATTTTGACTAAAAAACGCCCTGAGAAAGAGCAAAAACGGCGATTTGTGGAGTACTTTTCACTCCTTCCAGCCCGCTACCTGTTCTCGCACGGCGAAAAGAAGAGCGAAACCTAAGCGGCGCACCGCAGTCACGGGTGTTCTGTCGAATTGTCTTTGTCGAGGCGTACGTTGGTGACTCCCTCGGGCGGGTCACCGGCTGCGACCTCCTGTGCGACGATCAGTTCGCGCACCTGGACCCTCAAGAACCGCCAATAGCGCCGGAAAAAGACAGCACTTACGAGGCAGATCACGCCGCCTGTTCCGACAGTCAGGGGCGCGCCGAAACGCTCCGCCGCAGCTCCGGCCAGCAATGCGCCGAACGGGCTAATCCCGAGGAAACTCATTGAGTACAAAGACATTACCCTGCCGCGCAACGCATCCGGGACGACCGTCTGAATGAGCGTGTTCGAACAAGCCATCTGGACCATGACACAGAATCCCACCGGGAAGAGCAGCAGCATCGAGAGCCAAAAGCTCCTGCTCATTGCGAACAGGACGAGAAATAGTCCGAATAAGGCGCAAGAGAAGGCAACCAAACGGCCGAGCCCCCTGATGCCGCGTCGGGCGGCGACCGTCAGTGCTCCAGCCACGGCTCCGGCCCCGGATGCTCCGAGCAGCAGACCGAGACTCCTGGCTCCACCCTGCAGGATTTGATCGGCAAAGACCGGCATCAAAACCGTGTAGGGCATCCCAACCAGACTGGCGATTCCGAGCAACATGAGCAGGGCATGAACCGGGCCAGTGTGCCGGACATAGCGGAAGCCCTCGACGACGTCCGCGAATGGGGAGGCGCCGGGTGGCCGCCGAGCCGGCCGGGAAGCAAGCCGCAGCTGGAAGAGGGAGGCGATGACTGCGATGTAGCTTATGGCGTTAATGAGGAAGCACCAGCCCTCCCCCACCACAGCTACCAGGAGTCCCGCGATCGCGGGACCGACCACGCGGGCGCTGTTAAATACCGACGAATTCAGGGCGATGGCGCTGGTCAGGTCGTCTTTACCGACCATCTGGACGAAAAAGGCCTGCCGCGCGGGAACATCGAAAGCGTTCGTGATTCCCATCAGACCGGCGAGTACGAAGACGTGCCAGAGGCGAACCCACCCGCCGAGAGTGAGAGAGGCGAGCAGGAACGCGAGCAACATCATCGCGAATTGAGTGGCGATCACAACGCGACGCCGGTCAACCCGGTCGGCGACCGCGCCACCCGCCGGCGCAAGCAGGAAGTTCGGCAGCAGGCCCACGAATCCGATGAGGCCGAGCAGGAACGAAGATCCCGTAAGCCTGTATATCAGCCAGGACTGCGCCACATTCTGCATCCAGGTCCCGATCAGGGAGATGAACTGGCCGCCGATGAAGAGCCGGTAGTTCCTGTGCCGCAGGGCGCGGAACATGGACGTCCACTCGAAACCAGACAGGGAA
>JBDKSR010000633.1:0-2801 GCA_039680545.1 Bryobacteraceae bacterium | reverse complement strand
TGGAGCCGCACGCCGGATTGCATCCGGGTCGAGGTGACGATACCGGTCGGCAGCGATGCGGAGGTCCATGTGCCGAAGATCGGGCTGACGGACGTCATGGTGCGCGAGTCCGGCAAGACCGTGTGGGCGAAGAAGGCATTCCAGCGTGGAGCGGCGGGCGTCACATCGGCGAAGGAAACGAAAGATGCCGTGATCTTCGAGGCCGGTTCCGGCCATTATGTTTTCGAACTGAGTGCTGAATAGAAACCGTTTCCGGTTGTTTCGGACCTCTTCGTCGCGTTAGGAGAGCCGTCCGGACAGCCGGAAGCACGACCAGATGCTACAATCTTAAATTCATGGCGAACCACGTTTCGCTTTTTGTTACCTGCATAATCGACCAGTTCTTTCCTGAGGTCGGCGTAGCCGTCGCTGATGTACTGGAGCGTGCCGGCTACGAAGTTGATTTCCCTGAGAGGCAGACTTGCTGTGGCCAGCCCGCGTTCAACACGGGTTACCACGACGAGACCCGCAAGGTGGCAGCGCACTTCCTCGACGTGTTCAGTGACGCCGAGTATGTCGTTGTGCCGTCCGGCTCGTGCACCTCGATGGTTGTGCACCATTACGAGGAACTGTTTGCGAACGATCCGAAGCGCCTGGAACAGACGCGCCGGCTTATCCCGCGAATGTGGGAGTTCTCGAAGTTCCTGCTCGAAGTGGCGGGGGTCGAGGACCTTGGCGCCCGTTACGACGGCATCGTCACGTTCCACGACAGTTGCCACGGGCTGCGGGCGATGAAGATCAAGGAAGGACCACGCCGCCTGCTCTCTCATGTCCGCGGACTGGAGTTGCGCGAGATGGACGCGGCCGAGGAGTGCTGCGGGTTCGGCGGCACCTTCTCAGTCAAATTCCCAGGCATTTCGGGGGGAATGGCGCGTACGAAGATTGAGTCAATCAAGAGAACCGGCGCCGGCGCGGTGGTTGGCGTCGACTCCAGTTGCCTGATGCAAATCCGCGGCGCGCTCTCGCGCGCGGGATTACCAATTCAAGCGCTTCATCTCGCCCAGATCCTTGCGAGCCGTTAGCTGAAAGCCATGCCTGCCATCCCCAACGAATTATTCGAAACGCCGCTCTCGGACGGGCGGCTTCAACTTGCCGTGTACTCGGCTACCGGCAGGTTGATGGACAAACGCAAGGACGTCGTCGATGCCAGCGTCCTTCCTGACTACCAGGAACTGCGCGACCAGGCGGCGCAGCTGAAACGGCACACACTCGACAACCTCGATTACTACCTGGAGCAACTGGAGAAGAACATCACTGCCAGGGGCGGCAAGGTGATCTTCTGCAGGGACGGCAGCGAAGTCGTCGATTTTCTCGTCAAACTGGCGCGTGAGAAAAACGCCCAGCGGATCGTGAAGTCGAAGTCGATGACGACGGAGGAAATCAGCCTCAACGAGCATCTCGAAGAAAAGAAGCTCGAACCCGTCGAAACGGACCTGGGCGAATACATCCTCCAGCTCGCGCACCACCGTCCGTTCCACATCGTGGCTCCGGCTTTGCACCTGACGCGTTACGAGGTGGCGGATATTTTCAGCTCGAATCTCGGCGTCGAGCGCGAAGTGGTGCCGGAGGAGCAGACCAAGATCGCGCGCAAGGTGCTTCGCGAGAAGTTCCGGAGGGCCGATATCGGAATCTCCGGCGCGAACTTCCTGATTGCCGATTCCGGGGCCATCGTGCTCGTCGAGAACGAGGGCAACGCGCGCCTGACGACGACGGCGCCGAAGACTCACGTGGCCATCGCGGGCATCGAGAAGCTTATCCCCCGGGCCCAGGATCTTGCGACATTTCTCAAGCTGCTCGGCCGGAGCGCTACGGGACAGCCGCTAACGGTCTACACTTCGTTCCTTTCGGGTGCGCGGCGCGAGGGTGAAATCGACGGCCCCGACGAGTTCTATTTGATCCTGCTCGACAACGGCCGGACAAGGCTGCTCGCGGATCAGGAGAAGCGCCAGTCGCTGTGCTGCATACGGTGCGGAGCCTGCCTGAACCATTGCCCGGTGTACCGGAAGATCGGAGGCCACAGCTATCCGTGGGTGTATTCGGGTCCCATCGGAGCCGTGATTACGCCCCAATACAAGGGCCTCAATCAAGACCCTTGGCTTCCGTTTGCGTCGAGCCTCTGCGGAGCCTGTGCGGAAGTCTGTCCGGTAAAGATCGAACTTCCGGAGTTGCTGCTCGCGCTGCGGCGCGACGTGAACAAAGCGCAGTCCGGCAAGCTGTACACGAAAATTGAGCGGTTCATTTTCCAGGCTTGGGCGTGGCTGCTGAACCACCCGCGTCTGTACGATATGGCCGGTTCGATGTCAGGTGTGTTGGCAACCGAAGACAAGGGTAACGGCTGGATGAGCCGGGTGCCCGGCCTGATGAACGTCGGACCACTCAAGGCGTGGATGAGCCAGCGTGATCTCCCGGTGCCCCCGGAGCGCAGCTTCCGCCGAATCTGGCGTAACAGGGCGAGGAGGACTCAGGACTAATGACACGCGACGAGATGCTTCAGAACGTACGGACAGCACTCGGCCGCAGTGCGGGCCAGCCTCGTACCGAACCGCCTGCCGTGCGGTTGCGCATCCCCGAGGTTTCTGACGAAGAACGCATCCAGAAGTTCTCCACGGCGCTCGATGCCCTGGCCGGGCACGCATTCCGGGCGCATTCTCCGGATGAGGCGCGAGAGTATGCCGTCCAGTTGCTCGCAGGCAAGAGTGCGATTGCTTCCAACGCTCCCTTGCTGCGCGAACTCGGAATCACCGGGATCGACGGCGTTCGCT
>JBDKSR010000632.1:0-3338 GCA_039680545.1 Bryobacteraceae bacterium | reverse complement strand
CCGTACTACTACCTGGCACGGGACTTCCTGCGAGACACGATCAAGAACCTAAGCGCCTGCCCGGGAGCCAACAACTGGGAGCACTGGGTCGACACGGTGTACGTCACGGCCCAGCCGGAGGTGACGGAGGCGGTCAAGTGAAGCGATGGACGAAAGCCGAACTCAATGAGCAAATGGCTTAACCATGGATCAACGACAGCGGAGCGGGTAGCGGCCTGGCGGGCGATGGACCCAGAGACCCGCGGGAAGCGCCCCAGGTCAGATATAGGAGCAAAACGCCCCAGGCACTTCCACATATGCAAAACGTGCGGAGTTGAGTTTCACGCATTCAATGCCGCGAATAGGAAGTACTGTTCCCGTAAGTGCGCATATGCAAGCCCTGACAGGGCATGGAATAAAGGTAAGAGAACATTCGTCCTAAAGGAACATAAATGTGGAAATTGCGGTTCCGTATTTAGGAACAGGGAGGGCCGGACCCGATACTGCTCTAGGAGGTGCGCTGCGATGGCAAATAGAAATAGCCCGGGGCATCAAGCGGCCAGAATACGAGATAGGAGAAAATACATCGAGCTGACCTGCTCCGAATGCGGAAAGAAGTTCATGCGCTGGGATGCCCAGCAGAGAGCTGCGGTTAAGGCGGGTCAAAAGCACATATGCTGCTCAAGTGAATGCGTTACGACATCACTTTTATACCAAGGAACAATCACACGACACATGAGAGGATTCTACAAATCACAACGATCATACAGTAAGGGAAACGCCGGGTGGGTTTCCTGTGATGGCCATTCATTCTATGCTAGGAGTTCATGGGAAGCGAACTATGGAAGGTATCTCCAGTTCCAATTGAAGCACGGCCTAATTAAGGGCTGGGAGCACGAACCTGATACGTTCTGGTTTGAGGGAATCAAGCGAGGCGGGATGTCATATCTACCCGACTTCAAAATCACCAACAATGACGGAACTGTAGAGTACCATGAGGTCAAGGGGTGGATGACTCCAAAGGCTGCAACAAAGATTAAGCGCATGGCGAAGTATTTCCCCGGCGTCGTGCTAAAGTTGTTCGACGCAAAGTGGTATAGGAAGAATCAAAGAAAGCTCAGCGGGATCGTCCCTGGATGGAACGATCCATACCTTAAGTCGAACCCCAATAAAGAGAACCCACAATGACACCCAACGACCAGAGAATCGCCATCGCCACCGCTCTCGGCTGGACCGAGATTGAGTACGCTCGCAACGGGATCTTCCTGTTTGGGCTCGACCCGGAGCGTGGCGAGAAGCGACCGGTGCCGCAGTACACGGAGGACTTGAACGCAATGCACTATGCCGAGTTAAAGTGCGTCGCCGGAGACGACAGTCTCGATTTCAACTACCGCTGCTACCTCACAAAGACGGTTGGCAGCGATCGCGATTTGATTCACCTATGCGCTGCATACCAGCGCGCCGAGGCGCTCCTCAAGACCATCGGAAAGTGGGTCGGCAAATGAACCCGGTACACCTCAAGATTACCGTGCGGGATCTGCCGACTGGCGGGCAGGGCGTTTGCTTGGTGTCATCTGGCGTCACGGTCGAGCACCTCCCGACCGGACTCAAGGCGTTCTGCGACCAGGGGCGCAGTCAGCTCAAGAACAAGAGCATCGCGATGGCCATGATCGAGTACGGCCTCGCCGAGATCGGGTGGGAGGAGCCGGGCACGCTGCCGGGCCTCGATCTTCCGGCGCCCGAGAAGAAGCCAGTTGTGGCCCGTAAGCGCGACCCGCTGTTCGACGCGCTTGCGCTTTCCTGCGGCCTGAAGCTGGAGGAGATCACGAGGTCCGCCGGAGCCGTCGTTGCTACGGCGCTGAAAGAAATCCGGGCGGTGTCTCACAGTGTCACGGCAACCGAGATCGCCTCCCGCGCTGCCAACTACCGCCGGCTTCACCCCCAGTGGGAACTCACGCCGAGCGCCTTGGCCAAGCACTGGGCTAGCCTCGGGAAGCCAACGGCCACAAGCGGCCTCTATGCGAACGCCGTTCGCCCCGACTGAATTACATGGCAGACTTCGATAAAGAGACGCGGATCGCATCCCGCGAGGGCGTCAGCCTGCGCACGCCCCCGCACAGCATCGAAGCCGAAGAGTCGCTTCTGGCGTGCTGCCTGATCGATAGTGGCGACACGCTGACCTTGGCTCGTACCAGCGGCGTCACGGCCGAGTCGTTCTACGAGCCTGCGCACCGGGTCGTCTTCGAGTCATTGTGCTCGATGGAGCTGTCCGCCCGGCCGATCGACGAGATCGTGCTGGTCGAGGAATTGCGCAAGAAGAACATGCTCGATGCGGTCGGGGGGCTAGTCCGCCTCAACCAGATCACCAACCGCACACCCACCTCCGCGCACCGCTCCTATTTCCTAGAGCAGATAAAGACGCTGCACGGGCTGCGTGAGATCATCAAAGCGTCGACCAGCGCCATCGAGAAGGCGTACCAGTTCCAAGGCGCGCCGGCCGATCTCGTCACCGAGCTGAATAACGTCTCTTCGTCGCTGCTCTCGATCAAGGAGCCGGAGTCCTACGAGAAGTCGGTGGACCAAGCCATCGAAGTGGCAAAAGCGCGAATAGAGGGCAGAGAGAGCGCGAGCGACGGGAAGTTCATTACTGGGCTCCCGACGTTCGACCGGATCGCAGGAAGGGCTGGGCGCGGGGAGATGGTGGTGGTTGGCGCGCTACCCTCACTCGGCAAAAGCGCACTGATCGGGCAGGGGACGCTGGCCACGATTCGCAATGGGCACCACGTCGCGATCTTCAATCGCGAGACCGGGACGACCGACTATCTGATGCGCATGGCTGCGCTGACCTCTGGCGCGAACCCTCGCGGCCTGCGCCGTGAGCTCCCCGAGCGGCAGCAGCGATTTATCGAGGAGCTGACCAAGCTGAAGTCCTTGGACAACCTGCACATCTTCCGTCGGGAGTCCGACTTCGGCTCGATCTGCGCCCGTGCCCGCCAGCTCGCCTGTAGTGTGAAGCTGGAGGCCGTCATCATCGACCACATCGGCCTCGTACTACCGCCGGCAATGGGCCGGGGCGCGAACCGCGAGCGCGAGGTGGCGGCGATGAGCAACGGCTTCAAGAACCTGGCCATCGACCTCGACATCCCGGTGTTCGTCATCTGTCAACTGAACCGACTCGCCGAGCGCGACAACCGCCCGCCGCGCCGCTCCGATCTCAAGGATTCCTCAGCGCTGGAGCAGGACGCCGACCGCATCTGGTTCCTACACCGCGAGGACGTGGACGCCAACGGCCATCCGCAGGTCGATCGACCGGATCAACCGCCCATAAACATCCTCCATGAGATCCTGATTGCGGCCAA
>JBDKSR010000631.1:0-9529 GCA_039680545.1 Bryobacteraceae bacterium | reverse complement strand
CGGAGCCGTAGCGCTTAAATGAGCTCCTTCCCCGGTATAGCCCAAGAACACCAAAGGGGCGCGCAATGACCAGTGGCAGCTGGGAACTATCGTATCCGCCTGCTCAAGCGGTGGTCTGTGTCGAAGATCACGAGCGGCAGGCCCGTTATGATCTTTCTGCGCAGAGGCGTGGATCTTCGGCCGAACTGCGCCTTAAAGGCTTCTGGCCGAACCCCGCCGCCGCGTCTGCTCATTTCAAGAGTGTAGTTCTGCCGTGGTGTAAAGCCATGTGGTTGGCGGGGCACCCTCTTGAGATCGAGGTTCGGACCCACGAGGACGCGAAGACCGACAGGCAGCGGAATTACTACCACGGCGTCGTGCTAACGCAGATCACTCTTCAGGCGCGGCCGAATGGCGAGCAGTTCCCGTTCAAGGTATGGAAAGAACATTTCAGAGAAACGTTTTTAGGGTTCAAGACCGTCACGTTCAAGAACCCTATCACCGGAAAGAAGAGCCGCCGCCGAGTGCGAGTTAGCACAGAAGATCTTGGAGTCCGCGGCTACTCGACGCTGATCGAGAAAGTGACTGCGTTCGCCGCCATGGAGCTGAATGTTCGATTCCCGATGACCTGGGGCGAGTACGAGCACATGCAGATCGATCCGGAAACCGGGGAGGTCGCCTGATGATGCGGCGGACCCCACTCAAGAGCTCCGGCTTCGGGGGCAGGGCACGGCCTTTGTTCGAGCTATCCCCCGTTTCTCCCCGGCCAGCCTTCCGAATTGACCCTGGCGCATGGAAGCAGGTTACGAGACTGCCGTCAGCGGATCCGGCCGAGCCCGTCGAGAAGCGCAACTACGTTCGCAGCAAGCGCCTGCGTGAGGCCTATCGGCTGATCCCCTGCCAGCACTGCGGGCGAGACGATGGAACGGTGTGCTGTGCGCACGCGAACTGGGCGGTCTTCGGAAAAGGCGGTTCAGTCAAGGCTTCTGACGACTGCGCTGCCTCGCTTTGTTTTGCCTGCCATGCCGCACTGGATCAGGGGTCCAGCTTATCCCGAGAAGAGCGCAAGGCGCTCTGGTGGGCTGCGCACGTTAAAACTCTTCGCCTGCTTTCTGATCTTGGCCTTTGGCCGAAAGAAATTCCCGTGCCCGACACTCGTACCAACCCGTGGAGATTCCCCGAATGAAAAAGCCCAGCGCGGAGCTTGTGTTCGAGGCGGTTTGCGATCTGTACGCGGAGGAAAAAGCCGTGTCCAGGGAGACTCTGGCTCAGGTTACCGGACTGAAACTGTCGGTGGTCGACGATCGCCTGGGGGTGCTGGTGGATGACGGATTGATCCATCGTATCCAGCGCGGTGTGTATGCGCCGTCCACCCAGCATCCGCCAGCCCGCCCGATCAGCAAAACCATTTTGCCGGGCGGCATGGTCAAGATCGAGATCGGTGATGACATCCTTACGCTGACGCCGCGGGAGAGCCGTGCGCTCGGCGAGATACAGGCCGGTGCGGCGCACCAATACATCGAAATTGAAGCGCAGAACTACCTGTCCGAGGCGGTTGGCGATCTATGGATTGCGCACAAGTCGATGCGCAAGCGAATACGAGCCCTGGAGGCGCTATTGGAAGAGAAAAACAAAGGGCAAAAGGGGCTGTTCGATGAGGGCGCAGAGCCTGACGCAGCGCGGGAGATCGTCTGATGGGAAGAATCAGGACAGTCAAACCGGAATTCTTTACGTCAGAAGATGTCGTCGACATGCCTCATCACGTCCGGCTGCTTTACATCGCTTTGTGGTGTGAAGCTGATCGGGATGGTCGGCTTGTATGGAAGCCTCGCACGTTCAAGATGCGCTATTTCCCCGTAGATAGCTTCGATATTGATGAAGCCTGCGAGCATCTTGTTTCGACTGAGCACGTCGTTCTGTACGGCGACGGGCTTGCATACATCCCGACTTTTCTGGATCACCAGCACATCAACCCGCGGGAGTCTAAATCAACGCTTCCTTCGCCGTTTGATGATGACGCGTCGGCCACGCGTGAGCCACGCGTGAAGGTCGCGTCAGTGACGGTGCATCCTTCGTCAGTGACGCGCAGGGAGGAAGGGGAAGGAAAGGAAGGTAAACAAGACGCGTCAGGTGACGCATCAGTCAAACCTCGGACGCAATCCGCTTCGCGGTTTGCTGAGTTCTGGCAGGCGTGGCCTGCGGGACCACGGAAGCAGGCGAAGGCTGAGTGCGAGAAAAAATGGAAGTCGCGCAGGCTGGACGACATTGCTGACGAGATCGTCAGACACGTCCGGGAGCTCTCGGAAACCAAGCAGTTCAAGGACTTTACGCCTGCCCCGCTGACCTACCTGAACCAGCGCAGATGGGAGGACGGCTCCCCATCTGGCGACGAATGCACCTCTGAGTCGAGCCCGTTCCGGGGTGCGCTATGAGCCCGGAAATGCAGGCTCTTGTGGCCCTTCGCAAAGCCGGTGCCGTACCCGTCACCGTTACGATTTTGCTGGACGACTACCGGGCTCCGAGGCGCGGACTCCGCTGGCACGAGGTGAGCATCGGCGGCGAAATGCCGCACCCCCGGATCTACGTCGAGCCAGGGGAATCCATCGGCAGGCTCGACCTCAGGGCGCTTGTCGGCCTGGACGTTTGGCTGCAGGCAAAACGCTACTCGCAAAGGCTATGGGATCTCGCGACGCGGATAACGGAAGTCCCGGCGAACACGCTGGTGACGATTGCCGGTGACGAGGGCGGATGGACCTGGGTGCGCGGGCGAGATCACTCCGACCTGGGCGACTGGCAGGGCACGTCAGCGTGGCTTTCGGCACAACGGAGGGCAGCATGACCCAATGGCTGACAGATGACATCGACTTTTCCGCCTACGAGCAGGACACGGAGGTCCGTCAGCGCGTTATGCCTGCGTCGGCCTTTACCGACGAGGTTATCGCCTACTTCTGGGACGAGAGGGCCGACAGGGGGGCTGCGACGCCTTGGGCGAAGCTGGGCGACAAAATCCTCTTTCGTCCCGGTGAGGTGACGATCTGGGCGGGGATCAACGGCCACGGCAAGAGCCTCGCGCTTGGGCAAGTCCTGATCGGGTTTCTCGGGCAGGGCATGGGGTCTTGCATCGCATCGCTTGAGATGGCACCGAGGATCACGCTGGCCCGTATGTGCCGGCAGTATTTTCGCGTTTCGCGCCCCGAGCCTGAGCTGATTCGAGAGTTCCACAGCTCGGTCGGAAAGCACCTATGCGTCTATGACCAGTCCGGGACCGTCACCGACAAGAAGATTTTTTCCGTCATCCGCTACGCCGCCGAAGAGCTCGGTTTGAAGCATTTTGTCCTGGACTCGCTGATGAAGTGCGGGATCGCAGAGGACGACTACACCGGGCAGAAAATGTTCGTTGATCGTCTGTGCGCGGAAGCGAAGGACACGGGGATGCACATCCATCTTGTCGCCCACTCGAAAAAGCAAAAGGACGAGCTGACCCCACCGGGGAAGATGGACGTCAAGGGCGCCGGGTCGATGACCGACCAGGTGGATAACGTCATCACCTGGTGGCGGAACAAAAAGAAAGAGCAGGCAGATTGCCCGGATCAATCCGAGCCTGACGCCATGCTGATCTGCGACAAGCAGCGGAACGGGGAATGGGAAGGGCGGGCCGCGTTCTGGTTTGACCGCGTGAGTCAGAACTTTGTTGAGAGCCGCAATGATTTCTGAGGACTCGAATGAAATGGCAAAAAGTCAGCCCGTACTGCCTGAAAAGCGGTCCGCGGAGGATCGCGAAGCACGGCGGGCAGAAGCCGACGTACCTGCTGACGCACGACACGAAGCCGGTAATGCTGTGCTGGTTCGGCAGCAGCCAGGAAGCGATGGATACGGCGGAGCGACTGGAGGCGAAGTAGCACGCTTTTTCGTCCCCGGTGAGCCGGTCGCGAAAGGCCGGCCGCGCGCCTCGACGATCGGCGGAAAAGCCCGGCTCTACACGCCGGTCAAGACGCAGAACTACGAAAACCTCGTCCGCATGGCCTGCGCCAACATCATCGACGTGCCGCTTCCCGGTCCGTGCGCCGTCAGCGTCACCGCCGTGCTGCCGATCCCGCAGTCGTGGTCGAAGAAGCGCGCCCAGGCCGCGCTTGGCGGCACCGAACGGCCAACGAAGCGCCCCGACCTCGACAACTATCTCAAGGCCATTCTCGACGGCATGAACGGCGTTGCCTTTTCGGATGACAGCCAGGTTGTAGAGATCGGCGCCCGGAAGCAGTACGGCGCTCGCCCTGGAGTGTGGGTGGAGCTGCGCCAGATCGGCGGTGCGCAATGACGGCGTTTTTGTGGTCGTGCGCGATCTGCGGCAGGAGCACGGCAAAGCCTGCTGTGCTGATCGGCTCCGAAGCCATCGGCCCGACATGCGCACGGCGCGCCGGGCTCATCCAGGCCGCAAAGAAGAGCGGCAAGACGTCGCGCGTTCAGCTCTTCTCAAGGGCGGCCGCGCCGCGCGAAGACACGAGGACGCGCGACCTTTTCGAAACGGAGAGTCTATGACCAGAATTCAAAAGCGGCTTGCCCTGGCTTTGTCTGTATTCGTGTTTCTGTGCTCCGGGTGCGCTGTGTGCATCTGGCTTTCGGGGGTAGATTCCCGGTGCGAAGGGTTAGGGATCGCCGCTTTCTTTACGTTCGCCTTTTCAAGCATTGTCGCTTGCATCGTGTTTAATGAATCTCGTCGTTATTTATAATGGACAAGGATTCAATCCCGCTCACGATCCCGGTTACGCGCCATGCCGCTCACCTCACTGACCGGATGACGGCCGGCAGGTCGTCGCCCAGGTCGAGATTGACCGGGATCGGCGGGAGCCACTTCAGCGCGAATTTGCGGGCGGCAGCGTCGCGCGGTCCAGACCAGAAGCCGTGCCAGTGTGCGCGGCGGACGTGCGGGCGCGGGCCGGGGTGTTATCCCCTGGTGGTGTGGATGATTTCGCTCCTCCTATAGGGTTCGACTCACGGACGCCTGGCCGGGAAACTTCCCGCCATGAAACCCAAACCCTCCGCGAAAAGAAAAACCCAGGCAACAAAAGCCATTGGGAGGCCCAGTCAATTCTCGCGGGCCGTGGCTGATCGCATCTGCATCAAGATCGCAGAGGGGCGCAGTTTGAGATCCATTTGCCGCGACCCTGGGTCACCCAGCATTGACGCCGTAATGAGATGGTTAGGCGACGAGACTAAAGCCGATTTTCGCCAACAATACGCGCGCGCGAGAGAAGCTCAGGCCGATCGGCTGGCCGAGGAAATCCTTGAAATTGCCGACGACGGGACTAATGACACCTACGTCGACGAAAACGGGAACACGCGGACAGACCAGGATGTGATTGCGCGATCCCGGCTGAGAGTCGATGCGCGGAAATGGCTGGCATCCAAAATGGCCCCCAAAAAATATGGAGATAAGCTGCTCTCCGAGCACACCGGAGCAGACGGCGGTCCGATCAATCAGTCGCTGAGCGTGGTATTCGTCGATCCACCTCAGGGCCAGGCGAGAGCTGACTGTGATGACGGAGTCTGATCAGCTCGATAGCGTCAAGATCCCGCGCAAACTGGCTCCGTTGTTCTCGCCCAAAAGGTACAAAGTCCTTCATGGCGGGCGAGGCGGAGCAAAATCTTGGGGCGTCGCAAGAGCCTTGCTGCTGATCGCCGCTCGACACCCGACACGCATTCTCTGCGCGCGCGAAATCCAGAAATCAATGCGCGACTCAGTGATGAGGCTGCTGCGAGATCAGATCTCAGAGCTGCACCTGGAGGCTTTTTTTGAGGTTCTGGAAACCGAGATCCGCGGCCGGAACGGGTCTTTATTTTTGTTCACGGGGTTACAACAGCACACCATCGACTCGATTAAATCCTACGAGGGCGTCGATGTTGTCTGGGTCGAGGAGGCGCACGGCGTCAGCAGTCGGAGCTGGGATGTCTTGATTCCCACCATCCGGCGGGAGGGGAGCGAAATATGGATGACCCTGAACCCGGACATGGAAACGGATGAGACGTACCAACGGTTTATTGCATACCCGTCGCCGGATACATGGGTGTGTCAGATCAATTGGCGGGACAACCCATGGTTTCCCAAGGTCCTGGACGATGAGCGCCGGAAGGCAAAGGCTTGTGACCCCGAATCCTACGAGCATATCTGGGAGGGCAAGCCCAGGCGGGTTTCCGAAGGGGCGATCTATCGATATGAGATCGAGGCGCTGTACGCCGAGAACCGGCTGCGCGACGTGCCCTATGACCCGCTGATCCCGACTAATACGGTATGGGATCTCGGCTGGAACGACGCAATGACCATCCTGATGGTCCAGCGCGGACCCCAGGATGTTCGGATCCTGGATTACATCGAGGATTCCGGCCGAACGCTTGATTGGTATGTGCGCGAGCTGGAACGGCGTCCGTATCGATGGGGTACAGACTTTTTGCCACACGACGGGCGTACCCGTAATTTCCAGACCGGGAAGAGCACCCAGGAAATGTTGCAGGAAATGGGGCGCAAAAGCGTCCGGGTGCTGCCGATGACCAGCGTCGAGGAAGGCATAAAGGCGGCGCGAATGGTATTCCCGCGATGTTATTTCGACCGAGAAAAAACCGCCCGGCTAGTTGAGTGCCTGAAACGGTATCGCCGGGACCTGCATACCAAAACAGGTGAGCCGATGGCGCCTTTGCACGATGAGTTTTCTCACGGCGCGGACGGGTTTCGCTACCTCGGGCAAGCCGTCCCGATTATGCCGAGCGCGTACCAGTCCTGCGAGTACAGCGAGCCGCCTCCGCCTGATTGGCGGTTTTGAAGAGGTAAAAATGATCGATCAAGAGAGCGCACCACAATCAACTCCCGACCCGCTGGCGATCACGCTGGACGAATACACCGCGATTATGGATGAGATCGAGGAGCAGCCGAAATGGCGCCACACCGCGGACAAGGAGATGGATTACGCGGACGGCAACCAGCTATCTGGTGAGCTGCTGCGAAAAATGCAGGAGCTGGGATTTCCCCCGGCGATCGAGGATCTGATTGGGCCGGCCTTGCTATCGATTCAAGGCTACGAAAGCGCAACGCGAACAGACTGGAGAGTGACTGCCAACGGTGGATCCGGAGGGCAGGACATCGCCGACGCGATCAATTACCAGCTCAACACCGCGGAGCGTGAGAGCCACGCAGACCAGGCGTGCTCTAACGCGTTCCGGCCGCAAATCGGGGTTGGGCTGGGGTGGATCGAGGTGTCTCGAAACTCGGATGCGTTCGCCTCCCCGTACCGATGCACGGCGATCCACCGCAATGAGATCCATTGGGATTGGCATGCTCGCGAATCGGATCTATCTGATGCGAGGTGGCTGCGGCGCCAACGCTGGCTGAGGGCCGAGCGGATCAAGACGGTATTCCCCGAGCATAAAGAGCTGATCGAGTTATGCGGGGAAAATGGCCCGAGCTGGTGGGCGGACAACTCGATTGCGCTGGATGGCGGGACCTCTACCGATCTAAACAATGCCTGGAATGATGCGCGAGCATGGACGGTGCAAGAGGATCGCTGGTACAACCGCACAAACAAAGAGCTGTGCCTGGCTGAGTTGTGGTACCGCCGATGGGAGCCGGTCACGCTGATCGAAACATCGGACGGACGCGTCGTCGAGTACGACGAAAACAACGATGCGCACAACCTGGCGGTGGCGGCCGGAATGGCACGGGTCTCGCGCTCGATCGTGCCGCGTGTCCGGCGATCGTACTGGCTCGGGCCGCATCGGCTGTTCGATGGGCCAAGTCCGTACTCGCATCGGGATTTCCCATACGTCCCGTTCTGGGGGTTTCGCGAGGATTCGACAGGCGTGCCCTATGGGTATGTACGGGGCATGATCTACCCCCAGGACTCGCTCAATAGCGGCACCAGCAAGCTGCGGTGGGGAATGTCCGTCGCGCGTACCGAGCGCACAAAAGGCGCGGTCAGCATGACTGATGCGCAACTCCGCAGGCAGGTCGCAAGACCCGACGCCGATATTGTGCTGGATGCTCAGCACATGGCCCAGCCGGGCGCGCGCTTTGAGATCAAACGGGACTATCAGCTCACGGACCAGCATTATCAGATGCTCGCCGAGAATCGCGCGGCGATCGAGCGGGTCAGCAGCGTGACGTCCGGATTTATTGGCCGGCAAGGCACGGCGCGATCCGGAATTCAGGAACAGACTCAGGTCGAGCAGACCAATCAGTCACTCGGCCGGATGATGGACAATTTCCGGGCGGGGCGCGAGATGGTCGGCAAGCTCTTGATGGCGATGATCATCGAGGACATGGGTGATCAACCGCAAACGGTCGTCATCGAGGGCGATGCGATCCGGGAAGATCGGACGGTGGTCATCAACCAGCCGGAGGTTGATCCCGACACAGGCGAGCCTTATCTGAGCAACGACCTGCAGCGCACCTGTCTAAAAGTTGCTCTGGAGGATGTGCCCAGCTCTGCGAGTTACCGCGGGCAGCAGCTCAACGCCATGTCGGAGGCAGTCAAGAGTCTTCCGGCCCAGTACCAGGCGGCGGTCCTGCCGTTCATGGTTTCGCTGATGGATGTCCCGTTCAAAAAGGACGTCGTCGAGGCGATCCGGGCCGCGTCAGCGCAGGAGGATCCGGCAGCGGTTGAGCAGCGAATCAAGCAATCCGTCCAGGACGCTCTATCGAAAGCCGGACACGAGCTCAAGGCCCGCGAACTGGATCTCAAGGAGAGCAAGACCAATGCGGAAATCAAGCTGATCGTCGCCCAGGCTGTCCAGGTCGGCGTGCAGGCTGCGTTTTCGGCGATGCAGGGCGGCGCTCAGGTGGCTCAAATGCCTACCATCGCCCCGATCGCCGACGCAATCATGCAAGGGGCGGGTTATCAGCGACCAGATCCTGCGGGGGACGATCCGAATTTCCCGACGCCGGAGGCCGGTAGCCTCCCTGTGGGTGTCACCCCTGTACATCAAAACACCAGCCCGGAATTCCCGCCCGTTCCCGCTCAGGGTGCGCGCGGAATGACAGGCATTGAAACCGCTCGAACGAGCGACAATCTCCCGGAGGCAAAACAAGCATGACCAAGAACTACATCGGAACGAAAGAGATCCTGGCTTGGGGGCAGGAGAAAGACGGCAAGCCCGGCTATGCAGTGAAGTACCCGGACGGCTACATCAGTTGGTCTCCCAAGGACGTGTTCGATGCCGCGTACCGCGCCAGCGAGGGGGATGATCAGGCGCTGAACTTCGGCGACGCGATTCACTTCCTGAAGAAGGGCGAAAAGTTGGCCCGTGCTGGCTGGAACGGAAAGGGGATGTGGCTGGAAATGCAGCGCCCTGACGAGAACAGCAAAATGACGCTGCCTTACGTGTACCTGAATTACCCGTGCGACTCGATCCATACCCCCGGAGCTCGCGTCCCTTGGCTGGCCTCGCAGACCGACATGCTGGCCGAAGACTGGCTGATCGTGGAGTGACGGGCATGAACGACGAACAAATCGAAAACGAAATCAAAGCTAAGGGCCTTACTGCACCGCGCATCACGCCGGCTGAC
>JBDKSR010000630.1:0-15793 GCA_039680545.1 Bryobacteraceae bacterium | reverse complement strand
TACCGCCACGCCCGTTCTCTACACGACGGCCGATGTGCCGCTCGAGGTCGACAAACCGATCTTGACGATGACCGAACCGGAGGTAGTGCAGTTGAAGGAGGCTCCCGTTATGGCCATTCAACCCACGGGAGAAGAGGTGGAAATCGCCGCGGTGGTCACCCCGCCGCCCGCCAAGGAGCTTGAGCCCGACACCGCACCGGAACAGGTAGCCACGGCGATGCTCCCGGCGACAGCGAGTCTGTTGCCATTTATCGCGCTGTTCGGACTGCTGGCTTTGGGCGGAGCCTGGGGCCTCGGACTGATACGGAAACGCAATCTGTGAGCGGCCTCTAGTCCACCACTCGGCGCGCCTTTCTTCTGGCGCGCCGCGGCCGGTGGTGGTTGGGAGATCCGGCATGCTCAGGGGGAGGGCACATGAAAGCTCTGTTTTGGATTGGACTGGTGGTGCTGATTCTGGGCGTCGTTTCGCTCGTTGTGCCGATTCCCCGCAATGAGCGGGAAGGCTTCAAGGCTGGCGGTATATCCATCGGTGTTGAAACCCAGCATTCGGAAAGGGTATCGCCGATTGTGGGTGCGGTGATGATTTTGGGCGGAATCGGCACGATGGTCGCCGGAAAGTTGAAAAGCTAGTACAGGCGGTGTAAATGCCTGTGCGCGGCGAAGCCAGAAAGAGAGCAGCCATGAGGAGGAGGGGGTTATTGCGGGAGGGAGAGCGCGGCGGGGCGATAGCGATCGCTCTCCCGGTCCTTCTCCTGATTGTCCTGGTTTGCTACGCCGGACATCAGCCTCCACAGGTAAGGCAAGATCACGACACGGGATCTCTCCGAATTTCGGTGGACGTTGCCCTGGTGGTGTTGCACGCTACGGTGTCCGACCGGCAAGGTGGCTTTGTCTCCGATCTGGGCGAGCAGGACTTTGTGGTTTATGAGGACGGCGTGCCGCAGCGCATCCGGCTCTTCAGGAACGAAGATATTCCGGTCACTGTGGGGCTGGTTGTCGACCACAGTACAACCATGCGGCCAAAGCTTGCTGAAGTGACCGCTGCCGCCCGGACCTTCGTGCGGTCCAGCAATCGGGAAGACGAGATGTTCGTCGTCAACTTCAACGAGATCGCGTCGCTGGGCTTGCCCGGCATGATCCGATTCACCGATAGCACCGCCGAACTCGAAACCGCGATCACAGCCGCACCTACCGGAGGCCAGACGGCCCTTTACGACGCTATCGCCATGGCCTTAGAAAAATTGCAGGCAGGCAGCCGGGATAAGAAAGTGCTGATCGTTGTCAGTGATGGCGGCGACAACGTGAGCTCGCACAGCCTGTCCCAGGTCATGAAGCTGGCCGGGCAATCCAGCGCCGTCATCTACACCATAGGGCTATTCGACGAGAATGATCCAGAACGGAACCCGGGTGTGCTCAAGCGCCTGGCACAGGAGACGGGCGGCGAGGTTTTTTTCCCCAGCCAGCTCAGCGAAGTGGTGGCCATCTGCGAGCGCATCGCCCGGGACATTCGCCATCAATACACGATCGGATATGTACCCACCAACCTGGCCCGTGATGGGGCTTATCGTGCCATTCGGGTACGTGCCCGGGCGAAGGGTCACGACAGGCTGTCTGTGCGCACGCGCACCGGCTACATAGCCGTCGGCGAAACCCGGGTTGAAGAGAAGAGCGCCAAATGAGGCTTGTAGTTGCGAAAGGACCACTCCGGCGGATTCTGAAGTGGACCCAACGTGCGCTAAATGTCTGCGCCGTCCTGCTTCTGGGCTATTGCGCATTCGCTTTGGTGGACTCCTGGATTTTCCAGAGGCGCCAGGGCAGGGATCTCGACCGTCTGCTGCATGACCAGCGCGCGGCGAGCGAGGGCACGCCTCAACCGGAGTCCTCCACTTCCCCAATTGGCGCGCCTGCCGCCGCGACGGACGGTCTGATCGGCGGCATTGAGATCCCGCGTCTCCACCTTTCCGCGGTCGTCGTCGAAGGGATCGACAAAACCACTCTCCGGCGCGCGGTCGGTCATATTCCCGGCACGGCGCTGCCGGGACAGCCCGGCAACGTCGGCCTCGCCGGGCACCGGGACACATTCTTTCACTCGCTCAAGGATTTGAAGATCAAGGACGAGGTTCAACTCTCGACGCTGAAAGGCAATTTCAAGTACGAAGTCGAGTCGCTAAGGGTGGTGGAGCCGGACAACGTAGGAGTACTCGCTTCGTCGGGCGAGGACGTGCTGACGATGGTGACCTGTTACCCTTTCTACTACGTCGGACCGGCACCCAAGCGGTGGATCGTAAGGGCAAGACAGGTGGTAAGATAATGCGGGCTCTTCGCAGTGCGTCTTTTCCGGGATGAACGTTCGAGACGGAGGCGGCGATGATGGGTCGCTGGGAGTGTCCATGAAACACGGTTCGGTTGATTTTCCGGCCCGGATTCTCGTCATTGAGGATAGCAGTGCGGATGTCTTCCTTCTCGGGCGGGCTCTGAACAAGCAAGATCGGCGATTTGAACTGATCTCGCTGGCCGACGGAGACGCCGCCCTCGCCTTCATTCGCAGGGAGGGCGCCTATGCTAATGCGGCAATCCCAAACTTGATCCTGGTGGACTTGAACTTGCCAAGGTGTGACGGGGTAGACATTTTGCGCGAAATCCGACAAACCAAGCATCTCGCCGGGGTTCCGGTGTGCGCATGGAGCTCCTCTCAGTCCCGGCGGGACCGGGAGCTGCTCACAGAACTGGGAGTCGTCCGATTCATAACCAAGCCTTCCGGGCTGGATCAATTCATGGAGATCGGTAAGATCCTAAAGGACCTGTTGGAATAGCGCCTGTTCGTAAAGTGAGAAAGGCATGGTGGCGCGTATGGTAAGGAAGGCCGGCAAACGCAGGCCAGGCAAGCCGGTAGTTGTCAAGGAGACCGTCGCAAGGGCGCGCACAGAGGGCAGCTTATTCCCGATTGTCGGCATAGGAGCCTCCGCCGGCGGATTGGAGGCATTCAAGGAGTTGTTTACTCATCTGCCGGCCGATACTGGTATGGCATTCGTGGTGATCCAGCACCTCGATCCGAAGCACGAGAGCCATCTCACCGAGTTGCTTTCCAGGGCGAGCAAGATGCCCGTCGCCGAGGTGAGAGGCGACACCCTCGCCGAGGCCAATCACATCTATGTGATTGCGCCGGGTCTCAATTTGGCCATCGCCGGTGGAGTCCTCTATACCACGCCCCGAGTGAATGCCGGCCGGAACGTGCCATTCGATGTCTTTCTTGAGTACCTGGCCCGCGAAAGGGGCGCCAAAGCCATCGGCGTCGTTCTCTCGGGGACAGCGGCGGATGGAACTCTGGGCCTACGGGCGATAAAGGCCGCACGTGGCACTACGTTTGTTCAGGAGATCGGATCGGCGAAGTTCGACGGCATGCCGCGAAGCGCCATCGCTGCGGGTGTCGCTGATTTCGTGCTGCCGCCGGCCGGAATCGCGCGGCAACTGGTGGTCATCGCACGCAATTCTCGTGTCTCGATCGAGCCTCGGAAGGCGACTGAGCAGCCGGGCGAAGCAGAACTGAAGAAGATATTCCGGCTGGTGCGCAGCGCTGCCGGAGTGGATTTCACGTACTACAAGCACAACACCCTCCAGCGGCGCATCAAGCGGCGCATGGCCCTCCACGGATTCGAGAAGTTGGAGGACTACAGCCGGGAGATCGAGCAGAACCGCGGCGAAGCCAAGGCGTTGTGCGACGACTTCTTGATCACCGTCACTGCATTCTTTCGGGAACCAGCGGTCTTCGAGGAACTGAAGGAGAAGGTGTTCCCCGCGCTGGTTGAGAATAGACGGCCCGAGGATCCAATCCGGATCTGGGTGCCTGGGTGCTCCACGGGCGAGGAAGCTTATTCGATCGCCATCTGTTTGATGGAATTCCTGGAGAAGGCGGAATTGAGCCTTCCGCTCGAGGTCTTCGCCACCGATATCAGCGAAACGGCGATCGAAAAGGCCCGTGCCGGTACATACACGGGCACCACGTTGGCCCATGTGTCGCCGCAGCGATTGGCGCAGTTCTTCACCACAACGGAACGCGGGCACCAGGTCACGAAGACCATCCGTGACGTATGCGTTTTTGCGAGGCACGACGTAACGCAGGACCCGCCTTTCTCCAAGCTGGACCTCATCAGTTGCTGTAACGTGCTGATCTACCTTGGAGCCATATTACAGCGCAAGGTGTTGTCGATCCTGCATTACGCCCTCAAGCCAACGGGCTTCCTTGTACTCGGTCCATCGGAAAGCGTCGGCACGCTTTCCGAGTCCTTTCATCAAGTGGAAAAGACCCACGCGATCTATCACGTGCTGCCGGCTGCGGGTAAGCCGGTGGCGCCCATAAGCGAAGACCGCCGGACCAAGAAGGTGGTGGATTTCCGGGAAACAATTGCAGAGGGCCGAACCGGGCCGGACGTGCAGAGAGAAGCCGACCGGTTAATGCTGGCCGAACACGCCCCCCCCGGCGCCATCGTTGACGAGGAGATGAACATTGTTCAGGTCCGGGGCCACACAGCTCCGTACCTCGAGCTTTCGCCGGGCGAGCCAACCCATAGCCTTTTGAAAATGACGCGCGAAGGCTTAGTAGCGGGCCTGGGTAAAGCGTTCCAGACCGCCAGACAGAGGAATGCCGTAGTCACAGAAGACGGCATGCGAATCGAAGGCAGTGGCCAGTTAACCGAGGTCACAATCACGGTCATCCCGCTCAGGGGATCGTCCTCTGTCAAGAAACGGTATTTCCTGGTCCTGTTCGAGGACGCCGAGCCGAACGGTGGCCCATCGACAAAGCCAACGCCCTCGATACGCGACAAGGATGGGACCGCCCGGTTGCGGCGCGAGCTTGCAGCAACCAAAGAGTACTTGCAGTCGATCCTCGAAGACAAGGCAATTGCCCTTGAAGAGCTTCGGTCAGTGAACGAAGAGGCGCAGGCGGGCAACGAAGAACTGGAAACCGCGCAAGAAGAGCTGGAATCAGCCAATGAAGAACTGAACACGCTCAACGAAGAATTGAAGATCAGCAACACGGAATTCAGCCAGGTCAACCGGGATCTGACGAATCTCCTCGAAAGCATCAGCATACCCCTGGTCATGGTTGGCAAAGACTTGCGGATTCGCCGTTTCACCCGCGCCATGGAACCTATGATGAATCTGATCGCCTCCGATGTCGGGCGATCGATAACGGATCTTCAGCCTCAAATGGAACTGCCCGACCTGAGGCGGTTACTGTTGGATGCAATGGAGGGCGGCAATCGGAAGCCGCGTGATGTCCGCGACGCGCACGGCCGCTGGTTTTCGCTCCGTATCCTGCCGTCCCTGGGGCCAGACGGGAAAATCGACGGCGCCGTGGTGATGTTGATCGATATTGATGCGGCAAAGCGCGGTCTTGACTTCGCCGAAGCCATCGTAGAGACGGTGCGGGAACCTCTCGTGATCCTGAACCAGAATTTGCAGATCATGAAAGCGAACAAGACCTTCTACGGGACTTTCCGGACCACTCGGGAGGAGACCGAGCAGCGTCTCATATGGGACCTGGGAGACAGACAATGGAACATCCCGCAACTGCGAGAACTGCTGGAGAATGTTCTCCCCGCACACTCAACGTTCCGGGACTTTGAGGTGACACACGAATTTGAGCATGTCGGACGGAAAGTGATGCTGCTTAACGCCAGCGAGATCTTCGATCCGAATGCACAAGCGCGGACGATCCTCCTCGCGATTGAGGATGTAACGGACCGCAAGCGAACCGAGGAAGCGCTCAAGGCGACCAATGTCGAACTTCAGCATTTCGCCTATGCGCTCACGCACGACTTACAGGAACCTCTGCGGATGGTAGTGAACTTTTCCGAGCTCCTGGCGCGGGAGTATGAAGGAAAGCTGGGTGAAGAAGCGGACACATTCATCTCCTATTCCGTTGAGGGCGCCCTGAGGATAGAGGCCCTGCTGAAGGGCCTGCTTGCGTATTGGGAAATTACCGAGCAGCAACAGGACAGTTTCGCCTCGATCGACTGCGATGCTGTTTTTGCCAAAGCGCTGTTGAACCTCCAGGCCGCCATCACGCAGAGTGGCGCCATCATAACCTCTGATCCGTTGCCAACTGTGGTAGCCGAAGAGGTTATGCTGATGCAAGTTTTCCAAAACCTCATTTCCAATTCGATCAAGTACAGAGGCGAGGAAACGCCGAGGATCCACGTCTCGGCCGAGAGGAATGCGGAAGGATGGCTGTTTTCGGTGCGGGACAACGGACTGGGCATCGCTCCCAAAGACGCCGACCGGGTATTCGGCATGTTCACACGCTTGCATGCAAGAGAACTTTCTGGCACTGGCATCGGCCTTGCGCTCTGTAAGAAGGTTGTCGAGCGCCAGGGTGGGCGGATCTGGGTGGAGTCGGAAACAGGGCGGGGCGCTACGTTCAAGTTCACGGTTCCCAGTCGCCATAAGGAGCCCGAATCCCGGCGCGCGGGCTGAAAATGGGCAGCTCTGACCAACACCGCACGGAAGGCGAGGTCGAACGCTTGCGCAAGGCGCTCGACGCGGAAACGCAGCGATGCCTCGATGTGCAGCGGCAGTTGGACCGGGCGAGCGCGGGTTTTGAGGAGTTTGTCTCTCTGGCGGCCCACAACCTGCGGGAGTATCTCCGCGAGGTGGCCTCCTTCAGCCAATTAATGGCCGAGACCTATGCCGGCCACCTCGACGCCGTTGCTGACGCTTACCTGCGGCGCATCCAAGACGCGGCGGCCGGGATACAGTCACTGCTTACCGACGCGGTAGACTACTGGGCCACGGATGCTGGCGACCGGCAACCCTCCCGGACGGACATGGAAGCTGTCCTTCACCAGGCACTCCTCTCGACGGACAAACAGATAACGGAGAGCAACGCAATCGTTACCCATGACCCGTTGCCGGTGGTAACGGGAGATTTTGAAATATTGACAAAGGTCCTGCATCATCTGGTCAGAAACGCAATCGAATACTGCGGCACGCCTCCTCCGCGCGTTCACATTTCATCCAGACGGGTGGAACTGGATTGGGTGTTCTCCGTCGCAGACAACGGTCCTGGTATAGACCCGGCATTCAGGGATCGCATCTTCGGCGTGTTCAAGCGTCTGCAAAGAAATGAACATCGCGGAAGCGGACTTGGACTCGCGTTCTGCAAGAAGGCTATCGAGTGGCAAGGCGGTCGAATCTGGATGGAATCGACACCTGGGGCGGGATCGACATTCCATTTCACTCTGCCTCCCGCCGACTGACATTCCCCTGGCGTCGGCGTACGTGATGCACTTAAGTGCAGGTTATGCCGGCGTCTGCGTGGCTTTCTCATGGCGAGTCACGTGTTTGCATGCGGCCACCCACATGCATCGCTAAACCCCGGAGCTAGGAAGAAGAGAACGTGCTAGGGCGCTTAAGCGATTAATCGGATTGGTTCTTGCAGGTACACTGGTTTTCAGCGCGGCGGACGATTTTGTGGTTAGCATCAGGCCCCCGCGAGCGATGTCCCAGAGGCGGGATCGCTACCGGGCCGTGGATATGTGTGGGTTCAGGGATATCAGAGTTGGGATGGCCGCGGTTAGCCTGGGTTCCAGGCAGGTGGGAACAGCCTCCACGGCCGCCTGCCCGCTGGGTTTCGCATCGCTGGACTCACCAAAGGCACGGCTGGGTTCTAGTGGAGGGACACTGGCGCCAGGCCCGCTTCACGGCAAACTCCACATGCCGGGCAGGCCGCCCTACCGGCATGTGGCCTTCAAATGTCCGGACCCAGCCCCCAGGGAGTATGAGTGATTCGGTTTGTAATCTCGGTGATGCTTCTCTGCCAGGCGCACGGCTATGCGCAATTGAGACCGCAGCCACCATGCGGAAACGAAGCCGTTACGTGCTGAAGGCTTCAGCCTGCATGCCGGCGCTATCAGAACTATCGAGTTCATTTGGCAGGAGGCGCTGCCAACGCGGCAACCGGAAGATGTCCTAGGTCCGCGTCCACAGACTGCAATTGAGCGAGTTCTCTCAGTACCCTGGCCCGATCGTTGTCGTTAGTTTTGGTCGAAATAGGAACGCCAATGTCGTGGTAAAACGCGAGAATATCGCTTCGGAGCTCCTGTGGCATCTCAGTGTAGTGGCCCTGTAACTTGTGCAGCAACCGCGAGTAAGCGGTGTCCGTCAGCGCATATTTCCCCGCCGCAGTGAATGTTCCCACGTCAAGGTTGTCATTCGGCAGCTTAAGAGTGCCCGCATTCTGTTCCAAAAGCAGTTCACGATAACGGTTGATCGTCGAGTTGAAGCTGGCCATGTACATCTTTTCGGTCTCAGGAGTCAGCCTCTTAAACGACAACGCCCGGAACGGGCCTACCTTTGGCACGATGCGGAACAGAGTAGCCAAGACCTTCGACCGGATCCCCGGCCGCCTGTAGGTTGCGCCCCAGTTCTTTTCGTAGCTCGACCGGGATAAATTGTAGATGAAGGTCTTGCGAGTAATGCTCGGAGCATCTTTCCTGATTTCCTGCTTCTTGATTTGCCACGCAACTCTGGTCATAGCTGGAAGAATCGAACCAACCGCACGGCGATACGATCCAATGGTGAGATCGACGTTCATGAATACGTTTTCCAGTCGCATTCCATAGGTATCCTGAAACGCCCGTTCGAGCAACGGTTTTGCAACTTCAAACCCGATGAAGCGCTTATATGCGGCGGAGGCGTAGCGGCCCTTGGCAGCCTGAAAGACATCAAAAGCGAACTCTGTCTTGGTGTGGGAAAACGGATCGTCGGCATACGTTACCAGCTTTCCGAACTCCAGTCCAAGCTTCGGGTAGAACAAAGGGACTGCCCGGTTAACGGCCATTGGGTGACCGTTGTAGTCGGCGGCATAGTGCGACAATGCTCCCAGGGCGAAAGCGTACTCGTTAAGGTCTTGGGAGTCGCGGATCAGGTTGAGGATAAAATCACCGGTCCGGACATAATGTGTCAAGTCGCTGAACAACTTGCTGCCGAACGGATAATACCCCAGATCCTGAATAATGCATCCTCCGTAAGCGTATGCATGCGCCTGTGTCAATTCCTCCTCGGTGGCTATCGGAAATCGTTTGAGTAGTAGCGGTATGATTGCACTGTCCCAGGTCGAATCGATAATGGCTTCGTGGGTGAGAACGGAATAGGCAGATGCGGTTGAGACCGAGAATAGGAGCAATAACCCAAGCGCAGTCGAGTACCGAAGGTTCCGCAGCCGGCCCATTCCTTCACGTTTTGTCATAACTCTCCCTCCAGAAGACTATGCGGCGAGCGCCGAGACTGCGGTCAGCATACCCGGCGCTCGCGCGAAAATGTCTTATCCTGCCTGCTATTTCTTCTCGTCGTTCTTGTCCGTGGCAGCTTTGTCTCTCTTGCCTGCCTTGGCCTTAGCCGCTTTTTGGCTTGATCCAGTCTGTTGTCTTTCCACTTGAGTCGGGGTCACTTGTTGAGGCGGTCGTGGCTGCGGATTCTGCGCTTGCGGCCGGTTCGGCTGTGCTGGCGTATCCGGCCTGGCGACGGGAGCCGACCACCGGCCATTCTGCCTCCCAGCGGCGTTCGAGGGAGACTCATTCGGCCTGCTGTTGACTGCGGGCGGCGTAGAGGCGCCCGGCCGCTGCTGTGCGTCCGGCGGCAGTGGGGTCGGCTGTGCTGGTGCGGCAACCCTATCACTCTGTGCCGGTTGCGGCACTACGTCGGCCAGCGGCGCATTCCGCTGCCGGCGGTTAATGTCAGACGACGGCGCGTCGGGCCTGGCGACGGGAGTTGACCACCGGCCGTTCTGCCTCCCAGCGGCGTTCGAGGGAGACTCATTCGGCCTGCTGTTGACTGCGGGCGGCGTTGAAGCGCTCGGCCGCTGCTGTGCGTCCGGCGGCTGTGGGGTTGGCTGTACTGGTGCGGCAACCCTGTCACCCTGTGCCGGCTGCTGCACCACGTCGGCCAGCGGCGCATTCCGCTGGCGTTGGGCGTCCTGCTGCTGTTGTTGCCGCTGCTGTCCCGGCGGGACATTCTTCCGCTCGGTTACAGGGGGTTGAGGAACATTCGGTTGCTTCCCACCCTGTGGTGCAGCGCCCACTGTCGGCTGAACTCGCTCGACCTTGCCCATGTCCACGACGCGAACCGGAGCGCTCCGGGCCGGCGCATTCTGACGCATCTGCTGGACGCTAGCTGCTGGAAGCGGGCGGCCGGGATTCTGTTTCAGTTCCGTCTGCTGCCGCTCGAAGGGCACTGGTGCCGGAGGCGGAGGGGTGCGCGCTACGACTGGCCGGCTCAGCACCTTGGCGGGCGGACGTGGAGCACGGGACGCCTCTCCTGCCCGAGGGCCGAGAACGCTGGTCTGCTGCGGTGCAATCTCCGGAGCCACCGCGACACGGGCTGAACCAAGTTGCGCAGCCGGTACCGAACGCGAGCTTTCGGCCACCCGGTGGCCGTTGGCGAACCGGTCTTGCGGAACCGCCACGACGGCGTTCGGCACGCTCTGGTTCACATATCTTATGTTCGTGATGACTGCGTTGTTGGAGTTCCTGCTTTCGTTGTAGTAGTTGTTGATGGTGGTGTTGTTGATCACCGTGTTGGTATTGTTGACCCGGCCAAAATAGCCCGAGCTTACGCGGTAAGCAGGAAAGTAGGGCTCGCGTGGTCCCAGGGGAAACCACCCTACGGCCGCGGAGTTGCCGAAAGAGAAGCTCAAGCTGAAGCTGAAACCAGAACCTCCTCTGCCTCCCCCGATCCACCCTACAAGCGCCGGCGCATAAAGCGGAGTTACCCCATACGGTCCAGGAATCCAACCCCAACGGCCGCTGAAGGAAGCCCATCGGCCATAGTGGTAGGGAGCGAATCCCCAAGGCGCGTCGTCAACCCACGTCCAACCCCAGGGCGCGATCCAGGCCCAATGCCCGTCGTGATAGGGCGCCCAGCCTGCTGAGACTGATGTCGGCATCCAGACCTGGCCATAGCCGGGCTGGTTCCCCCAGCGGCCGTACTGGTCGAGGTCTTGATAGCCGACCATTTCACGAGAGACGTAACGTGCGGAGAGCGACCTGTCATCCCGGAGGTCGCGTGAGGAACTCCATTGATCCCACCCATCGGCTCGTGGGGCGGACACGAGGCGGTAGGTAAGCTGGTCGTCGCCCATTATGATCGCCTGCTGGCCCGCACGGACCGGGAATGTCTGCCCACCACCAGTCACCTCACCATCTCCGCCGCGGACCGTGACCATCGTGGTCTGCGAGTCAGGATCGGCGTCAATCCGGTACTCACCGGGACGCAGCACCGTGAAGGCCATGCTTGGTGTGTCGAGCTCGAGGTTCTGATATTGCGCGAGATTTCGGACACGGACCGTGACGGTACCCTGCGATAGCTGGATCTGGGTCGTCTGGTCGTCCAGGTTCAGGAACTGGAATGCCGTGTTCGAGTCCAGACGCAGCGCGGTCGATCCCACGTGGATCTCCGCTCGCCCGCCGTCACCGACCCAGACTTGGTCGCCAGTGGTAAGCGGACGGTTGACGTCAGCTTCCACCCAGTCCGTCACACCAGCCGGTTGAAAAGAGACCGGGCCGTTGATATAACTCAGGCGTCCAACCCTGCCTGGCGGATCCGTCTGCGCAACCAGAAACGCTGCCGGGATAGCGATCAGTAGAATGAAAAGTTTTATCTGCCGCATGGCTTCCTCCACATTTGTTAATGCACGTTCCTGACCACCGTTGACCTGCGGCCCTTTTCCGGCGCCTACAGTCGTAAGCGGCAGAAAATTCCGCACTCTAGTGCAGGTGTTGCATCTTGCAGCAGGCGGATTGCCGACTGACCACCCTGAGTCGCGGGCTGCGGCCCTCAAAGTAGCGCATATTCCCGTATGGGCCAATTCGTGCACTGAGCATTTCGGATGAAGGAGCGTAGAAACATGCTTTGGACACTTGCTGTAGTGCTTTTCGTGTTGTGGGCGCTGGGATTGGTCACCTCCTATACGATGGGTGGCCTGATTCACCTCCTGCTGGTTGTCGCCCTGGTCGTAGTGGTAATCCAGATCATTCAGGGACGCAGGATTGCCTGACGAATGACCACCGAGCGCGCAGCCAGTTCAGCAGGCGGAGAAGCACGGCATTTGATGTGTGTGAGCCACGCTGAAAGCTGAAGGCGCTCGTGAATAAAAAGATCATTGTGTTAGTCGTTCTCCTGATCGTTGCCTTTATGGCCGGTTTTCTCCCCCAGTATGTTAAGGTGACGCGTCTGGAGCGAGAGTTGTGCGAGGCCAGGCAGGAAAACAGCCTGGCACAGCTTCGCGATTTGGCCGGCTTGGCTTACCTTCAGGCGAGCCAGAAGGACTATGGACTCGCGGGTACCACCAGCACGCGTTTCTTCGTCCTTACCCAGGAGGTAGCCAACCAGACGCCGGATTCGAGCGGCAGGAAGCACCTGGAAGATCTCTTGAACCTCCGGGATCAGATCACGGGGGAGTTGGCGCGGGGCGACCCAGGAGTGCTGAACGATCTCCAGGCCCTGTTGCTAAAGACTCGTAAAGCCACGGCCGCGTTAGGTGCCCGGCAACTCGAATAGTGCCGCTTCCGGCGATTGGCCAGCCAAGTGCAGCGTACCTTTCAGGAGTACAAGAACATGCCTTTGCTAAATATCGTCATTGCGTTGATCGTTGTCGGCGTGGCGTTGTGGCTGATCAATCGCTTCATCCCCATGGCCTCCAGCATCAAGACAATTCTGAACGTGGTCGTCGTGGTGGCCGTTGGCGTCTGGGTATTGCAGTCAGTGGGAATCTGGGGACAGATCTCCAATTTCCAGCTTCACCGATGACCGTTGCGGTCAGATCAGGGAACAAATGGACAAAGCTCTTCCAGAATCGGTAACGAAACCGAAGCCGTGCGCTCCAGTGCAGAACCTGCCGTCGAGAATGCAGATCTCGCCGCCTGGGGATACCGGATGGGAAGGCGCCCCTGCACACCCCTGCGGGCGCGCCGATCAGTACGGGTTGCCTGTCGCTGTGGGACCCCACGATTGCCTCTCATCCTTTGGCTGGAACCGCTCAGCCTGAGATGCGAACAGCGCGAGGACGATCACCGCGGTTGGACTGGTCGAATGGCTTCGCGGCACGTTGCGAAAGCGCTGGATGTTATTGTCATGGCGAAGAGGAAGAGATGGTTACTTTGGATCTCCGGCCCGCTGCTCCTGATCCTGGTGGGAGTGACCATTGCCGCCCGCGTGCTTTCCCTGCGGATTGAACCCTTCATCCGTGAACAGACGGTAGAGTACCTGCAGCAACGCTTCGACAGCGATGTCGAAATCGGGGCGCTCCGCGTCTCCATGCCCATTGGATCGCCGCTTGGAGTATTGCTGCGCGGCGGACGGGGCGCTTTCGCGCGTGTGACCGCCGAGCGTGTTTCACTGTGGCACAAACGTCGCCATGACCGGCCACCGCTCGTGGCTTTGAGCAAGTTCGCGTTTCAGGTTGAGATGCACTCGCTCTGGAATCGTCCGGTGCGAGTGACGATGGTTCGGCTGGAAGGCCTGCGGATCACCGTACCGCCGAAGACCCCGCACGCTCCGCGGGCGAAACAGAACGCGGCGCAAAGATCGGATGGAAAGGACGCGACGCCATCCGTCATTGTCGATACGATCATCGGAGACGGCACCAAGCTCTTCATTCTGTCCAAGGATCCGAAAAAGGATCCGCTGGAGTTCGACATCCGGAAGCTCAAACTGGAATCGGCCGGTCCCGGCATTGCCATGCGTTACACCGCCGAACTCACCAACCCCAAGCCACCTGGCCTCATCCACTGTCAGGGCCAATTCGGGCCATGGGTGTCGGAGGATCCGAGCGACACGCCGCTCGACGGCAAGTACGTCTTCGCCAACGCCGATCTGAGCGTGTTCAAGGGGATCGCCGGACGCCTCGATTCCACGGGCAAGTTCGAGGGTACGCTAGATAACATTGTGGCCGAAGGCGAGACGCGCACTCCGGACTTCCGGCTCACCATGAGCGGGAATCCGGTGCCGCTTCAAACCACGTACCACGCCATCATCGACGGCGGAAATGGCAACACACTGCTGCAGCCGGTGGAAGCCACGTTGGGCCGGACCAGGTTCGTCGTGCGCGGAGGAGTGGTCCGCGGCGCCGGCGAAACGGGTAAGACGGTCGCGCTGGATGTGGTTTTCCGCGAGGGCTACATCGAGGACCTCATGCGGTTGGCGATGAAAGGCCCCAAGCCGATGATGCGTGGCCCCATCGAGCTAAGAGTCAAGATGCAATGGCCGCCGGGAAAGGGAGAGATCGTCGACAAGTTGCGGCTCTCCGGCACCTTCGCGCTGCGGCAGGCACACTTCACTGGTGCAACGGTGAAGGAAAGGATCGACGGGCTGAGCAGCCGGGCACAGGGGACACCGGGCGAGAAGCTGATGGACGAAGTGCTCGCCACCCTCGACGGAAGTTTCAGCCTGGCGAGAGGCGTCATCGAATTCTCGCGGCTGCGCTTTACCATCCCCGGCGCGGACGTGGCTCTGATCGGCAGCTATACGTTCGACAAGGAGGCGGTCGATTTCCGAGGTAAGCTGCGATTGCAGGCCAAGGTATCTCAAACCATGACCGGCTGGAAGCGATGGGCGCTGAAGCCGGTAGACCCGTTCTTCGCCAAGGACGGCGCGGGGACGCAAGTCCGAATCCGGATTGACGGCACGCGCGAGCAGCCGCGCTTTGGGCGGGACCGGCAGGAATAGCGGTCCGTTCGCGCTCCCGCCAGGGAGAGGCTAACTCTTTGCCGGTCTGCCCGATCCGCATTCACAACTTCGAGTCTATTCCAAATACCCGGAAAGACACGACGCTTGAGCATCATGACCAATTCCTGGTCAGAGCCGGAGATGGGGAGAAAACGGCTTTCAAAGGGCGTTTCCGGACGAAGATTTTAAGTAGCCTATTCCCAAATCCTGACAAGTCGTAGGCAGAACGCTGTGCAGCTCTTGCCTTGCGGACGGCAAAACCCGCACATCGCTGACTTGCGGGAGCCTCCGGCTTCTACTTTGTTCGCATACATTTAGCATCGGCATCCAAACTGCTACAGAAGGCGTGTGGTTTGCAAATTCAGGAGGAAACATCCATGAGCAGAAGTAGACTTTTGGTGTTGAGTGTCGTCTTTTTTGCTGCTGTTGCTGTTCTGCCAGCGGCTACCATACCACAGTGCATAACGAGCGGTACGCTTGCGCAGTTGACCGGAATGAGTGCGGAAGGATGTATCAGTCAGGACAAGATCTTCAGCAACTTCCAATACACTGGCACAGTGTCTGCCGCCAACATTAACGTGAATCTGGTCCTCCAGACCGGCGCTTCGGATATTCACGGCTGGTCCTTTGTTCCCACAACTGCGTGGGTTGACGGATTCACCCTGAGCTACGACATTTCGGTGGCACCGGGCAATCCCTTTGTTGCGATTGTCTTGTCGAAGGACCAGATGAACTCGGGCGGGGTTCCGAACGGAATCACTATCAACGACACGCAGACGGGAGTGACCCCGTCACCGTTGGCCATGACAGGTACCCTAGGCGGGGAGACTGTGTTTTCAAACGCATACAATTTGCAGACGGTTCACACCTCCTCGGTCGCTACGATCCCCGTGGGTAGAAACTTGTTGAGCTACGAGCAGGATTTCTTCGAAGGTTCCAGTATCCCCGAGCCCGTGAGTTTCGTTCTGATCGGGTCAGGTTTGCTGGGCGTCGGCCTTTTGCGCCGCCGGGTGAGCAAACCTGAACGCTCTCGCTGACAACCTTTGTCGAATAACCGTACCGGAGCCGC
>JBDKSR010000629.1:0-4065 GCA_039680545.1 Bryobacteraceae bacterium | reverse complement strand
AGCATCCAGCCCGCACGCACATGTCAATCAACTCGCGGTTCCCAACGCGGGCGATGTCCGGCTGCGTGTTGACGGCCAGTACCGCCTGATGCCAAGTGTCCAACTGCCGCTGTGTCATCTCGACCGAGGTCTTTTCGGCCGTGAGATAGTCCGGGAAAGGCGCCACCTTGCTAGCGGTGTGCCCTTCGCCCCAAAACCCGTATTGCATGAGGTCGACGTACTCGATCAGCAGGTCTTTGTCGAAGCGTGCAGCCAGGAGTTCGTTGAGCTCAGCAAAGGCACGCATGAACTCGGGGTGTTCGTAGCGCGGCTCGATGAAATCCTTGCCGCGTTTTCCCCTTACCGGGCCAATGGAGACTACAGGCACCCGATCCCGCAGAAAATCGGGCATGGAGATCTTGCCCGGCTGAATCTCGGGATTGGACAGCATGACGCGAAAGGCGACACGCAGACCATGCCGTTTCGCAGCGTCCAGAGTGAGTTGCCAGATCGGACTAAGGTCCAGCCGGCCGGGGCGGCTCTGCACATCGCGCCAGTCGCACCGGATATACAGCACGTCCACGAAGGGCAGCGAAGCGAGGCTTTCGACGTGCTGCTCCAACGACTCTTCGTCTCGGCGGGCAGGCACGGACGGGCCGCTCTCTTCCCAGGTATATCCAACCAGTCCGCAGCCGGGGTTGCGCACAGGTTGAAGTGAGCGCGTCGTGGTGGACAACGTCAGCCAGCCGTCGTCCTGCTCAACCCCAAACGGCCCCTGATTCAACCGGTCCCGCACTCGTGGGCCCGGCCCGAAGTCATACCCGTCCCATCGATGTGCCGGAACATCGGCAGCCTGCGCCGCAAAGGCGGCGGATAGCCCTGCTCCGGTCCGCAAGAAATTCCTTCTGTGCATGGTCTCCTCCCAAGTCACAAGGCCGAAACGAAGCCAAACGCAGAATAGCACAAGATCGACTTCCGGCAAATGACAATCTTTCGAATATCTTGCGTTTGTTTGTTTTTCATAATACAATCGCGTCAATGGCAATATCCAATGGAAACCGCTTGCTGGTCGAGGAGCGGCGGAGAGATATTCTGGCGATTCTGGAGACGGCAGACCGCGTTACTGTGAAGGAGTTGTCGGAACGCTACGGAATCTCGGCGGTGACAGTGCGGGGCGACCTCGACGCACTGGCCGATGCGGGAGTGGTGTTACGTTCGCATGGCGGCGCCGTCAAGAACACCGATCCCCTCATCGACTACCCTATTGAGTTTAAGAAGTCGCTGCATCACGCCGAGAAGGTCCGAATCGGCGAGATGGCGGCTGGCCTAATACATCCGAATCAGATAGTGATTCTCGATTCCGGCACGACCACAGCCGAGGTCGCCCGCTCTCTCAGGTCCTCCAGAATTCGGCCGGTGACGGTGATCACCAATGCACTGAACATCGCCATGGAACTGGTGAATATCGTCGATATATCGGTAGTGATGCTCGGCGGCATGGTGCGCCAGATGTCCTACTCTCTGGTGGGCCCACAGGCCGAGCAAACTCTTCACGGGCTTAGGGCGGATCATCTGTTCCTCGGTGTTGACGGACTGGACCCTGAAGTCGGCATCACCACGCCGGACATCCTCGAGGCGAAGCTTAATGCCCTCATGATGGAAATCGTCCGGGAAGTGACCGTCGTGGCCGATTCAAGCAAGCTTGGGCGACGCAGCCTTTCGGTGATTGGACGAATCGAATCGGTGCAACGCGTGATTACGGACCTGGGGGCCGACGAACAATCCCTGTCCGCGCTGCGCGCGGCTGGCTTGGAAGTATTGACGGTCTAATCCGGCGGGGCGCAAATCGCGGTTTGGCGTGAGGCTACACTCTACTTATGATGCGGGGATGGTGCAGTCAAAAGGGAAGACCAAGGAGCCTTGGCGATAGCAGCACGGGGAGTCAAGGCAGCTGCGAGCAAATAAGAACACCGAGGCGGAAAACTTAGTCACTGAGACCTAACGGTTAAATGCTGATGTCCGATATCGAAGATCAGCGGCAATAACGGCGCACGAGTCCTGCGGCCACCAAGGTTAGGCCTACCAGCCATGCTGTCGCAGGTTCAGGCACTGAGGTATCGGCAAAACTCAAGTCAAGCACAACCGCCTCATTGGGATACGTTTCCAAACTCTGCATATTGAGCCAGACATGGGTTGAGTCGAAAGAAATCCGTGAGGAATCAAATCCGCTCACGTTGGTCGCAGAATTCACGGTAACTCCTGAAATGGTCACGGGCGCAACACCCGTTAGCGTCAACCCGTACCCGTTGAACGTCGATGCCGTAAAGTAAACTGAACCTGAAAACACGTTACGAAGAACGATCTGTGTGTCAAACACCGTATAGTCATTTTGGCCGAAAGAGCTGGCCGTGAATCCACCGGCCGTCACCGTGCCAATTCCCAGTGTTGAGTAGAGCGTGCCGATCTCAGGGTACAGATAGTCAACTCCCACCGGCTGGGAAATCAAGCCGGCGCTCATGGGCGCTGCTGCCGTTACCAATACGAGCCCGACGAGAACTAACAAACGAGTGCGCACATTAATCTCCGATCGTTCAGGTAAAAATACCATCATGACTTGAGAAGGTCAAGCACTAGAACGGTACTGGAACAGTACCACTTAGAACATTTTTGAGATACTTCGGCTTCACGGCCGTAAGTAATCATACGGCCAGACACATTCAAAGTAAGCATCAGACAAGAAGCGGCGCACTCACCGGCGCTCTCCACTTCGGTCGTGGCGGAGAAGATGAACGTGCACGTTGTTCGCAGGACGTGCGCAAGTCCAGAGACTTCGTGCAGGCACACGAATGGTTCTGACATTAACGGGTGAGGCTCTTGATCAATTGCGGGGGCAGGCGGTGATCCCAGGTTGGTAAAACCATCTTGGGAGAAAGAGTTTTGACCGAATCTGAGATTTTATTGGGCCTGCCCCAGTACGAGATTACCGCGATCGAGCACACCCGCGAGGGGATTACGATATCGGCCCGGTATACCGGGCCGATATCGTGCCGCACGTGCGGCGGGTCCCATCTACGTAGCAAAGGCTGGTGCCAGAGGAAGGTCCGGCACGAGGACTGGGGACTACGCCACTGCCTGCTTCTGCTCCGGGTTCGCAAGTGCCTGTGTCTCGATTGCGGCTATTCCTTCCGCCAGCGGCTGCCTGGCATCCAACCCCACCAGCGCGCCAGCGAGGCCTTCCAGGAAGCCATCTATCAACAGCACCTGGACGGCATCAACCGCAGCCGGCTGGGCCGCCGGGAGGGGATCGGAGCGGCTACCGTGGAACGTTACTTCCAGCACGGGCTGCAACGCCAGTTCCGGGAATGGCATCCGCCGCGCTGCCCTTTAGTGCTGGGCCTCGACGAGCATTTCTTCACCCGCCGGGAGGGTTACGCCACCACCTTCTGCGATCTGCGCGGGCATAAGGTCTATGATGTCGTCCTGGGACGCTCAGAAGCTGCTCTGGAGGCCTACCTGGCCCGTCTGGAAGAAAAGGATCGGGTACGCGTGGTGTGCATGGATTTGGCCAGCGTGTATCGTGCTCTGGTGAAGAAGCATTTCCCCAACGCCAAGATCGTGGCCGACCGTTTCCACGTCATCCGCCTCATCAACCATCACTTCCTGGCCTGCTGGCGGGAGATTGATCCGGACGGAAGCAAGAACCGTGGTTTGCGTTCGCTCCTGCGCCGCCACCGGCATAACCTCAAACCCGAGCAAGTGGACAAACTGGAGCGTTACTTCGACCGCTTCCCGGTCCTGCGCCAGATCTACCGCTTCAAGCAGCGCCTCTGCTACCTGCTGCTGAAGAAGCACCGCACCCGCAAGCAATGCGGCCCACTGGCCATGCGCTTTCTCAACGCCATTCATCAGTTGCGGCAGGCCCGCCTGCCGCAACTGATGCAACACGGCGAAACCCGCCCTGCTTGGCGCAACGAGATCGCCACCATGTGGCGCTTCACCCGCAACAACGGCATCACCTAAGGTTTTCACAACAAAATGGAATTGATCAGCAGGCAGGCTTACGGGTTTAGAAACTTCGAAAACTAT
>JBDKSR010000628.1:0-3243 GCA_039680545.1 Bryobacteraceae bacterium | reverse complement strand
CGCTGGAGGGCCAACCCGATGGATCCGTGGTGATCGTGCAGGTCGGCTTTTCGACCAATCTGGCGCACCTGCTGGCTTCGCCCGGCGGGCGGGAACTTGCGGCGAAGAAGGTCTCGCAACTGGTCGTCATGGCGGGTGACTTTGAACGCCCCACCTACCGCGAGTACAACGTCAAGGAAGACGTCGCGTCGGCCGCCAAAGTGTTTAACGAATGGCCGACTCCAATCATCGCGAGCGGATTTGAAATCGGACGGCGGATCTTGTATCCCGCCACGAGCATTGAGCACGACTTCGCCTGGAAACCAGCGAATCCTGTCGTGGACGCGTATTGCGCTTACATGAAGATGCCCTACGACCGGGAAACCTGGGACCTGACGGCGGCTTTTTACGCGGTGCGTCCCGGCGGGAAGTATTTCGGCCTGTCCGCGCCGGGAACGATTCACGTTGGACCGAACGGTGAGACAACCTTCGAGTCATCTCCAAACGGGAAACACCGTTATCTGATCCTGGACCAGACACAGACGCCGCGCATCATTGAGGCCTTCATTCACCTCGCCTCGCAACCCGTGGCGAAATAGCGTTCGAATAGTGATGAACTGATCTGCGTTAATTTGGAAGGAATTGTCATGGGCACTATGAGAAGCCGTCGGGAAGTGTTGGCCGCCCTTGCGGGTGCGCCGGCCGTCGCCATTGCCAGAGCATCGTATAAGCCGTCTCTGGCGGTGCAGACGTATGTATGGACACAAGTACTTCGGGGACAGAAGCGCACCCTCGCCGAAGGTGTCGATGAAGTTGTCGGGTCGAGCAAGCGCGCCGGTTACAGGCAGATCGAGTTCGTTCCGGAGTTTGTCTCTCCCGGTGTGAAGAAAGCCACGGCGGAGGCGCTGAAGAAGCACGATATGAAGGCGGCGATCGTCTACGTGAACGGCGCGATGTGGGACACCGAGAACGCGGAGAGGGCGATCGCCAATGCGCTCGTGGTCGCGGAGTCCGCGAAGAAGGTGGGCGCCCGGATTATCGTCGCGAACATGCTGCCGAAACCAAAAGATGAGCGGAAGAGCGACGAGGAACTCCGTTTTCAGTCGCAGAGCGTAAACCGGCTGGGCGAGGAACTGAAGAGTCACGGGCAGAGATTAATCCTTCATCATCACCACGCGGAGATGGCTGAAAACGCCCGCGAATGGCGCGAGTTAATGACGAATACCGATCCCAAGCTCGTCGGCGCCTGCATCGACTATGACTGGGTGGTGCAGGGCGGCCAGGATCCCAACGTGATCCTGCCGTTCACCGGGAACCGTATAGAGAGCTTCCATCTGCGAAACGCGCACCAGGGCGTCTGGACGGAGAGTCTCGACGAGGGCGATTACGACTACCCGGCAACCGCGGCATTCCTGCGTGACATGGGCTTCCGCGGGTATCTCGTCGTGGAGTTGGCGCACAAGAGTGGGATGAAGATCACTCGCCCCCTCGAAGAGAACCTGCGCCGCAGCCGCATATACGTGGAGAAGGTGTTCGGCGTACGGTAGCCCAGCGCCGGTATTCGAAATGAGAAAGACAGCACTGCTGAAGAAGTATGTCCACGATCCGGAGATCCTTGTTATCCCCGGTGTCGGTGATCCGCTTTGCGCGAGGATTGCGCAGAAAGTGGGTTTCAAGGCGGTCTTTCTCAGCGGATATGCGTCCAGTGCGGCCATGTTGGGGGCTCCCGACGTCGGGCTCTTGACTCTCGCTGAGATGGTGGACTGCGCCTCGCGCGTCGTTGACTCCGTTGACCTGCCGGTCTTCGCGGACGGCGACACGGGACACGGGAACGTCACCAACGTGATTCGCACGATGCGCCAGTTCGAAAAGGCGGGCGTGGCAGCCATCTTTTTCGAAGACCAGGTCGCCCCCAAACGTTGCGGTCACATGTCAGGAAAAGAAGTTGTGCCGGTCGAGGAAATGGTGGCCAAGATCAAGGCGGCCGTAGACGCCCGTATCGACGCCGATCTGATGATCATGGCCCGGACCGATGCGCTTGCAGTGCACGGAATCGACGAAGCCATCGAGCGCATGCACCGTTACATCGAAGCGGGCGCGGACCTCTCGTTCGTCGAAGCTCCGCGGTCGCTCGACGACATGCGGCGGATCACTTCCGAGATCAAGGCTCCCAACATGGCCAACATGGTTCCCGGAGGCAGGACTCCGATGCTCTCCGCGAAGCAGCTCCAGGAACTTGGCTTCGCGTTCGTTGCCCATCCGACAGCACTCGTTTACGCCATCGCAAAGACGGCGCGGGACCTGCTGCGGCATCTCAACGAAAAAGGTACGACGGAAGACCTCGAAGAGCGAATGATCGCGTTCGAGGAATTCAACGAACTTGTCGGCCTCCCGGAAATCCGCGCGGCGGAGCGCAAATACCTCAGCGGGCTTGCTACCGTGACAAAGCCTTCATCTTCCGGGCAATAAGCATCGCCATTTCGAGCGCCTGCTCGTAGTTCAGCCTCGGATCCACTTCCGAACGGTAATCCCGTTCGAGATCCTCCTCGGCGAGTCCGCGCGCTCCACCGATGCATTCCGTCACGTTCTCGCCGGTCAACTCGAAATGGACGCCGCCCAAGTGGCTTCCCGCGGCGGCGTGCAGGTCGAATGCCTGATCCAGTTCGCTCAGGATATCGGCGAAACGGCGCGTCTTGATGCCATTCTCCGTGACGAGGGTGTTGCCGTGCATCGGGTCGGAGCACCAGAGAACGGTCTTCCCGCTTGCCCGGACCGCTTCGATGAGCGGCGGGAGACATTGGGCGATTCGCTCACAACCGAAACGGTGAATCAGTGTGAGGCGGCCGGGTTCGTTGTCCGGATGGAGAATGCCGATCAGCCGGCTCAGAATCCCGGGTGTGACCGAGGGGCCTATCTTTACCGCGATGGGGTTGGCGATGCCCCGGAAGTACTCGACGTGCGCGCCGGCGGGGTCGCACGTACGCGCGCCAATCCACGGAAAGTGGGCTGCCAGATTGTACCACCGCGCGTTTGGAGAGCTTCGGCTTGTCTGCGCTTCCTCGTATGTGAGATGAAGGCCCTCGTGGCTCGTGAAGAAGTCAACATGCTCGACCTCTCCGGCGTGTATGGCGAGCACGTTCTCAACGAAACGTAGCGACTCGGCGATCCTTCCGACAATGAGCCGGTATTCGGAGGCGAGCGGGGAGTGCCGTACCCAGTCCAGGTCCCAGTATTCGGGGTGGTGGAGATCGGCGAATCCGCCCT
>JBDKSR010000627.1:0-14234 GCA_039680545.1 Bryobacteraceae bacterium | reverse complement strand
TTCTGCGGACATTACGCGACTGTGCCGTATCGGAAAATGCGATGGTATCAACTTAAGCCACTGCGATGCAACCACATAGACGGAAGTGCTTGCATCTAAACGAAAACCCCGGTTCCGTGTGACGGAGACCGGGGTTTTGTTTCTGATAGCCAATTTACCGGCCCATGTGAGGCTGCCCACTTGAGACTGAGTTCTTCAGGAGCAGCATGTTCCAGGCCGACTACGTGTAGTAAAACTCAGCCGTCGCCTTGCAGTCGACATTCGAAGTCAGCCGCACCCAGTGTGCACTGAAGCCTTCCGGAAACACGTGGTAACGATAGCCGGGGACCTTGATCTTTTCATAGACCTCCCAGACGCCGTTTCCAAGGATGTCGACCTCTACAGTGATCTCGGCCACCTTATCGGTCTTCAGGTGTACCACTTTCCTTTCGAACCCGGTCATGAGGAACGGCTCCGAAGCCTCGCCGGCGGTGACCGGTGTGAATCGCCACGGGCCGCCCCATCCTTTCGGTTTGCCGAAGTTCCACAGATCGTCGGTCTTGCCGAACCAGATACCCGATTGTGACTGTCCACCCAACGGATTCGTATCGTTGATTGGCGTGTTTTCGTTGCCAGCCAAGGCTAACAGGCCACGGAACGAACAGAAATCCGGAACAATGCGCAGGTGCGTCGAAATCGGCCGCACTCCCCACACGGACTGCTCGTAAACCATTGGAGCCAATTCATAGAACATGCCGTGGCAGTCCATCAGGAACCGCTCAGTTTCTACCTCGCGGATGCGGGTCCATTCCGTAGTGTGCCAGTGGTCGTAAGCATGGCTGGCTTTGGGTAAGCGATAGCGGTGCCACTTTCCATCAATCAGTACACGGAAAAGAGCGGAAGCTTCATCCCAACCGGTAGCGAAAATGGCTGCACCGAAATTCGTCCGCCCGGCGGCTTCCATGTAAGGCCTTCGCTCGATGACTGTCCACCGCTTGCCGTCCCACTCTGCCAGTTCTCCGTCCCGCTCGTTCCAGTCAGAGAAGGTGTTGTTCGCAACCACAACACGACCCTGCGAACTCCAACCACCCTTGAAATGCGTGAGCTGCTTGTTCTGAAACTCCTTGTAAAGATCGAACAGTTGCCGGACCTTCAAAGTCTGAAGGTCCACTTCATAGAACGCCCCCTCCATCGCGAGCATATATACGCGGTTGGCCGGATCGGTCAGGTGCCGGATCGTCGCAGTCAACCGTTCGTCCAGCAGGTCCGTGATAACCCGAACATTTCCACCCACGTCGATGACGTATGGCCCGATGATGACCTGGTTCGACTCCTTGTGAACCAGACGGTTTGCATAGACACCATTCGAGACATGCCGCTGCTGGATCTGCAGACGGTCGTCAATGACGTAGAGGCCGGTACCGGTGCCTGACTGATACCCGCGCGACGAGACATACGTAACGGCCCACAGCACGTCAGCCCATGGCATCAGAGCGCCCACGCCGGATTCGGTCCTTTGGGTTCCGGTGTCGGCCTTGACCCCAACATTCGGGATACCGGGCAGAAAACTCTGCGCCATCCCTCCCTTTGCCGCAAGACCGAGCCCGGTGAGGCCCAGGCCTCTCAGTAAAGCTCTCCTATTGAATCCCATTACTGAATCCTTTTCGTTGGTCAATAGATCAATTTCAAACCAAATTGCATGATGCGCGCGTCACGTGCCGACGAGATCGTGCCAAACGTTGAGCTTGCGTTGTATCCGTTCGTGCCAGGCGAAAATGACACCCCCGCGTACCCCAGGTTCACGTGGTTAGCGATGTTGAAGGCTTCGGCACGGAACTGCAGGTTGATATTCTCACGCAGCCGAGTGTCCTTTGTGGCCGAGACGTCAAAATTCACAACGCCCGGATGGCGCACATCTGGGAGAACGCGCCCCACATTCCCCAGAGTGAAATTCGCCGGATTGACGAATGCCGTAGTATCGAACCAACGGGTAGCAGTCGGATTATCGACCTTAGCGCTCCGCCCGGTGGAATTCGGACGGTCAGCCCGATAGTTGCTCGCGCCGCGTACAACAAGCGGCAGCCCGGATTGCACTGTGCCAATCACGTTTACCTGCCAGCCGCTAACCATGGGCGAGATGACCCGGCTTGCCGGAGTCCACTTTCTGCCGTGGCCAAACGGGAGTTCGTAAACGACGCTCCACACCAAACGCTGTGAAACGTCCGTCGGGTCCAGCGAACGTTCGGCCCGGCGGTCGTACTTCCCGTTCTGGTATCCGATGACTGAGACTTGCTCCACTGAACCAAAATCCACCGGCGTCCCAATACTGTCGCTGATCAGCTTCGCGTTGGTGTAGGACACGAGAGTCGCGAAGCCATTCGCCAGCCGTCTCTCTACACTCAGCAGGAACGCGTTGTAATTTGAGTTGCCCAAGTGGGGGTTCCGAACTCCGATTGAGGAGTAATATGGATAGGGTTTCAGTAGCTGACTGCGGGTGATGGTGCTCCCTCCCAACGAGCCCGACACCTTCCCGGCATACGGGTTTGACACGCTGTCTTGTAAAGCGAGTCCAAGACTCCAGTACTGCGGATCGAGCGCGTTGAAGTCGTAGTTGCCAGAAATCATGTGGGTGACGTGGTTTGCAGAGTAAGCCGCATCGATTAGCCAACTACCGATTTGATGCTGCAACGATAGGCTCCATTGCTGCGACATAGGCACCTTCTCGGATGGTTGATCCCAGGCCACCGAACTGCTCAAGAGATAACTCGGACCCAGCTTGGAGCCTAGCGGTGCCTGCGGCGGGCTCGGCAGGCCATCTTGGAAATAGAACGCAGCTAAATTGGAGTTGCTACCGGGGGGCAAATACGACGTCGTCGTAGTGGCGAACCCCGCGGTACTACCAAAACAATCCCGGTAGAAGACAGTGGGGTAGAAGATGCCGTATCCACCTCGCAACACCGTGCGAGCACGACCAGTCAGATCGTATGCGAATCCGACACGCGGCCCCCAGTTATTCCGAACGGAAGACCTGCCGCTCCCGCTGAAGTCGACGTCCGCGTATTCCATGCGGCCCATCAGCCCGGTTTCTGGATTCGTTCCGAATGGATTGAAGTTGGACAGCCCGTTGTGTCTTTCCACGGGCCATGTCTGATAGTCATAGCGAAGCCCTATGTTCAATGTCAGGCGTCGAAGAACTTTCCAGTCATCTTGTACGAAATAACTCATCGAGCTTCCCTCTTCGGACTCGCCGAGGTAGTTGTTCGCAGAACCACCACTGACGGCACCTAGCATGAAGGTGGCGAACGATGAACCAGTCCCGGCCAGCTTTTGCGGGTTGCCCGTCAGGTTCGAAGAAAAGGTGTAGGAGCCCGACGGCACCAACCGAAGGAAGTTGTTCGCCTGCTGCACCCGCCAGTCCGCACCGAGTTTCAAGATGTGACTACCACGAACCAACGTGGCCGTCTCAAGAAACTGCCAACTCAACCCCGCTCGCAGTCCCACCGAGACGCCGTACGAAAAAGCCGGCAAGCCGTTCGAGACCACCGGCAACGTATCAGAAGGAAAATCGTCCGGAAGACCAAGCTTCTGAGGCCAGTCCTTCCCGTAACTGTAACCCTGCCAACCGAAATGGTGGCGTGCGACTCCAACGCGAAATTCATTCAAAAGCGTTGCCGATACCGTATGAGTATCCGTGAGAATGAAGTTTCGTGTTTCGTAGTTGTCGAGTCGCAGCCGGGTGTTGGCATCCGGCAAAGCGTTCGAATTCCCGTTGTCGTCGAAATGACGGTAGTACATGTACCGGCCGCTCAGTCGGTTTTTCGGCGAAAAGTTGTGATCAAGCTTTGTCGTGTACTGTCGCATATCCCGCGCCCAGCGATTACTCGCAATGTAGTTGTTCGAATTCGTATAGGAGTTCGAAGGAGTGCGATTGGGCAACGGATAGAACTGCAACATGTTTACTGACACTGGATCGAGCTGGCTCGAGGGCAGCAGGTTATTCGGAAAAAGGTCGCGGACATAGCCAGATCCAGACGGGTTCGCACGTGTGGTCGCTGGGTCATACAGCGTTATAAGCTGTCCAGTTGCGTTGCGAAGACCAGAAAAATCGCCTGCTCTTTGAGCTGCCGTGGGCACACTGGTGATCGGATTCATCGACCGCCGGAATTTCCATTCCTCATAATTGAAGAAGAAGAAACTCTTGTCGCGGCCATTATACACTCGGGGTAAATAGATCGGCCCGCCAAGTGCGCCGCCATATTGGTTGTAACGGAACGGGCTCCTCGTGCTCGCAAATGCGTTTCGTGCATCTAGCTTGTCGTTCCGCAGAAACTCGTAGAATGATCCGTGGGCGTTGTTCGTGCCCGACCGGGTGATTACGTCCACCACGCCGCCGGCGGTGAATCCATACTCGGCCGACATATTGTTCGTTTTCACTTTGAATTCCTCAACGGCGTCTACGGTCGGGTTGACGTTGACGTCAGCCAGATAGCTCTGGTTGTTGCTACCGCCATCGAGGATGTAACTATTCAATGCGCTGGGGCCACCGTTTATAGCCATCGCTGAAAGTGCAATTCCACGATCGCTGAAGCCAGAGTTGGTGGGACCGGCCTGAGACTTCACACCCGCTACGAGCATCACCAGCGCAAACACATTACGGCCGTTCAACGGTAGGTCCGTAATGCGCCGGCGCTCGACTACGGTACCGAGTGTCGCCTGCTCAGTTTGCACACGTGACACCTCACTCGATACCGTGACCACTTCGGCCTGCGCTCCGACCTCCAGTTTGACGTCGATGCGGGCTATTTGCCCTACTTCCAGCGTGATACCGGAACGGCTGACTGGGCGAAAACCGGATTTCTGCACCAAGAGCTCATACTGTCCCGGTGGCAGCACCGGTAGCGTATAGTAGCCGACATCGTTCGACTTTGTCTGCCATGTCACACCGGTGCTCGTGTTGCTGACCCGCACAGCCGTGTCGGGTACCACCGCGGCGCTCGAGTCCGTGATGCGGCCGGTGATCTGGGCCCACTGCCCGAATGCTGCACCCGAGGCTATCACTAGCAGGATGACTGTCTTCATGAGGTTTCCACAACGCATGATCATTACCCCCTCGACGGAATCTTGTGGTTTGTTTTGCCTTCCACCCTGAACAACCTTATGGCCTTCTTTGCACAGCGACCGAGTTTCTTTCGCGGTTCGTTTCAACCAGCCGGATTGCCACAGCCTCAATCCGATGAGAACGGATTTCAACATCTGACAATGATCTCCCGAGTTGAACCAATACCTCGTCAACCGATTTGCCCAGTTGACCGGGACCGGCAAACAACGAGTAAGTCGAACGACGCGCCTCCTGCGCCCTCTCCAGAATTTCGCGCGCCTCCGCAGGCCAAGACGCTTCACCCACCGACTGGTCGGGGACATCCAAACCGGGCAAGAGCAGGTACGGTTCGAGAACAGCTCGATACTGTCTGGCGGTTTCTCGCAAAGTCAACGCGTGATCTCGCACAACACCATCGAGTAGCCAGCGCGATGGTGCGTTCAGGTTGGCGACCTTTTCAAGGGGCCAAGCCTGCGCAAGGCGGTGAATCGCCCAAGCATGCGTCACCCATTCGTTTGAGATGGAAACCAGACGATTCGCCAGTTCAATCACTTCGCTCGTCGTCAGTCGTTCCTTCAAGCGCGCTTCCGCCAAAAGTGGTCCGCCTCGCAGTTCAGGCACCGGCTCCTCTGGCCTGGCGTAAGCGAACGAGGCAGGAGCGGTGCGGAGTATTCCTTCAATGGTCTCAATCTCGACTCGCAACGTTGGCACCGACCTGAGCTCCGCCACGAGGGTGTCCCGCCGTTGTGCCGTCTCAGCCACACCGCGTACCACGATGACCCCGTCATGACGCACGACCTCAATTGGTTCGCCCAGGCACGCACCGGCTCGATGGAGCGCTACCCACGCCAGCAATTCTGTCTCGTCGGCTCCCAAAGACGTGGCTTCTGGATTTCGATAGGGCGAAGCCTGGAGGCGAGGGATCGAAACAGCCGCGTTAGCGGGATGAACAAGTTCTCCAAAGACAGACCGGTCGAGTGCGTTTCGGGCGGTGATCTCGGTGGCTACCTCCGACAGGCTAAACTCACGGACTTCACCCTGCCCCTGGACGCGCAAGCTTTGTTCGACGGGATGCCAGTCCCTGGTTCGCAGTACCAGGCCAGCCTCAATGATGGAGCCAGCGCTCGGAACATCACGGGTAACCGTCTTGACAACTACCGCCTCCGAGCCGTCTGCAAGCCTGCCGAACTTCACCAAATCCTCTTTGTCGCGGAGCTGCTCGCGCCACGCGTTGCAGGCCGAAGGAGACAGCAACCTGCCTTCCATGCGGTTCTTGTGGAGGATCGACTGCAATTCTTGCCAAGCCTCCGCGCCGCCTCTTTCTTTTCGACGTTTCTTGTTGGGGTCACTCCACGCTTCGATCGTTTCGCTGATGTCGCCTTTGCTTGAGCGTCGTTTGACGTGGATTTTCTGATAGACCACCGGTTCGGCGGTTTGACGTAACGCTCGAATTTCGGCCACTTCTGCGCGGTGCAGGATCTCCGTGGCCGAAAGTGTGCGCGTCGAGCCACCGTACAGCCAGAGAAGCACCAAGACCGCAGCCACTGTGGCGGTCGCGAGCCTGAGCAAATGCTTGACGTCAGGCAGATGATGCCAGCCCTGCTCCCGTTGCAAGTCCGCTTCAGCGGCCATACGCAGGCGCGCCTCAAAACCTGCCCAATTACGGGGCGGCTGAGATGCCTTGGCGTGTGCGTTCCGGCAGTCCACAAACCGCGTGATCGCCCGCACGACTTTCTCTGTCTGCACTCGGCATTGCCAGCAGGATTGTATGTGATGCAAAACTCTCTTGGCTTTCCTCGCTGGAAGTTCGCCATCCAGGTACAGCAGTAAATCCTCTTCTGACAAATGCCCGGTTCCGCCCAGCCAAGCCTTGAGTCGATTCTCATTCATGGCTTTCACTCGACAACTTCTGGACTGCTCGTCTGAGGACGGTCTGGACCGTGGGCACACGGATTCCCAGAACCTCCGCAATTTCTCGATAACGCAGTCCCTCAGTCCGCAGCTCCATGCAGTGTCGCTCTTGAGGTGATAGCCGAGCTAGCACTCGGTCAATCCGCTCACGTTCCAGAATTCTGCATTCCGCGTCTGGTTCACTATCCTTGCGTAAGTCCTCGACTTGGTCGGCCAGCCCACTCTCCGCAGCGTGCACACGGCAGGGTCTGCGGCTTAAGTCCACGGCCAAGTTGTGCGCGACGCGAAACAGCCACGCGCGCAGGTTGTCAATTCTCTGCCCTCTCCTGAGGTCTTGAAACAGCCTTATGAAGGTCTCCTGGGCAAGATCTTCAGCGTCAGTTGGGCTATTGGTAACAGCAAGTAGGTAGCGGTAGACCGTGTCCCGCCACGTTACGAATGCCTCACACACCTTCTGATCAAGGGCTGACGCCTCATCGAAGATTCTTTGCGAATCGCTATCCAGGACGATCTGTCCGACCGTGTCCGCGTTCCACCGAAATGGCGTTCCCTGACTCATGATTCGCAAAAGGTCAAGACCTTGTATCTTATACGTCAGACGAAACAGGCAGTGGAATTTTATGACAAGGAGACTATTGATAGGCGCAAGCTGTGGCCGAGGCTATCACTCCCAAGTCATGCCACCCTTGTTCCACGGCGCGGGCAGAGAACGACAGTGCTGCCCTCGATCGACATCTGTAGACTTTAGTGAATCGATGATGACGGATCGAGGAGTTGAGGGCCGCTTGCCTGACAATAACGTGTCAGTCAAAGTCGGGCGCTTAACATCGGGGGGCACAGGTTCGCCCGCGCACGCCCGGTGGCCTGCGGTGAACCTGGCGCGAAGGCGTAGTGACGGAAAACGGAGCTAGTTAGAGGCGAAACGACTGCGATGCAACCACATAGACGGAAGTGCTTGCATCTAAACGAAAACCCCGGTTCCGTGTGACGGAGACCGGGGTTTTGAAAATCCGTTTGTGAGCCCTGCGCTTTACCGGCAACGCCGGCGATACAGCAGGAACGCCAGCACTCCGCTGCCAAACAGCAGGGCCGTAGCCGGCTCAGGGATGTCAGCAGTGTCGGACGCTCTAAAATCGTCCAGGCCCCAGGATTCGTCCGGGTATCCATAATCGCTGATTTCCTGAAGGCCACTTGCGGCAAACGTGAGCGTCGTGGTCTCCGTGGTGTTGTACCACGAGAACGTCAGGTTGTAGACCATGTCACGCGCAGAGTCGCCGAAAGTATATCCCAACGTATTCACTTCACTCGCCCCGGTTCCCGGTGCGCTACCCGCGACTGGGTAGGTCTGTGTCATCCCGGTTCCGTTGCCAAAAGTGTACGCCCAGTTCGAGCCGTCGGAAATCGACAGAGTCCAGTTATCCGGGCCCCAGCCGTTTTCGCCGCTGCCGTCCCAGGATCGGATGATAAAGAGTTCGAACGAAATCGTGATCGTCGTATTTGTCGGCAGGCTCGAAAGAGTCAGCACGATAGAATCATTGATGTTTTCACCAAGGAAAGTCGTGCAGTGCGTGCAGCCCACAGGCGTGGTTGTCGTGGTCGTGCTTGACCATTCGCTGCCGACTGCGCCCTCGAAATCCTCAAAATAAATCGTGCCGGCCATCGCTGCTGAGCCGACAGTCAACAGCAACAACAAAGAAAGCGCAAGCGCGCGCATCACGATCCTCCTGCCCTCTTTTTTCCCGACGTAACCGTATTTGCGGGGGTAGCCGGAAACACAATCGGGTAATACGATTTATAGTCTGAGAGATCCGGCAGGTTATGTCAATGCAAACATGGGCACGGAGGCTACAGGACGATAAAGAATAGTACCGGTACTACAACCCCCGCAAAAGGGTGAGTAGCGGCTTGGAAATAAGGACAAAGAAACCAGTCAAGAGGCTTATGTTTATCTGAGAAGAGGCACGAGCAGAGCATTGGAATTGGCGCAACGAGTGTGTAGACATCCCCTATCTGACGGTTGTAGACCCGCAGAGAATCTTAGTGGGGACAAATGTGTCCCCACACTTGGATCGAAAGAAGGCCCTGCAAAACCAAGACGACTACGCCGCCGCGACGGCGGTCAAGGTAGGCTACCCAACAGAACGTCCGGCTGAAGTCCAATCACAGAGAGGTGTGGGCCTCCGCCGGACGCAATTCACTTTACGTGCTGCAATTGTTATGTACTACGCATACTCTTCGTCCGCACTGAACGGCATAAGAGGGCGTCGCTCTTTCGCTTTCACACAGCTCTGGAACGTAGCTTTGGATCGAGACTTGAGCAGCCGGAACTGTGTAGCAGTCAATCCCATCGCAGCGCAAATCACTTCCGGAGATTCACAACGAACATAGAAGCGGACCAGAATCTCGCGGCTCTTATTCGGCAGTGACATGAGCGCTCGTTGAGCGATCTCTCGGCGTTCGCGCTCCCAAACGGTCGTCTCGCCGTCGGAGTTCGAATGCATGGGCTCCGGAATAGCGTCTATGGGCTGTAAACGTGCTCGTTGTCCGATTTCGCGCCACAACCGGCGCTTTGCAACTGTCCAGACGAACCCGGGTAGTGCCAAATGATTCCGCAGCGTTCCTCCCCTCATCGCGATAATGACGGCGACGAGAACCTCATGAGCAAGGTCTTCCGCGTCCACAAACCCTCGAGAAGCAAAGTAACACCGCAGACCCGGTGCCCACGAGTGGTAGAGGCGCTCCTCAGCCTCCGCGCTGCTACCAGCGCTTTTCAGTCCTTGTACAGTAGTACTTTTGGGGCTGTCACATTCAGTGTGAGTCATGCCTAATCCATTGTAATTACTTGGCTTTCTTCGTTACGACAAATGCGATACAGCTTATGCATAGGTTAACTTAGTACTAGTATTACCATTGATTTACGTATTTCGATGAGGTTTTATAGGGGGATTGAGGCAAAATAGTGCGGGTAGTCTGTATACACCGTGGCGTATGCACATGAGGAGAAAGAGCGAACAGGAATGCGGGATGGAAAGCACCAAATAGAATGTTTCCAGGGCGTTGCGGAAAAACCCGTGCTGCGTATAGCTAGGCCTGTAGAAGTGGTTCAGGTTCGCAGAGGCAACAGCAGCAATCTCTTCGCGGCAGTATTCAGTTCCGTACGGGCCACTTGTCGACGCCGGATTGGCATTCAGAAGCCCTGCCACGTAATCTTGTGAGAAATTCCGTCTAATTCTTTAAGCCTTTTCCTCTATGAGACAGAGGCTCATCCCCTACAGCCATCCGCAGGGTCTCCATTAAGCATCGCGTCTCCTTCACAAACTTCGCACATCTTGGACAAACCAAGCAGTGCGCTTCAAAAGCCCGACTCGCCTCCGGAGGTAACCTCCCTTGACAGTATGCTTCGGCTGTTTCTTCGAAGTTGGCCGGGCACGCTGCGGGCGTTACGCCTCGGTCATCGTGGGGACCTTCCCGCCGAGTGTCATCGCGATTCTTCAAACCAGACCTCCAGCCATTTCACTTATCGACCAGCATCCGCCTGAACTGAGATTCGAATCCCGAGGAAACAGGGAGGTTCCAGACACTGCCAAGCCCGCCGAAACCCCCAATACGCCGAGTCTAATTATAGTGAACAATTCCGAAAGATGGCATCTCTTCATGCATATTCAAAGGGAAATTCCTCCCGGCGACCCCCATCGGTGTTTCTTTGGCTGCCAAATGAAGCTCACGCCATTTTGTTGAGAAAGCGTTCCAGGACAGCGCACTGAAAGGTGTCAAGACCGGACGCCGCAAGATGCCGAAATCGCAGATTACACAAACCGTATCGACTGATTTCGCTGCCGAACGAAACGACGTCCAAGCGACAGCTTTCGTTCGCAAAATGCGAGGACGCTCTCAAGCCTGTCTCCTTCACGCTAGCGACGGCCACTATTACGTCGTAAAGCTTGCCACTAACCCACAGCACAGACGCGTTCTGATCAATGAGTGGGCCATCGCAGCCTTGATGCGTGCTCTGAGCATTGCAACACCCCAGACCGCGGTGGTCTGGCTGAGTCCCGAGTTCCTTGCAGAGAACCCGGAAGTCAACATACAATCACGCACCGGCTCAACCCCCGTTGAGCCGGGTCCTCATCTTGGGTCACGCTACCCCGGTGATCCGGCAACTACGGTTGTCTATGATTTCCTGCCACAGGCCGTCTTGCCACAAGTATCGAACCTCAGTCACTTCGCTGGAGCCTTCGTCGTTGACCTGTGGACTGTAAATGTAGACGTTCGTCAAGCCATATTTTTCCGTGAGGCCCAGAAGGAGAACGCCCCGGCTGATCATCCCACTCCTCGAAGATTTGTAGCCGAGATGATTGACCACGGCTCCGCGTTCAATGGAGCAGTGTGGTCGTTGGACGACTCACGAATTCGAGACCACTCCGGCAGCCCTCTCAACGGCATTGGATATGCAGGCCCAGATGACTTCTCCTCTTGGCTTGATCGCGTGGAAAAATTAAGCGAGACCGTTCTCCACGATTCATGCCGTGCTCTCCCCGCACAATGGGTGAACGACGACGGTATTGCCCTGGAACGCCTGCTTCAGGGCTTGGCAGAACGGCGAAGACGTATCGCCGAGTTGCTCGCCTCTCATGCACGGGTGTTTCGAACGCAGTCCGACACTAATCAGCAGAACAACCAGTCCGTCCGCGCTGGCCCTGCGGTCTCGTCTGAAAGCAGTAGGCCCAGCCGCTCCCCCGTCCCGGTTCCTTTCGGAATTCCGGTTCAGTCTCGGAAGACGGTTACAGCAACCATCGGCGGATGAAAACGCGAGAATGCACCCATGAAGCAGAGCATCAAACACCCAATTAAAAACCCCGGAATCAACGAAGATCCCGGGGCGACAGAACAGCTTTATGAACGTTTAAGCTCGCTTTTGCCGGCGATACAAGATGAACGCCAATACTCCGGTACCGAGCAGTATCGCCGTGCTGGGTTCGGGATTCGCGGTCATCTGAACGTTATCCAGTCCCCAGAGTTCATCCGCATAGCCGAATCCGCTCAGCCCCTGCAGTCCACTCGCGGAGAATGTGATCGTCGCGGTATCAGATGGGTTGTACCAGGAGTACGTCAATCGGTAAGCCGAATCTCGCTGGTCAGTGCCGAAGGAGTAGCCGAGAGTATTTTCTGCGATCGCCCCCGTTCCTGGGCTGCTATTCGCAACAGGGTAAGTCTGTGTATTGCCGTCTCCATTTGCGAAGGTATATGTGTAGGAGGTATTGTCGCCCAACGTAATTGTCCACGTATCGGGGCCCCACCCGCTCTCGCCGTTCCCATCCCAGGACCGGATGATAAACAGATCGAACGAGATCGAAACGTGAACGCCCGGTGTCAGACCAGACAGGGTCAGGACAACCGTATCATTGGAGAATTCGCCGAGGAATGTAGTGCAAGTCGTACACCCAGCCGGCGTCGTAGCTGTCGATGTGGTTGACCATTCGCTTCCGACTGTTCCTTCAAAGTCGGCGAAATAGATCGTCCCCGCCATTGCAGTCGAGCACGTAATGAGCAGCATTAATAAAAACAACTCAACCCTGCGCACCATGGTATTCATAGCCTCATTTCTCTCGATTAGGCCCTAATTTATGGGGATTATCAAGGACACTCTTCGACAATATTTTTGTTCTTTTTGTAGTTTGAATGACGCCCCGAGATAATGTCAACGTAAATGAGGGAAAAACAACCTTAGATGCGAGAATATCGGTTCCAGTACCCGGCCCTGCAAACGCGCACGAGGCCCACCCCCCCTTTATGTCCTCATTCGCGCCAAAAGGTACGTTCCAGCAAGAAAAAAGACGGCATCCGGAGCCCATGCCGCCAGCATCGCCGGCAACTGGTTCACATTCCCAACCTGTTCAAAAAACTGACTGATAACCCAATACGCGATCGCGATGCCGAAGCTCACCCCCACGCCCGCCAGGGCGCCACGGTTCCCTGCCAGGAACGCGAACGGAAACGAGATCATCGCCAGGATAAGAGCAAACAGCGGCACGGAAAATTTCTTGTGAAACTGGACCCGCAGGCGAACCGTGTCAAACCCGCTTTGTTGAAGTTCGTTAATGTAGGCCCCCAACTCCTGAAAGTTCATCTGTTTGTCCTGCTTCACCTCTTTCAGGAACCAGCTCGGCGCCTCGTCGAGCTCGGGAAACGTAGTCGCCTGGAACTGCCGGAAATTGGTTTCCTCGATGCCCCGTATGTCCCGCGTCCACCCGTTCTCGAAGACCCACGTCTTCAGCATTGGCGACCAGCGCGCGCGCTCGGCCGAGATGTGCCGGCGGAGCCGGAACGACTTCGGATCCAGTCCGTACACGCTGACGCCCACCATCGTGTTCTCCACCGGATCGAAATACCGGTAGTAGTAAATTCGCGAACCCTGGCCGAAGATCCACTTCCTGTCGGGACGAAGGTACGTCTGAACGGGACGTCCTTTGATCTCGTTCCGAATCGCGTCCTGAATCCGGTTTGCCTGCGGGATGTAGTAGTGGTCAAAGGTGAAGAGCGCGAGGCTCAGGACGGAGCTCGCCAAGCACACCGGGATGGCCAGCCGGTGGAGACTGACGCCGCACGCACGGAACGCGATCACTTCATTGTGCTTGGTGAGAATCCCGAACGTCACAAGAACGGCGACCATCACGCTGACCGGCGTTGAATCGTAGATCAGCTTGGGGGTCAGGAAGACGAGATACGTGAAAACCCTCGTCATCGGGATTTTGTTCTTGATGATGTCGCTCAGCAGCTCAAAGAACGTAAAAACGTGCGTCATTAGCACGAAACTCGCCAAAAAGAGGGCGAAATAGACCAAAAAACTCGACAAAATGTACGTGTCGATGACCTGGGGAAGCAACTGTGTCCGGCCGTTTCGGGCGCCCGGAGCGAAGCCGTTGTTCGCCTTCAAAAACCGGCCACGTACGCGCCACCAGACAGACACCAGATGGCCCCGGAACGCTCCCACCACGTCTCGATCACCCGGCGTCTCAAGACGGAAGGCAAGCACCAGCCCGATCACGGCGAACACCAGGTTCGGCAACCACACGGCCAACTCGACGGGAATCGTCCGCTGCCTGGCCAAACCGATCAGGCTGATCATACCCATGTAGTAGAGGAAGGCCAGGAGCACGGTCAGCACGAGCGCGTAGGACTTGCCTGCCTTCCTGACCGAAACTCCGAGTGGAACACCGACCAGGGCAAGCAGGATGCACGCCAGAGG
>JBDKSR010000626.1:0-1695 GCA_039680545.1 Bryobacteraceae bacterium | reverse complement strand
CGACGAGTCGATCAATGGTTGTGACCGGAATCGATACGCCCGTTGAGTTGTCCCGGTATCCATTGAAGCTATTCGCCGCCCCGCTGTTTCCGTTCTCGTAGAGTGTCAACACCATTTCGACGTCCCATATCCCCTTGGGGCACACGATCACCCGGCCTGATGCGATCTCGGCAGCGAAGGTCCGGCGCAAGCACTCCACGGTTTCCGGAGTGGGTTCCACTGCCACAACTTTTCGTGCGCCACGTTTCAGGGCTTGCCTGACGGTCGTTCCGATCCATGCGCCGCAGTCAATCACTACATCGCCAGGACGGACCATCTCCTGAAACCTATAGATGTCGGACTCCTCCTGGGCCAGCATGTCGCCAAGGGCCATGTCCCGACCACTTGGAGCCCAATATTCACCGTGTGGGGTTGACCACAACTCCAGCCCGCCGTCCCTTTTCGACATACGGCACTGCATCTGGATGCGCGCTGCCGCTACCTCTCTGCCTAATTTGACCGGCGCGTCCCTGAATGCCTGCCATCGGGAACAGTATGGACTACGAATTGTGACGCCGGGAGCCACGAGGATGACTGCTCCCGGACAGAAGCGAATGAGCAGGGCCGTTCCGAGTACGACCGTCGCCGTCGAGTAGACCGCAATCCGAACAAACTTTAGTACCATTTCTCCTCCGAAAAATCTGTAGTACCTATTCTCCGGTGTTACGGTTTTTGCTTACGCCTTGACCACCCGACTCCGGGGGTAAAGTATCGTGTTGTACCATGCGCGGTCACTTCCCACGTGGTCGCTTTTCGTTCACGGCACGCGGCTGCATTAACAACTCTTCATCTGCTCCGCCCCTGATAGCCTTAACGAAGCTGATTAGGTTGCCCGTAATCCAGTCGGCCTCCGGGTTGCCGTGCCCCAGGATCTCATCAAGCATTTCGTGCGCCTCGATATTCTTCTTGGAGCGGCGCTCCCCCCTTATTGACGCTCGGTCCTCTGCTGTCCGCCCGCAATAGTCCATCACAAAGTCCCGCAGCAACCTGGTGGCGCTGTCTCCAGCCTGGACGATCTTTATGTCAAAGTCGCGCTTCAGATGCTCTTCAACCCGAAACGAGACCTGAACTAAATTTCCTTTGGTTTCAGGTTGTTTCATACGTAGCTAGCTTTTTCTCTTGACAACAAGTTGCTAGCGTGCTAGCATACTCACCATAGTTCCATAGAACCATAGAACAATGGACACGATAACACAAGCTGATCAGGACACGGGGAGCCTGGAAAACTTGACCTTACTGCAGGTCAGTATCCCGGAAGATCTCCACAAGCGAATCCGTCACATCGCCGCGGAACGCCGCAGCCAGGGCGTAACGATCAAGTCCTTAGTGACCGAAATTCTCGAAAGATCTTTCCCTCCGTCGAGCGATACATCGAACGATACCCAGGGGGAGTGAACATGGCGACAAGTCTAGTTAATCCGTTGGCTGGGATGCGCAAGCCGCCAACGAAAACCTTTGCAAACACGTCACTTGTGGGTGGCAAGCCCGTAATCCTTGCCGACACGGTAATGCGGATGGTGGCCGAATTGTGGGCGAATCAGGACCCGCGTGAGTTCTCGCGGGTGATCGCCCGGCGGCTGGGCGTGAATCAACTCATGGTCGGGCACATTATGGCCGGCCTGCTACTCGAGAACGAGCGTGTCGCGGCGACGTTGG
>JBDKSR010000625.1:0-17443 GCA_039680545.1 Bryobacteraceae bacterium | reverse complement strand
ACGCCCCACACAAAGTGCAATCGTCACGCCGTGAAGTTCGCCGATTGCCGGACAACTGGGGTCGCGGTTTCGTCCCATAGGCCGATCTGCCAGTATCTTGGTGTCGACAGGCGTGATGGCCAAATGTCCCCTGTTCGGTCGCTCGATGTGGGCGCCCCTGATGACCGGCTGATCACGTGGCGAGAAGGGAGAGTCTGTGAATATGTTGACGGACCGTATTAGGCAAACAAGCGTATCAGAGGGAGAGGTGGCCATTTTCTGGCTCGGCCAGGCAGGGTTCGCATTCAAGACCGCAGCCGGAAAGGTCATCTACATCGACCCATACCTGTCGGATGTGGTGGAAAAGGATTTCGGGTTCAAACGCATGATGCCAGCCCCGATCAGTGCTGAAGATGTCAGAGCAGACGTCGTGCTTTGCACACACGAACACCTCGACCATATGGACACGGACGCACTTCCCATCATCGCGAGAAACACCCAAGCGCTGTTCGCGGGCCCAATAGAGTGCCTGAAAGGGTTCGCAAGAGTCGGTATTCCAGAGGACCGGTGCGTTCTGCTGGAACTCGACAAAACTGTCCTCTTTGACGAAGTCAGCGTGACCGGTGTATATGCCGATCACGGAGAATCCGCTCCCGATGCACTCGGTCTAGTGGTGGAAATCGACGGCATGAAGATCTATCACAGCGGTGACACTGCGTACCGTCAAGGGGAGATGGGTAAGGCCGCAACGATGAAGCCCGATGTCCTGATTCCCTGCATCAACGGGGCATTCGGAAACATGAACTCGCGTGACGCGGCCCAGCTAACAAGGGATGTTTCCCCAACGCTCGCAATCGCCTCCCATTTCTGGATGTTCGTGATTCACGGCGGCGATCCAGCATCTTACCTGGAATTCTGCAAGGAGTTTGCGCCGCAAACCGAGGCCATTGTGATGCAACCGGGCGAGATGCGCGTTTTTGGCCTTGCCCGGGAGCAGCGTCCGACCGGTAGCTGAGGAGCGTGATGGAAATACCATTCCCGCAACGTATCGAAGGACTGACTCGCTGGTTTGAGCGGCGGAATGAGCATCCATTGATTGGCTTTACGCTTGGCTCGTACTATCCACTCCACCGGTACCCTAATGCTGTCCGTGAGATACCCTCCGGCGCGGTCGCTCCCGCGGATATCGTCGTCTCGAAGTTCCTCGACGACACGGACGAACTGTACCGCCTACACCTGGAAGCAGGTGGAGACTTGATATGGTCGGCGGCCCCATTCCTCGGTGTCCCATGGCTGGAAGCAGCGCTGGGCTGCGGTGTGATTGCAGATCACAATTCCGGCTCGATACGGGCGACACCGCCTCCTTGGTTTGCGGACCGTCCACAAATACCCGTCTTTTCAACCGCTAATCCATGGGTGGAGAAGTTGCTCGAGTTTGTTCCCGCTCTCGAACGACGAAGTGGCGGCCGCTATCCGGTGGGTGCAACCCTGATGCGCGGAATTTCGGACCTGCTTTCCGCGCTGTATGGTGGAGAGACCTTCGTACTGAAGATGCAGGACGATCCAGAGGAGATCCAGGGGATGATTGATGGCCTGACAGAGTTCTGGATTGAATTTGGACGCGCAGTACTGGATCGCTTGCCGATGTTTTGCGGCGGCACCGGCAGCTACCTGTACAGCTTATGGTGTCCGGGAAAAACTATCTGGCTTCAGGAGGACGCTGTTGCCCTTCTCTCGCCAACGTTGTTTGAACGCTACATCTTTCCGGCCGACTGCAGGATCGCGGAGGCTTTCGAGCATGTCGCGATACATCTCCATCCCACGCGTTATATCCCGTCCGAACTGTTCAGCCGAAGCCCGATCGACGCGATCGAATTACACATCGATCACGTTGGCCCGCGAGTTCAAGCGCTCACCCAGCATTACCGCACAGTCTTGAAGTCCAAGCCTTGCCTAATCTGGGGAGAATTAACAATAACGGACCTGGACTTCTTGCTATCTGAACTTCCAGCACAGGGCCTTGCAATCAACATAGTCATGGGTTCGGTGGAACAGGCGCGCCGAACTTGGAAGTACGCGATGGATGTCCGGTTGTAGAGAGTGAACATCCTTCGTCAAAACTCGCCGATCAGTTCATTGAGTGGATCATCTATGTCTTTGCCGGAGTCGGTGAGCGCGAACGTGGGTGAAAACACTGCCCGGTCCAAATTGCGATGCAAGGTCTCGAAGTACTGCTCAACCTTTCGTTCTACACGCGCGACCGGCGTCTCCAAAATCAGGCGCACGTACTGCTCGTGGTCCTTATACATCTCCTCTGGAGTACTCACACGCGACGCATACGTACGGGCAATCATGAAGATCATTGGATTCATCACCAAGCCCAAAATCCGGTATAGGTACTCCTGACCGGAAAGTCGCCAGATTGACCGGTGCAGTTTCATGTCGGCGCGCAAAAGAGCTCCTTCGTCCCGTTTTGCTGCAGCCGTCTTCATCTCAGCAAGACACTGTTTCAGGAGCGATTCTCCCTCTGTGAGATGCGATTCATGGAGATAGCGGGCACAAAGGCCCTCAAGCTTCCCCCGTATTCTGAAGATCGCGCTCAAGTCTTCCCGTGACACATCTCGGACGAAGATACCTCTCCGCTGAGTTACAAGCAGCAACCCCTCTCGTTCCAAGCGCAGAACGGCCTCACGAACCGGCCCGCGGCTACAGTGAACGCTCCGGGCGACCTCCTCTTCGATGACCCGCTCACGCGGCTTCAGTCGCCCCTCAAAAAGAATCCTCTTCAGGTATAGTTCCGCTTCTCGGCTCGCCGAACGTTTGGAGTGGCCTGCTTCTTTCTCTTTAGGCATATCGGTTCGCACTCACTTTAGTATACTAAAATGTCGACAGAACCTGACGCTGAATGTGCGTATCGCGACCCTCTCACTCAGTGCCGGCATGATTTCCATCACCGTACTTTGAACACGACCGTGTCAGATCCTTCAAATCTCTGACACACTCCGCGAGACACGGGCACACCTCCAGCCGGGCTTCGTGGCCGGTGTGAGATGGTCGGCAAAGGCTGGACACGCTACGCCCCGGAAGTCAAAGTCAGCTTTACCTATCTCGATTGCGCCTCCCACAGTTCGGCAGTTACCGGAAACATCGAAACACGGAACTTAGTACAACCAAAAGGAATCAACGTGATGCGTTTGGTCTTCCCGTGTCTCACAACCGGTTTGGCCGGTAAGGCTTCTTCAAACGACGGAGTCCACTTGCAGTCCACGGCATTGGCGCGCAATTTCAGCGGAGCTGCCAGCGGCCAATCCCATTTGGCAGGCATCGCCTGACGCTCCACACGGATATCGGCTCCCAACCGCTTCCCTCGTACATCCAACGCGCAATTCCACGTAGCGGCCGGATCAGGCGTGTTCGCGTCCTTGGTATCAGCAATCGGGAGAGCGAACAGCAAGGGGCCATAGGAGACCGTGGCATAGGGTGCATCATGCGAGTTCTTGTCGCGCTCTGTCGCTATGCTCACTGACATTGGAAACCGCAGACGGACGGCATCACCTGGCTTCCAGGATCGCTCTATGCGCACAAACCCCTTGGCGTCGGGCGTCGCCTTGACGGTTGAGCCATTCACTTTCAACTCAGGCGTCTTGCACCAGCCGGGGATCCGGAACGAGAGCGGAAAACTTGCAATATGAGCAGGATTCACGCTTACGTCGATTACGTCGTTAAACGGGTACTGCGTCCTGGATTCCAGCGTCACCGGCACACCTTCAGCAACCAGGGCCGACACCTTGGAGGGGCCGTAGTGTGTAGCGGCCAATCCGTTGTCATACGTGGCCATCCACATGTGCATCACGTAATTGGGCAGGATGCGGTTCAAAGCAGCAGTACAGCAAAGCGGCCACTGCTTTGCCTTATACGAATTCTGGCCGCGAGGTGGTGCTTTTGAATATCGCGGATTCATATCAACGATGCGATTCGGCGTCTGGAAGTAGACGTGGGTTTTGAAATCGCGCGAGACGACAGCGGGACCTGCGTTGAAAAATGCCCGTTCCGCTCGATCCGCCGTGCTGCCCTCACCACTGATGGTCAGCAGGGCAATCTGGCTCCAAAGGTAACCAGCCACATCGCAGGTCTCGGTACCACGAAATGCACCAGTAGACCCGTACCATTCGTCCGCCACGGGTACACCGGAGGGTTGCATCGATTCGCGCTCGAGGTGGCGGTGCCATGCGAATGCTGATTCGAGGAACTCAGGATTGCCTGTCCATAGATAGCCCAGCGCCCACGGCGTCGTACTTTCGAGAAAATGTACGACGTGATCGTTGGTTTCCGCCCCCGGCTTGTCATTTATAGTTTGCTGAAGCAGACGGCGCTGAAGCTCGCTATCGTTGCTCTTGTCACCCGGCTTCCGGCGGTACCGGTTCCATGAGTTTCCCCCTGCGCCGATCCCACCGCCGTCTTTGGAGAACAGTGCTGTCAGGCCGGCGGCAATGTCTTTGTTACCGGTCCAGGTGTATGTGTCAAACGCAGGCCAGGGGTTCGACATCGACCACCCCATCCGCAGCCAATCACGATTCCCGCTATAGGCAGATTCGAGCGCCTGTAAGACCCGCCGGTCTCCTGAAGCGGCGTAATAGGCAACCAGACTGCGACCCAACAAACCAGAGGCCCACAATGGCCATTCGTGATCGACTTTCGCGCCTTTCATGTCGTCAGGATTACTCTTATTGAGCCACCACAGAAACAGAATGCTGTTAGCGTTCATGTGAGTTACCACGACGTCGAGGCGTTTCTTCGCCTGTTGGATCAGTGCATCATCATGAAGCGCGTAACCTAAACGGACCAAACCGTCGAACCAGTATCCACCACCTTCGTACGGCCAGCCTCCCTTCGGCCAGTTAAGGCGTTCGCCGGTCATGGTGTAGTCAGCGGCCCAGGCTTGCTTGAAGGCCTGATCGTAATCGTCCATGTGTCCCGTGTATCCATTCTTTGCTGTCACGCACCAATCGCGGAGCCAGCCTTCCGGTTCAACCGCACCGGGCGGCAGGGGAATGAACGCCGGATGGGTCGATGGCTCGAAGGGACGTTTGTAGTTCGCCGCGTTCGCGTTCTTTTGAGAGGCGTTGGCGAACATAGCCGTGGCGACTAACATCATCACGATATGTTTGAGCATCATATTTCCTTTACACACTGTCATGGTTTTCATCTTCACAAGTGACAAATCCAGCCGCCGGTCACCGGCTGGCGCCGCGTGACCGTGAACCTCATTTCCGCTACTCTTCGCCGGCATCCCGAACATGTTGGCCGTAACCTAACGACCCGTCGACGGCCCAGCCTTGAAGCACATGTTACAGCATCGGGCATAATGCGAAACGACATCAGTAACGTGCTGCAATCCTAACCCGCCCCTGCAGGCCTTTGAGGCGGACCAGTTCCCGACCCTTATCGAATAAGCTCCACGCTCGACCGTTCACCGTGACCGACTTGATGGCAGCACGGTCAGGGTGCCGGAGTCGAAGTACTAGCTCGCTTGACGCCAGTCGGGATGGGATGTCGACTATCGCATTCAACCGACCGTGATCCACGTCGGAGGTAATCTCGTACGCCACCGTTCCGAACACACTCGGTGCATTCGTTACAGCGATGTGCCGGCCCTGCTGCAACCAGTCGCGCGGTGTCGCGCGTGCGAGCCACAACTGTCCCTCATCTTCTAAGACAAACATCGATCGCATTCGTTCCAGAAATGCGCCGACCTCAAAGGTCTTGTCGCCCCCATTACCCTCACCCGTACGGTTCGGATGCTCCCGAAACTGATATTTCTTGGCTGGATCGACGTCCGCAGCGTATTGATTGAATGTGGATCGCAAGTAGTTTGGAACGTCGTCGCGCAAAAGATGTACGAGCGCCGACTGAGAGTAGCCACATTGGTAGTAATACGCTCCGATGCTGAACCACGCATCGTTGCGCTTATCCCCGCGCTGTCGCTGGTGCATCTTCACTACCCAGTTGTCCAGATAGAGCCGGTCTTCCAGTACGTCCAAGAGATCACCCACGATTGGGTCCATGGGTGAAACGACACCGAGCGCCAGCGCAACTGCGCCAACCTCCGTGTCCAACACAAGCGTCCCGGCATGTCCGGCGCCGAAAGGGTTGGAGATCTCGCTCGCCAAACCACGCAGGTACGGCTGAGAGGGAACGAACTGCCGATAGGTACCGTCCGCCACCTTGATGACAGGCGCAAGTTCCGCTGACCTTCTCATTGACTTCACGATGGCTTGCCGGAATGCTTCCGCTTCGCTCTTGTAGCGGGCGGCTCGCTCGGGTGCGATGTCATTCAACGCCTCTGCCGCAGTCTTCAGACCGCGATAGAAGATAACGTTCGTCTGGTACAGACTGCGCCATTCGGCATAGTCGCCGAATTCGGTCGGCGGCATCAAGCCCGCCGCCCATGAATCTTGGCCGACCAGAACGGTCCATTGCTTCCGCTGCCGCACGATCCACTCGCACGCTGCTTCAAGGTTATTCTCGTGCTCCCTCAGCCACGCAGTATCCCTCGTAAGCAGGTAGTGCAACGCTATCACGTACAACATAGAGCCATGCCCTTGCCCGTGATTTAAGTCCCAACCTGGTACGTTCAAGGCTCCAGCTTTGTCGAAGAACATGCCGGCAGCGACCCATTTGCCTTGTGCCTCGAACCACGGTTTGAACCCCGCCCCTGGAACTGCGTGTTCTCCAAGCAGGTCGAGCGAATGCGCAATTCGCCATGATTCCTGTCCGAGCAGCGATTTGTACGGCCAGATGTAAAGCAGCGGCGTGTCTCCCTGCATGCTGCACCGCCGTTTGACGTGCCAGAACGCGAGGTCCCATGCCTTCATGACCAGAGGATCCGAGACATCAATTCGCATCGGCGCTCTGTCTTCGGGCTCCGGGTAGGCTGGACGCTCAGCAGTGTAGTGGTCGTCCAACACGCGAGCCAGGCTCTGTTCCGGCAGATTCCGCACCCGCTCGGGCACCGTTTTGAGGCCCTTGCCTCGCAACTGACTCTCGAACACAGACGCGGTCGTTCCCGTCTTCGCCTTGCTGACGAAGACTCCCGCCGATGGAACAAGGATCGGACCGTCTGTGTCCAAATCCAGGGGAGCAAACGAGATGCTTCCCACATCTGTCGCGATGGAGATAACAGTACGATTTGGATGGTAAACAATCGTCCCCGTACTACCAGTTGGCAGGTCACTGTCCGGTTTGAATCGAACCGTCTGCTCGTCGTCAGCAACGTAATTCAATTCCATGCGCAATATGCGTCTGCCCTTACTCGATGGGGTGAATTTCCAATTCCCCGGTGCAGTCACCGTTGCTCCACTACCGCGTTGTGACATCACTCTGCCAACTTCACCGTTATACGCGCGCACTGTTCCACGAGACGCTCGCCGGGCCTGATCCGCCCGATAGTCGAATTCGATATCGACCTCCATCGGCTTCAGCATGGTGTTTCCGTATACCTTCAGCCCAGCTACGATCGGCCGAACCCCCTTACCCGAGTAACGGATACGAATCTTGTCGATTAGGATAAGCCCATCAGGGTCGGGTTCAAACTGAAAGTGCTTCGGGTACCCTTTCAGACGTTCCGCGATTACACTGGGCACGGTCTCGTAGGAGATCGTGCGTCCATCCCCGCTACGGGCCCCACCGCCAGGAAACGGTTCCCACCGACGTGTCCACCACGTCGGGCGGTTACGCTGCTTCGCATCCGGGGTATTTGTCGTCACTTCGACCGAGAGGCTTTCCGGCTCCGGAGCAGGGCCAGCGAATAGAACCTCCACCCTCCGCACTGGCCGATGTTCCTCCCACATCACCCCAGCCAGCGTGCCATCCGTACCGTCAGTCAACCACTGGGTCTCTGGCGCATTTCTGTGTTCTGGACGATCCGCATTGAACACATATCCAAAGGGCACCAATTCGAGCAACGTTGGGCCGGCGGACGTCACTCGCTGCTCACCTTCGCTCCGCAGCCCGGCCACGCCCGCAATCACACCATCGAGCAGAAAGAATACCAGAACGATCTGCAACACACGAGACGCACAATTTCGGACCAAACTACTCATCACGGCCTCCGTATCGGCCTCCTGTACTACCGATACAGAACACTAGTTCCGTAACATAACTAACCGGCGCGGAGTCTGAACTCCGCGCCGGCATCCTGCCTGTATGCACAGTACCAACACTCTTTGTCAGCGCATCATTCAGCTGAGAAAGACTTCCCTCACTACCACTGGAGTTTCACACCAAGCTGTACGGCACGTGGTATCGAGCCTCCGCCACGGCCGACTCCGCCCATGTTGAGAGTTCCAAACAGCGAACTCGTAAGACTCGTATTCGGTTGTGTTGTATACGGATCAAACGAATTCGTCGCATTGAACGCTTCAGCACTGATCCTTACACCAATAGATTCTGTAAACTGGAGCACCTTCATCAAGTTCACGTCCAGGCTGGGCCGGGAACTCAGGCGGAACTCTCCCGTGTAATATGGGGTCATTGCTGGCGCATACGACGGCATTATTAAAAAGTTGTAGTCGGTACAGCCGTTTGCCACACTGTACGACAACATTTTTATAGAGCCATCGTTACTCTGTTGTGCAACACACCCCTTGAACAATCGTACATTAGCGGCATTCCAGTTGACTGGCACTTTTGCAGACTTCACGTATCGACCAGCCAGCGCCGTTGGCACTCCAGATCGAACAAACAGCATCCCGGCAAGGTCCCATCCGCCTAGTATGTGGTTAACGACACCTTGCGATTTGTTAAGCCAATGCCTTCCCCGACCAAAAGGCAGTGAATACGTACCCGACAGAGTGAGCGAGTGAGGACGGTCGAACGACGCGAGGCTTCGCTGCAGTATGTTTGCCTGAACGTCCAGGTAGCCCGCCTGTTCGATGTTCTTGGAAAACGTGTAAGCGGCCACCAGGTTAAGGCCACCTTTGTTCCGAATTTCCCACTCAGCCTGCATCGAGTTGTACCACAGTTTGCCGAGGTTCTGGCCGTATGCAGTTAAACCTCCAAAGGCTGAATATGGAGTCGCCAGAGTAGCGCGCGACAATGTATTGCTCGAATATCTACCTGTTCCCTTAAACGCTTCTATCCCCTTAAAGGGATTGGGAAGTTGCTCATCGCAATATGCCGCGTTACCACCCTCGTAGATGTTACATTTCTTACGGAAGTCGAGTGTGTAATTGTTCATTCCAGCGCCCATTTCCATGTTGGGGCTACGGCTGCCGACGTACGACAGATCCAGTTTCATATTTGCCGGCAAGCCCCACTGAACACCGAAGGAGAACTGATTTGTGTATGGAATCTGAAAGTTCCTCCGGAAGAAGTTAAAACTGCCCCCGAGCGCGGTAAGTAGGCCGCCCTGACTTCCCTGGGCCGGAACGATTCCGTCCGGAAATGGGTTATTGAGAATGTTCGGGATTGGCGTAAAGCCACCATCTACTGAAGTCACCATCGAAGTAGTCGTCGTGTAACCAACATTGTTATTCCAGTACTGTGACGGTGTCATGTAGACGCGGCCCCATCCACCTCGCAGGATTACGTTCTGGGCGAGTTGATACCCGAAGCCGAACCGGGGTTGAATGTTGTTGTAGTCAATGTCCGCAGCGTAACGGCTGTTGCCATCGACGCCTGCAAACTTCAGGCCGCCATAAATTGTAGAGACGTTCGGATACGTGGCTCGGTCTATGAGCGCATCTACGGGGTTGACTACGTTGGTATCGAATTCGACGTTCAGACGGTCAAATCGCTCACGAACAGGTGTATACATATCCCAGCGGAGACCGACGTTCAGCGTAAGCCGCCGGCTGACCTTCCAGTCGTCGGCCACCCAGAGCGCGACGTTGTGGTAAGAGTACATCGGATATACCGCTTGTGGGATTGATCCGCCGCTGGGCGCGCCAAGCAGGAACGACGCGGCCGAATCTCCGCTTGTGGAGTCCGCAACGTTGTAGGTCTTCTGTGTCCACGTTTTGTTGGCACTGATACTTAAATAGCCTGGTTTGGGATCCTGGTTCGCGAACTGCAGCATTCGCAGGTCAACACCGGCCCGGACGGTATGCGCGCCTCGAATTTTCGTCAAGCTGCCTGCCGTTGACCAGGCATTGTTTGCATAGAAGTAACTGGAGCCACCGAGCGCCATGTACTCGGAAACTGAGACTGTAGGGAATCCGCTGACGGGAAGCTGTTCCAGAACCGACTTGCTAAAGCCGAGCGCACTCATATCGAAGTCCAGGTTCGGTTTCACCTGCCTAGGCACCGTCCAGCGGGTGAACGCCACGCGGACGTTTGCCAGGAAGGTCGGCGATATCGTACCAACCCAGTCGGTCGCGAATGCCCAATTTTCCTTCATCTGGCCCCAGTCGCCGTTCACTCCTGGATTGTCACGCAGAGCGTTGCCGCACTCGAAGTTCTTGAACTTGTTCCAAGAAGTCCTGAAAGAGAGGTTGTGCTTGTCTCCGACGAGTTGGTTGATTTTGGCCGTCCAACTCTTGATATCGTAGTCAGCAGCGTTATCGCCGCCCGACATGAAGAAGTTGTTCCTGGCGTATCCCGGCGCAGCCCCAGCCGTAGTGGTATTAGGCTTGTGCATGTAACTCAGGATTTTTTGGGCAATCGGATCGATGCTGCTGCTCGGAATCACATTGTTGGCAAACGGAGTGCGAGTCCACACGTTGTTGACGTAACCAGCATCCCATGGGTTATATATGGTGATCTGCCGTCCCACAGAATCCGTGAACTTGCTGAAATCGCCCGTCAGCATCTCGGGAGTCGGCACCGACAAGGTAGCCGGATTGGGATTCTGCTCACCAAAACTCTCGAAGGACCCCATAAAGAAGGTCTTATTCTTTCCGTTGTAGATTCCGGGAAGCACCACTGGGCCGTCAATCTGAAAACCGTACTGATCTTTGAGTTGGTTCGATCTCGCGGCGCCCTTGGAGTTGTTTTGGAAACTGTTGGCGCTCCACGCCGCACGTTGCGCAAATTCGAAGACTGATCCATGAAAGCGGTTGGTGCCGCTCTTGAACGTCATATTCACGACGCCGCCGCCAGTGTCACCGTATTGCGCGTCGTAAAGATTCGTTTGTACCTTGTATTCTTGTATGGCATCAACGGGCGGTACGTAACCCACCGATCGACCACTCTTGGACCAGGGAGTCCAGACGTTATTTTCTACGCCGTCCAACAGAAAATTGTTGTACGCCATCTTTCCGCCGTTTACAGACCACTGTTCGATCGTTCCCTGGGCCGCGGAGTGCGATGCGTACGCCATTCCATTGTAGGTGACTCCTGGAGCGACGCGTGCATACATGAGACTCATGTGGCCGCTAACTGGCAACTCTTGCAATCGCGAACTACTGAGGACCGAGCCTCGCAGGCCGTCGGCAGCGTCCAGCATGGGCGCTTCGCCTGTCACGGTGATGCTCTCACTGGCACTGCCAACCTCCAGGCGAATTTGCAGATTTGCGACCTGTCCAATGGCGAGGGTGAGATTCTCACGAAGGTAGGTTTTAAACCCCGAGACCTCCACCTTCACCTCGTACGTGGCCGGCACGAGATAGGGCAGCGTGTAAACACCTTGTTCTCCTGTCACTGTGGCACTGGTCTGGCTCGTCGCCAGGTTCTTCACGACGACCTTCGCACCAGGTACGACCGCCCCTGAACTATCCAAGACGCGTCCAGTCAGGGTAGCCCGAAATTCCTGGCCGAATCCAGGCAGGTAGACCAACGCCATGCAGGCGAGGACAAGGGCTACGATGTGTGAACCGCGATTCTTCATGTGACGACTCCTTTCAGCAAAATCTTGATGAAGAATATCATCATACTAAAGGAGTGTCAAGAGAAAATATGACAATCTTGTTGACAAGTTGTTCCGACTGTTTGACCGAACTTTTTGGATACGAAGTTGTGCCGTTGATGGCGACAGCATCCCGGAAGGAACACTGGGGGGCGGCACTCAGTTGCTGCAATCGTCTTGTCGGATCAGTTTGCAGTGAGCGCATTAGATGGAGATTCATTCGCAGGGACTTCCCTTCCCTCGGCGTAACCCGCCGCGCCTTGGTAAGTGACCCATGCTACTGAAAAAGACAGTGAGCCGATTTGAGACGCGCAGCGCTCGTTCGGACACGGTTTCCCATGTTTCCAATTGCCTACTGCCCCCGCGAAAAGGTGCCGCCGAGCCCGCCCTCCCAAAGACCCTAACGTATTGATTCCGAAGCGGCGAGATGTCTCGACCGCAAGGGCTGGTGGAACTCCTGATGATTCTGGTCTGCCTGGGTAGTGGATCGATGACAAGGCGGTGAACCGTATTTTCCCGGAGAATACCAGTTGCACCGTCCTCTAGCGTCTATGCTGCGGAACGCGTATGGCCGCGATCAGTACGGCACTCAAGACAAAGCCCGTAGTGGAAATGGTCATTGTGGTCGAGAGAGCCCAACCCCTGCTGAGCAGGTAGCCGACGACTGTGGGACCAACGAAGCCGCCGAGGTTTCCAATGGAATTGATTCCGCCAATGGCAGTGGCCGCCGCCGAATCCGTCAAGGTGAGGGTTGGCAGGACCCAGAACGGGGGTGGCCATGCGTACACAGCGGCGGCTGCCAGGCTGGAAAAGAGCAACGTTAGAGTAAAGGACTCACCGAACGAAGCACTGAGTGGGAAAAACACCCCAGCCATCACCAGTGGCACTATGGCGTGAAGTTTGCGCTCGCCGGCTCGATCCGAGGACCGTCCGCATGTCACCGCACCAAGTGCACCGGCAACGAATGGAATGGCAACGAGCGTATTGGACAGGTACGGGGAGAGTCTCGAGACCTTTTGCACTATCCCAGGCAGCCAAAACAGGAATGAATAGCTTCCAATATTGGCGAAGAAAAGGGCAGCGGCCAGCAACATTGAGTCACGATTGCACAGTCCCCTCCAGACGCTCACAACACCTGTGGCCAGTTTTGCGCGCTTCTCCCGTTCCAACTCGGCTTCAAGCCACTGCCGTTCCTCCGTATCCAGCCAGCGAGCCTGCCGCGGCCGGTCAGTCAGATACGCTAACGCCACAAACCCCAGAAGAATGGCAGGCACTCCCTCCAGTATGAACATCCACCGCCAACCGGCCAGTCCGAACCAATGACACCGCAAGATCGCCGCGGAGATTGGCCCTCCGAGAGCGAGGCCGATAGGGATGGCGACAATGAATCCCGCCATGGCACGCGCCCGCTCACGCGATGGGAACCAATGTGTCAGATACACGAGGATGCCCGGAAAGAAGCCGGCTTCGGCGCTCCCGAGCAGGAACCGTGCCGCGTAGAACTCCAATGGCGTCCTCACAAGCCCCACCCCCACAGTGCACACCCCCCATGTAACAAGAATACGGGCGATCCATCGGCGCGCACTCCAGCGCTCAACGATCAGCGCCCCGGGGATTTCAAGCAATAGGTATCCCACGAAAAACAAACCAGCACCGAATCCGTAAACTGCTTCGGAAAAGCCCAAGTCGGCACTCATCGGGAGCTTGGCGAAGGCGACGTTGGCGCGGTCGAGATACGCAACGATGTAGAGCAGGAAAACGAAAGGCAGGATTCGTGCGGAGATCTTTCGCAGGGTCCGGCTAGCCAAAGGATCGGAATACTCATTCACCGGCATGACCCGATCGTCTATTCTACGCACGCGGATGAGTAGCTACAGCCTTGCCACAACTGGCCAAGCATCTCCTCATCTTGTTACAGGCACCGTTGTCACCATTTCAGTCATTCCATGTTAGGCTCCCGCCCGCGTTCATCGCGAGATTCCCTCCATCTACCGGAAGGAGAACGCCGGTGACCGCTCGGCTTGCCTCGCCGCATAGAAATAGTGCCGGTCCGACGATGTCCTCCGGATCCAGAATCCGCCCGATCGGTAGCCCGGCGAGCAGCCTGGGCACCATCTTCTCGGCAACTGCCGGGTTGTCTTTGAGCTGTTTCTTGAACCCCGGAGTCATGACCTGTGCGGGAAGTATGGCGTTCACACGAATGCCGTGGCCTGCATACTCGATAGCGAGTTCTTTGGTCATCTGAGCTACGCCACCCTTTGCACAGCTGTATGGGAAGTTACCGCGTCCCATAGCTGAGCTTCCAGCAATTGAGCCAATGTTCAGGATGCACCCCTTCTTGCCATTCGCCACCATCCTCGATAGAGCTTCCTTTGAGCATAGGAAGTACCCTGTCAAGCTGACAGCGAGCGTCCGGTTCCAGTCTTCCAGTGTCAGTTCGTGGGGATGCACCCGGCTCGGAAATGCGTAGGGTACGTTTACGAGGATGTCCAAACAACCGAGGTTCCGATCCACCTCGCAAAACATCGAGGTAACTTCTTCTGGATTCGAAATGTCGCAGTGCACCGCCAGGGAACGGCACCCTAGACTTGCAATCTGCGAGGCAGTTGTCTCAGCACCTTCATCATCCGTATCGGCTATCGCGACATGTGCACCTTGACGCGCAAGGCCAACGGCGATGGCAGACCCGATGCCGCCGTGGGCCCCCGCACCCGTGACAAGCGCGATTCGCCCTCCCAGCTTTAATAGATCTCCAGGCATAGTCACCAACTCAGATAATAAACGGCAACAAGATTCTAGTCAACACTATTGTTGACAACACTCCTTACTTCACATATACTGACCGCAAGATTTGGAGCTATACCGGAAAGGAAACAAGACGATGCGGAGACTGACAGACGCCCTCATCATCAAAATGCTTTTGTGCCTCTTGATCACCATCGTGCCCGCGGGATATGCCAAGGATAATTCATCGATCGAGCGCGCCGCACAGGTGACGATACGGCAGAAGCCGCAGCCAGGCCTGCGTGTGGTGTCGGGGAACTTGGTCTATGAGGAACATCTGGACAAGGGCGGACTGCGCACGCGCTACTGGTCTCCGGCAGGCTTGATCAAGCCCGATGTGGACTTGAAGGAAGGCGACGAGTTGCCCGCGCTTGATGAGCCCATTGCCTGCTCGTTTGGCCTCTCGGTAGATGGCCAGGAACTTTGGGACTCCTGGAACTGGCGATCGTCGGAGGAGGTACCTTGCGGAGGCAACTGCCGGCACGTGGTAGTCGAACTGGCCCATCAAATTCGCCCCATCCGCGTCAAGGTTCACACGATCGTCGACGGCAACCCGTTTCTACGCCGGTGGCTCGAAATCCACAACGACGGCCAATCAGTGACCGCCATCGGCTCGATCTACCCCATGTCGGGCTATCTGTTCGCCGCGCGCAAGCTCGCGGAGAATCTGCCACGTGATACGCATGGTGCCTTTTCGGTACTGCGGCCGGCCAATTTCGACTGGGGGAAGGAGGCCGATTTCCGTTGGATGTCGCTCCCGATCGGCAATTACGCCTACGGAGATTCGAAGCACGGGCTGCCGTTCGCAGTGGTGAAGAATGCGGTCTCCGGTGAGAACTTCCTGGTCCATTTTGGGTGGTCAGGCCACTATACATTCGAGTTTTACAACGACAACTATCCGGGTCGCGATGCAGCTTGGCTGTACTTCCGGGTGGGAATTGCGGGCCCTGGACCGTTCCGTGTGGTAAACCCCGGCGAGACCGTCACGACCCCTTCCGTCTACATCGGCCATACCATTGACGACCTGGATACCTCGGTGCAAGCCATGCACCGCTACTTGCGGGAATCCGTGCTGCCGCCGATGCCACCGGGCCGCGCTAGACCCGTAGAAATCAATTCCTGGGGGTATGATCGCGAGGACATGTCCGAGGAGGCGTTGAAGGCGGAGATTGATACTGCTGCCGACGTCGGCGTCGAACTTCTCACTATCGACGCGGGCTGGTACGGCGGTGGCATTGGTAGCGGATGGGGCTCGGCCGTGGGAGATTGGAAGACCGGATCGCGCCTACCGCGCGGCCTGGAGCCCGTTTTCGACTACGCACGACGGAAAGGCCTAATGTGCGGTTTGTGGGTGGACATCGAGCGTATCGGCGAGGGCAGTCAACTTCGCAAGCAGCATCCGGATTGGGTAGTAAAGGTCCACGGGTCCACCAAACGTCAGACGGGGCTGGACTTCACTAACCCCGAAGTGGTCAAGTTCGCCGAGGAGACGCTAGCTGGCTTGATCGAACGTTATAAGCTGGACGTTTTCAGGCTGGACTACAACACGGACCTCGGCCGAGGCGGTGTGCAGACGCGCCACGGTGACTTCATCGAGAACAACTACTGGCGGCACTACGACAACCTATATGCGATGTACGAACGCCTGAGGAGGCGCTTCCCCAGCCTGATGATGGAGAATTGCGCAAGTGGCGGCGGGCGCAACGATTTGGGCATGCTACGCAACTTCCACTGGGCGCAGGTCTCCGACGAATTCGGTGGCGTTCGCACGCTGAAGATCCTTAACGGCTTCTCCATCGCCTTCCCACCGGAGTACGGCTTAAGCTACGTGGGGGTCATGAGCAACGAGAACTACCGTTACGGCGACGTTGACTTCCGTTTTCGCGGGCAGATGTTCGGTCACCTATGTCTTGCCGGTATCGCACCGAACCTCACGGAGTTTCCGGCCACGTACCGCGAGCGTGTGAAGCATAACGTCCAACTTTACAAGTCCTTCATCCGCCCCGTGTTACCGACAGTCAAGGTATACCACCATACCCCCATAGCTCCGCAGAACGAGCCAGGCGACTGGACCGTACTGGAACACGCAACACCCGACCGCACGCGCGGTTACGCCGGGGTGTTCCGGCTGGCGGGGGCAAAAGAGGACACGTACCTGTTCCGGCCGCGCGGTCTCGACCCAGGTAAGACTTATAAGGTTACGTTTGATAATACAGGCGACGTCGCGCGAGTGAGCGGGCTGCAACTTCAGCGTGATGGTTTGACCGTCCGCATCGGCCAGCCGCTGCGCTCGGAACTGATGTTGTTCGAAGCGGAGGATGTGCGTTAGAGCAGGCCCGGCAGTCTGTTTGCCGCGTGTCTGCCAAGGCCAGGTTGATAGGGCACCATACGGACTGTCGTCCGGATGGTGTGCTAAGAGCCGAGGCATCCAGGAGCCGTAAAAGAACAAGTGATTTATTATGAACGAGATGGAAATGGCCGAATTCAACTCTGAAAAGACTGGACTCGGCGGTTACGTTCCATCCTTGGCCACCATCTTTCCTATCAGTTACGGCCTCCGAGATACACGTCCTGCTTGGTGCCAAGACCGAAAACGAACTCGCATTGACTCAACGCAAAGTAGAAAGTTCCTAAATCCTGCAAAGTAGAAAGTTCCTAATCCACATTTTGGTTTCAGCCCCGCGGAGGGAGCCCGGAGGGCGACCGGCGCGGGGCTGAAACCGTGGCCGCGGCACGAATCGCTTGCCCACACGGGGAGCCGGCGGGGTCTGCTTCCGGGGCTCTTCGCAGATCGCCAAGCGAACCGACCGCGTAAGGCCAAAGTATTCATGCGCC
>JBDKSR010000624.1:0-10213 GCA_039680545.1 Bryobacteraceae bacterium | reverse complement strand
CGAACCGCTTCTTGATCCGCCGGTTCATCTCCCGGCCGACGAACCATTGCTTGATGGGAAGAGTCTTGATGCGCGCCTTGATGACCACGGCCGACTCGCCGAACCGGTCTACACCGAACACCTCAAGCGGCGCCAGAATGCAGGACGCGTATTCCTCCTCGCGCAACATCCCGTCCGCGATCTCTTTTACAACTGCCGCTACGCGGTCCGTGTCTTCGTCGTATGAAACGCTGATTTCGAACACGTAATACGAATACTCGCGCGTCATGTTCGAGAGGCTCGTGATGGCGCCGTTCGGAAATACGTGAACGGTTCCGTCCTCACTGCGTAATACCGTTGTGCGCAGGTTGATCTCTTCCACCATTCCGCCGGTGCCGTTGATGATGGCAACGTCGTTGACTCGAATCTGGTTCTCAATGAGGATGAACAAGCCCGAGATCGTGTCCCGCACAAGATTCTGAGCACCGAAGCCGACGGCGAGGCCGATCACGCCTGCGCCCGCGAGGATCGGACCGATGTCGAATCCCGCTTCTTTCAGGCACGTCGCGATTGCGCCCGCCCAGAGCAGCAAGGAGAGGGTCCGGCGAAAAATGCTGCCCAGCGTCGTGGCCCGCTTTTCGAGTTCGCCATTGGTCGCGTCGCCGTGGCGGCGCATGGAGTCCACGATCCGCCTGCGCATCTTCGGGACCCACCGGTTGATCAGGCGCACCACCACAAAAGTGGTCGACAGGATCAACGCAATGCGAATCCCATGTTCGAGGGCGGCTGAGAGCTTATCAATCGAGAACACGGGCAGCGCGCTCATGACACCATGCTAGCATCGGCGTTTCGAACTGTTCCGGTTTCGAATCGGATGGGAATGGAGGATGGGCCCTCCCGTTAAGCTCGGTCGTGGTCAGTTGGCAAGGGGTGCGAGTTCTTTTCTCTCAACACATTGGTCATTCCCGTAAACCTTCAGAGTGGACTGATTGTCTTTGAACCACCCCTGCCATAGGACTTGCGCGCCTGCCACCGAATGAGTGCCGTCGCACCAGGCACGGTGCGTAAGAGTCGATAGTGCATCGCAGACGCGGTATCGGACGGTCTCGTCGGCGTACATCTCGATTAACACAGGGATCGCAGTCTTGGACCGTGTGTTTCCCAACGCTGTCACAACGGTGTGGCGAACTTCGTCGGTGGGGCTGCGGGGAGCGGACTTCAGGATTTCCACTGCCTTCTCTCCGCCCACTCTGCCAACGCCCAGAATGGCCCAAATACGAATCCTGTCGTCATAGATACCGCTGTGACCTGGTATGAGGCTGGCAAGGAAAGGAAGCTCCGCACTTGTGGCGATCCCAGCGAGCGCCTCCACAATATCGGCCCGAAGTTGCAGATCAACACTATGCTCATACAATTCGACCAGGTCCGCCCGGCTCGTTGACGTATCGATCTGTCCCAGTCCTTTCGCCGCAAATCTACCGCTCCAAGGCAAATGAGCGAATCCCAGGATCGTTTTTTCAAGGAACGGAGGCGCCATTTCCGCGATGGCCTCACGGGCCTCCCACCCCGGCCCAAACATTCCGGACCCGCTCTGTGATTGCTGGACAAGAGGAGCGTACCGCGCCTTAAGATCGTCCTCCGTCCCCTGGCTGACGCTGAAACTTAGCCGGACGTCGAACGTCGCCCCTTCGACCGGATCGCCTTGCTTCTTATTGGAGACCGAGGACCTACCACGGCCCATGCCGAAGAACCAGCGAACACCGGCTTTGCCCGAAGCGTGCAGTTCATAATCTCCAGGTTGAAGGCGATATCCCTCGAGCAAGTAGCGGAAACTAACTGACTTGCCGGGCGCCAAGAGTGGTGGGTGATCGATGCCACCACCGAAGCCACCACCAGCCAAGGAGTAATTGGGGCATCCGTGCAGATTGGGAACCTGCTTTCGTTGGCCGGCCGGAACTTTCAGGTCATTACGTCCGTCAAGCTTCGAATAGCCGACTGCCTCCGTTCCAGTGTTGGTAGCCTCGACAATAACGAATATCGGCTCACCAACGAGGTAGTCAATTCGATTCAGCGTGACGGAAACCTTGACTTGTCCGAGTGCTGGAGCAACGCTCAACGCAAGCCAGATGAGGAGAGCAACTAAAAGGCCGCGGCGGTTCACTACCGAAGCTTATCACCGAACATGTCTACCCGTTTACGATGAAGTCTACTGTCAAAGGACGGAGTACTTACTAACGGAGAGAGCCCTCTCTCCATCTCAGGCTAAACGAAGACGGTACTTACACAATCAACATGCAGTCGCCGTACGAATAGAAGCGGTAACCGGCCTCGACAGCGTGCCGGTAGGCGTCGAGGATCAGTTCCTTACCCGCGAACGCGCATACGAGGAAGAGCAGACTGCTGCGCGGCAGGTGGAAATTGGTAAGCATGGCGCCGGTCGCACAAAACTCGAAGCCGGGGTAGATGTAGAGATCGGTCGAGCCGTTGCATTCGCTAAGTCCGCCTTGCTGCATGGCGGTTTCAATGGTTCGCACGGAAGTTGTGCCGACCGCCACGATCCGCCGGGCATCGTGCATCTTGGCGGCGTTCGCGGCATCGATGCGGAACCATTCGGGATGGATCTTATGCTCCTCGATCGCTTCCTCATGGACCGGCTGAAAGGTTCCTAGTCCGACGTGCAGCGTGACAAAGGCCGTATCCGCTCCAGCCGCGCGGCACGCTTCGAGCATCTCCGGAGTGAAATGCAGCCCCGCGGTAGGCGCCGCCACCGAGCCTTTTTCGCGCGCGAACACGGTCTGGTAGCGTTCGCGGTCCTCGAGCGAATCGGGCCTCTTGATGTAAGGCGGCAGGGGAACGTGGCCGGTCTCGTTCAGGCGCTCGTAAATGTCGCCCTCGCATTTGAACCGGACCGTCCGCTCTCCAAAGGCCCCGCGCGCCAGCACTTCCGCCTCAAGCGTGTCACTGAATCGAACCCGTTCCCCGAGGTGCATTTTCCGGCCTGGATGGACCAGCGCCAGCCACGTCCGGTTGTCTTCGCCAATCGGATGAAGCAGGAAGACTTCAACCCGGCCTGTCAGGTGCTGCCAGCGTGCCGGGTTCTTCTTTCCGACTGAGAGCGCCCGCACGCCGGCGCGCCGTCCAAGGAGCCGTGACGGGAACACTTTCGAGTCGTTGAGAACGAGACAGTCGCCCTCGCGGAGATACGACGGCAGTTCACGGAAGGCGTGATCTTCCCACTTACCGGAAGCGCGATCGACGACCAGCATTCGCGAAGCCGCGCGATCGGCCAGGGGCTGTTGTGCAATCCGGTCCTCGGGAAGGTGATAATCGAATTCTGAGAGGTTCATCGCCGCGAGCGAGCGGCCACGCTCAGCGGGCCTTCCGTTAGGATAACAGCTTGCGAATCCTTGGCATCGAATCATCGTGTGACGAAACCGCGGCGGCGGTTGTGGAAGACGGGACGACTACGCTCGCGTCGGTCGTCGCTTCCCAGTTGTCAACGCACGGCAAATACGGCGGCGTGGTGCCGGAACTGGCGTCGCGGGAACACTTGCGGGCGATCGTGCCCGTTGTGCGCGCTGCCATCCAAAAGGCCGGGACCGGCTATGAGGGCCTGTCGGCCGTGGCTGTCACTTCGGGTCCAGGCCTTGTCGGCGCGCTGCTCGTCGGCATGACCTTCGCGAAGGCGATCTGTTTCGCGAAGGGTTTACCGCTGATTGGCGTGAATCACATCGAAGGGCACATTCACGCGGTGGTCCTTGAGGCAAGACAGTCGGGAGAGCCGATCGAGTACCCTGCGCTCGCGCTGGTTGTAAGCGGCGGGCACACGCACCTGTTTGAAGTGCTCGAAGGTTTCCACTATCGCCTCCTCGGAAAGACGCGGGACGACGCTGCCGGAGAGGCCTTCGACAAGGTCGCGAAGCTCCTGGGTTTCAGCTATCCCGGAGGGCCGATTATCGATGGGCTCGCTCCGTACGGTAATCCCAAAGCCGTTCGTTTCACGCTGGCGCGCATGAAGGGGAACCCGCTCGATTTCAGCTTCAGCGGATTGAAAACTGCTGTGCTGCGATGGACGGAACAGCACGATCTCGTCGCGGAGACAGAGGTGCGGCGTGGGCTGTTGCGCCGGAATCCTGCGCCGTCGCTTACCGAGTGGCTGGAGGTGACCCCGAAGCGCACGCTCGATCTGTTAGCTTCGTTCCAGCACACGGTAATTGAAGAATTGCTGCGGCATGCGGTCGCCTGCGCGGAGCAGATTGATGCCCGTTCGGTGATTGTCTCAGGTGGTGTTGCGTGTAACTCGGGCTTGCGGCGTGCAGCCGCTGAGTTACATCTTCCATACCCTGTTCACTTCCCTACGCCGGGCCTTTCGACAGACAATGCGGCGATGATTGCGGCCGCCGCTTACCCGAAATGCCTGCGTGGGGAGTTCAGCGACCTTTCGCTTGTGGCTCGCGCCAATTTGACTCTGGCCTGAATGCCGCCGTGTAATATCTCTTTATGTACGGGAGCCGTTCCATTCTGCTTGCTCTTTCTATCTCGTTAACTGCCTCGGCGTCCGTTGTCCGGATTGACGTCCTCGATCGCGCTGAGGTGCTCGGCGGGAAGCCGATCGGTTCCGTCGGCGCTTACGAGCGCGTTACCGGTAAGGTATATTTCGCGGTGGATCCGAAGCTGCCGGTCAACCGGTCGATTGCCGACATCGAACTGGCGCCTCGCAACCATCACGGGAAGGTCGAATTCTCTGCGGACTTCTATATCCTCAGGCCGGTCGATCCCGCAAAGGGCAACGGAACCGCCCTGTTTGAAGTGTCCAACCGTGGCGGCCGAGGGCTGATCAGCACTTTCGACCGGGCGCTCGCCCCCGGCGACCCCAACTCGAAAGGGGTATTTGAGGACGGATTCCTTCTGACGCAGGGCTTCACTCTTGTATGGCTCGGCTGGCAATTCGACCTGCAGAACGATCCCAAGCTGCTTCGCTTGTACGCGCCGGTGCCTACCGAAGGAGGCCGCCCCATCAAGGGCCCCGTGCGATCGGAGTATGTTCCGAATCGCCGGGTACTCAGCTTCTCGCTCGGTGACCGCACCATGGTTCCGTATCCTGTCTTGAACCTGAACGACCGGTCGATCCAACTTACGGTTCGGTATTCGGCGACAGGACGCCGCAAGGTCATCCCGAGGAATCGATGGCAGTTCGCTCGCGATAAGGACGGGAAGCCTGTTCCCGATCGCACGCACGTTTTCATGTCTTCCGGCTTCGAGCCTGGAAAGATCTACGAGGTCGTCTACACCGCACAGAATCCCGTGCTGTCGGGCGCCGGCATGGCGGGTATTCGTGACTTCATCTCCTTCCTGAAACACGGCGCGCCGGAGGCCGAAGATTTCCCGCTCGGAAGTGAGCGGCAGCGCGTGGCGCGGGCCGTCGGGTTCGGTGTCTCGCAAAGCGGCCGTTTCCTGCGTTCATTCCTCTACTACGGTTTCAATCAGGACGAGCGTGGCCGGCGGGTGTTCGATGGCTTGTGGGCGCACGTGGCCGGTGCGGGCCGGGGTAGCTTCAATCACCGGTTCGCGCAACCTTCTCGCGACGGCCAGCCGTTCATGAACTTCTTCTATCCGACCGACGCGTTTCCGTTTTCGGACCTGGAGCAGACGGACCGGGAGATGCGTCTGACGGAAGGGCTGCTCTCTCGTGCTGAGAACGCCCATGTTGTTCCGAAGATCTTCTACTCGAACAGTTCGTACGAATATTGGGGACGGGCTGCCTCGCTGACGCACACAACGGTTGACGGTAAGGCCGATTTTGCGCCTCCGCAGACTACGCGCATTTATATGTTCGCGGGCAGCCAGCACGGTCCCGGGTCGTTTCCCCCAAAGCGGGACGGCAGGCGCTATCCTGCCAATCCGGTGGATTTCCGCTGGTCGATGCGGGCGTTGCTGGTCGCGCTGAACCGCTGGATCACCGACGGCGCCGAACCGCCGCCCTCGCAGTACCCGAAAATCGAAAACGGCGCGCTGATTCCGCCGCAGTTACTGCGTTTTCCGGAGATCCCGGGCATCCAGACGCCTACGCGTATACACAGAGCGTGGCGTCTCAATCGCGGCCCGGAGTTTCGCACCAAGGGAATCATCTCGATCGAACCCCCGAAGCTCGGCAAGCCCTACCCTGTGTTGGTTCCGCGCGTGGACGAAGACGGAAATGAAACTTCCGGGATACGAATGCCGGAAGTGCAGGTACCGCTCGCGACGATGACCGGGTGGAACCTGAGGGACCCGAAGCTTGGCGCTCCGCAGGAGTTGTTTGGCCTCGCCGGAGCCTGGATCCCGTTCCCACGCACGGTTGAAGAACGCGTCCAATTCAACGATCCGCGGCGCTCCATCGAAGAGCGCTATGGAAACCGGGCGAACTATCTGAAGAAGATCGAGGCGGCTGCCCGCGTGCTCGTTCGCGAGGGCTACCTCCTCGGCGGCGACGTGCCGAGAGTCGTCGCGATGTCCGCCCGGCAGTGGGATTTCTTGATGAAACGGTAGTATTGTGGATTTCGAAATCTACTCGTAAGCGCAGCGTTTTGATTCAGGTGTCAAACCGAGAGGAGACTTAGTGAGGAGACTTAGTATGGATGGGACCCGGCGGCAGTTCTTGAAGGCCACAGCCGTAACCACAGCGTTATCGCAGAGCAGGATTCTGGGTGCGAACGATCGCATTCGTCTTGCAGGTCTGGGTACGGGCGGACGCTGCAGCTACATTCTGGACCTGGCGGTACAGGCCGGCGGGACCGAAGTCGTCGCTGCGTGTGACGTCTATGAACCCCGCCGTCTGGCGATCAAGGAGAAGATCGGCCCGCAGGCCGACCTGTACGTCGACTACCGCGAGGTGCTCGACCGCAAGGATATCGACGCTGTCGTCATCGGCTCGCCGGACCACTGGCACACGCGCATGACGATCGACGCCGTGCGTGCGGGCAAGGACGTTTACGTCGAGAAGCCCGTCACGCATGAAATTTCCGAGGGCGAGGAGTTGATCCGTGCTGTGCGTGCCTCTGGCCGCGTCGTTCAAGCCGGTTACCAGCAGCGCAGTTGGGAGCACTTTATCCGGGGCAGGGAAATCGTGGCCTCCGGCAGGCTCGGCAAAGTCTCTCTCGTGCTCGCCTCCTGGTATCAGAACTACGTGCGCGGCATGAAGAACCCGCCTGCTGTCGACGCCGCCAAGCTCGACTGGAAACGCTTCCTCGGCAGCGCGCCGGACCGGCCCTTCGAACCGGTTCGCTACCTTAGGTGGCGCTTTTTCTGGGATTACGGCGGGGGCCACCTGACGGACCTCTATTCGCACTATGGCGATGTTATCCAGTGGTACATGGGTTCCGATGCGCCCGTCTCGGCCACCGCGAACGGCGGAACCTATTGTCTCAGCAGCCTGGAGTGTCCTGACACCATAACGGCCGCGTACGACTACCGGACGTTCGGCATCACTTACACCGGTACTCTGAACGGTTCGCTCGATGGCGGGTCCATCATCTTCCGGGGGAGCCGTGCGCTGATGAAGGTGACGCGCGATGGTTTCGCCGTCTACACGGAGGGCCTTGTCCCGAACGAAAAGACGCGCTATCCGGAGCCCACTATTGAGATGCGCTCGGAGGGCGATGGCACGCGCCCGCACGTCGCCAATTGGCTGGATTGCATACGCTCACGCAAGGAGCCAAATGCTCCCGTCGAGCCCGCTGTCGCCGCGGCCCGCGCCGCGCACCTCGGCAACCTCGCCTATCGCAAGGGCACGAAGGTCACGTGGCCGATGGGCTAATCGGGGCCTGCTCAGCCCGAATGTTACGATAGAAGTGATGAATCCCAATCCCTCGGGTGAGCAGCCCAAACAGCCTATTCCGGGTGTGGCCCACCTCATTGCGATCGGTTCCGGCAAGGGAGGCGTCGGCAAGACGACCGTCTCTGTGAACCTGGCCATTTCGCTGGCTAAGCTCGGTCACAAGGTCGGATTGCTCGACGCTGACGTATACGGTCCCAATGTGCCGTTGATGATGGGCATCAATGAGCCCCCCGCCATCCGCGAGGAGAAGTTGCAGCCGCTCGAACGGTACGGAGTGCGGTTGATGTCGATGGGATTCCTGAACCCCGGCGACCGCCCGCTCATCTGGCGTGGCCCGATGCTTCACAGCGTGATGCAACAGTTCCTGCGCAGCGTGGAGTGGGGGGAGTTGGACTATCTGATCATCGACCTGCCTCCTGGCACCGGCGACGTGCAGTTGAGTTTGATCCAGACCGCGCCGATCAGCGGGGCGATTGTGGTCACAACTCCCTCGGATGTCTCGCTGGAGGATGCGCGTAAGGCCGTCCACATGTTCCGGCAGGTTCGCGTGGATGTTCTCGGCATCATTGAGAACATGAGCTACCTGATCTGCCCGCACTGCAACGAGCGCGTGAACGTGTTTAGTTCCGGCGGAGGCCGGAAGACGGCTGAAGCGATGGACGTGCCTCTCCTCGGCGAGTTGGCTCTTGATCCCGAAGTGCGCGCCGGTGGCGACTCGGGTAACCCCGTTGCGCTCCGTGACGGAGATGATCCCCGTGCGGCGAGTTATATGGCGATCGCGCGAGAGACTGTGACCAGTCTTGGACGCGATGGTGGCCCGAAGGCTCCCACGATGGAGATTTCCGACTAGAAGCGGCTGCCTCTAGACCTTGTAGCGGTCGTAATCGAAGGGCTCGTTCGCCAGGTGGTAGAGCGGTTCGCCAGGGCGCCGCAGGTAGTACGTCTTGAGCGGCGTACGCGGAAGATCCTGTAGCTTGACCGGCACCGGTCCGTTGTCGGTCCATTCGTAAACCGGAATCTCCCACGGGTTGAACGTGTCGCTCAATCCTCGTTCTTTCGCGATGCGGTACACGTGTACGTTACCCGGCTCGTGCCCGCCCAGATACAGACCGATCACATCAAGGCGGAACTGATCCTTGCCGAACATGACGAGGTTCGCGAGCCGGTCATTGCCGAGTCCGAATCCATCGCCGTCGCGCGCAATGATGCCTTCGACCATGCCGAGTCCGGTCTTGAGAGCGCTCATGTTGTCGCAGGTCTTGTGTGCCCAAATCTCCTGGTGAATCGGACTGAGTTGGTCGTGGCTCTCGTAACGCGTGTACCCCGAGCGGAGGTGCCGCTCAAAGAACTTTTTGACCACCGGTTCGGCATCGGAACGAATCTCGTTCTTCATGACGTCCGAGGCGCCCGTCACTCCCTTCCAGCCCTGGCAGAAACGGGTGAACGGAAGCACCACCAGCCCCTGCTCGTTTTTCACGGACTGTGTCAGGCACATGCCGTGCGCCTTCCACTTCGCGATGTTGAATAGCCATGTGTCCGGCTGGTTCACGGGGGCGTAGTACGGGATGCGCTTGAAGATGACGCCTTCCGGGACTTTGCTCCATGTCAATTCGTACTCGTCGCGGAAGTGACGCGTGCGGCGCTCGCACTCGTTCATTTCGATGCCGTGCCGCTCGTTAATGTCTACCCAGCCGCGCACGTTCCAGAGGTGAAACGAGTTGGCCTCGATGAAATGAAATTTCTTGAGGCCGATCTCCTTCATGCCGATTACCAGGCCCTCGTAGAAAGCCGGGTCGGTGCCCGTTCCCCATAGGTCTTCTGGCGGACGATGACGATCCGGAATGCTGGTGTGGTTCGGCTTCAGTACGATGCGATGCGTGACGGGGATCCCCGGCTTGTCCATCGGCACCAGGATCTGCCGGGCAAGCGCCAGCCCTTCATTCCGCTTCGCCACGGCGTCCATCTTCTGGGCGACATGCGTGCGGCGTATGAACACTGCCTTGGGATTGCTCTCGATGAAGGGATGAAGCCCGAAGTACGCTTTCGGGACTCGTGTGGGGGCGCCGTCAACACGTAAACCTAATGCGGCTCCGGCTGCGGCCGATGCTCCGGTCCAAAGAAGATCCCGCCGGGTTAGTTCCGACATACTCCCTGCCTTGTCTCGCCTCCAGTTTAGCTAAACACGATCACGCCAAGCCGTTTCAATTGAGGAATGATGACCTCGGTCGTCGTCCCGCGCTTAACGGGCTTGAGGGGCAACGGCGCGGCGTCAGGGCGCAGCAGGGTGGCCTTGGTGAATTCCCCTCGGACTCTTGCCGGAATGTCGTAGTCGACGGGCGATCCGTAGTTGACGGTCGTAACGACAGTCCGGCATGCCAGCGGCCCCGTCTTCGGCCCGGACGCCGCAACCGCGATCAC
>JBDKSR010000623.1:0-5784 GCA_039680545.1 Bryobacteraceae bacterium | reverse complement strand
CTAGCCGGTGTACGCGGTGCCCACGTAGTCATAGTCCCCGTAGAAAGTGGTGAGGGAGGTGCAAGTTCCGATCACGGCCCCGGAAGGAACGTCAACGGGCGCGAGCACGTTGACTTCCGAGCGGCCGTAGTTGGGAGCCCCGAACTCCTCAATGAGCCAATCGCCTTGATAGGCGCCTTCGGTGAGAGCAGGCATCTATTTGCCTCCCTTCGCGGCGTGTTCCGCCGCTGCTTTTTCCGCCGCTTTCACGAGCGGGGATTCGCTGGCCGGCACGGGCTGCGTAGCAGTCGTAGCCGCGACCATCGAAATGGTTTCGGTTTCGCTGTCCTTAGCGGCGCGCATCGCCAGCAGGGCGGCGCGCACTTCCTTGGAGGACTTCTTTTCGGTGATGAAGCCCAGCGCCACGGCTGCCGGTTGGCCGGCAATGGCGCACAGCGCGGTGATTTCCTCGGCCTCGGACGCATCCGCCTGAGTTGCGGGCGGCGCGGCCTGCGCCTGCTCGGTGACTGCCGTTGCAGTCTCCGTTTGGACTTGTTCGGCGGTCTGCTCTACTGCCTCCGCCGCGTGTTCGGTTTCCGCCATTTGCGGAACCTCCTGTGCTGATCTCGCGGCGGAGCCCGCCACGGAGAAGTAAGAAGTCTCTTTGCGCGCGTCGAGATATCCACGCATCTGCGCCAGCGCGTTGCCGAGCGAGCCGATGCGGTCGGCCAGCCCCACGTCGATAGATGCGCGCCCACCGTCGAACGTGCGCGCCTGCATGTTGCGGATGTCGTCAGCATTCATTCCGCGGCGATCCGCGACGTGCTGGAAGAACATGCCCGAGAGGTACTTGATCGTTTCGCCCATCTCGGCTTTCGCGTCGGCACTCAGTGGTTTGTACGGGTGACCGTCGCTCTTGCCCTTGGGAACTTCGATGAACGTGGCCTTTACGCCCATCATCTTGAGCATTTCGCTCATGTCGAGATGGACCGTATAGACGCCGATGCTCCCGACACCGCCCGACTTCGGGGCAACAAAGATGCGACTGGCGGAACTGGCAAGCAGATACCCGGCGCTGTATGCCATCGGGTCCACGGAGGCCCATACGGTCTTCTGTTTGCCGGCCGCGACGATGGCATCGGCTGTCTCGAAAGCGTTGGTGACCTCGCCGCCGGGGGAGTTCACGCGCAGCAGAATGCCGTCAATGGCGGAATCATCGAGCGCAGCCTGCACGTCGGTTGCGATGCGGCCGTACCCGCTTGTGCTCCAGCCGTCCCACGCCTGATTTACCAGCACGCCGGAAATGTCGATGATGGCGATACCCTCGGCGTTCACGTACTGCGGGTCGCGCGCCTCGAAGCCCTGCGATACTGCGGCGCTGTAGATCATGTGGGGCATGGCCCCGATGTGTTCCTGCCAGGTCTTCATTGCGTCCTCCCGTGTTGGGCAATCAGCCCCGCGCGCACGTCGGAATAGTTCACCGCGCTGAAATCGCCTTCGAGTTGAGCGCGAGATATGGCGAGGCCACAATAAACCCGGACGATCATTCGCTCAATCTCTTCCTGGATATCCGCCCAGGACTTGGGCACTCCGGTAACATCGATGGCCTTAATCATTGCGTGCCTCCGAATTGCTCTTTCTGGTTCGCTTCGCGGGTCGGACTGGCAGCGGGCTTCCCACCCCGCCGCAATTTGGCTTTGTCTTCGCGCGCCTGATCCTCAGCAATCATCCGGTCCACCGATTCCGCGTCATAACCCATCCCCTTGATAGCCTGCGAACGGGATTTCAGCAGGTTGTCGATGAGCAGGATTTCCGCCTCGGCATCCTTGAGCGGGTCTACCCAATCCCATGCCTGCGGCTGCCATTCCACGTCGAGGTAGTACGCCGGGTTCTTCGCATAATCCCGTGCGTCGATCACCCCGGCCAGCGCGGCGGCTTCGATCCATGCGCGCCAAACGGGGCGGCAGAACTGGAACACCATCACCTGATGCTGGAATGCCTCGCAGCGGCGCCGGAACTCCAAAAGGCCGGCACGGATGCTGCTGTAGTTCACACCCGTCAGGTCTCCCGTCAGTTGCTCGTACGTCAGCCCCAAGCCAGCCGCGATCTTCCGCAGTTGGACGCGCATGAAATCGACATACATCGTGCCCACGTCAGGTGGTTTGGAGTGGTCAACTGTGCGCCCATGCGGAACCTGAACATACGCGCCCGGCTGCAATCCCTGGAGCGGCATACCAGACGAATCCGATTCATCGTCGCGTCCAAATGCAGGCGTGCCCATCTCGCCGCTCTGGTCGCTCTCGAAGAACACGACCATCGTGGAGATTGCCTGCTTCACGAGCGTGGCGCGGTCGTACTTCTCAAGCTCATGCAGGGCCAACAGGACCGGAGCCATCCACGTTTCGCCGCGATGTTGGCCGGGGCGCAGGGGCTTGAACAGGTGCATCACGGAATCGGCGGGTACGCGCGTCTGCTGAAGCCCCCCGAAAAATAACGGCGTCTCGCAGGGGTGCTCACGGTAAAAGTGGTACGCCGCGCGTCGCCCGATCTTGTCGAACTCGATCCCCCAGCGAACTTGGTTTCCGGCTGGAACCTTACCACCCCCGCCTGAAACGTCTGTCAGCGGCAGATACTCGGGTTCCAGGAGTTGAATCTGCAACGGGACCGTCAAGCCATCGGATGCGAGACGCGGGCGCTTCCGCGCAAAGCATTCGCCAGCCTCGATGGAGGTCCGGCACGCGAGTGCTTGAAGTCCGTAGAAATCAGTCAGCCCCGAGGCGTCGGCTTCGTCCGTCCACCGGAGCCATAGTTGCTGCAACTGCTCCTTTACCTTCGGGTCCGGGTGCTTCGGCTGCGGGATGATGCCAGCCCCGACGCTATTCGCAACGTAGGAATCAATGGCGTTCCGCGCCCAGGCGTTACGCCGCGCCATGTCGCGTGACTGGCGGCGCAGGGAATCACCACCGCCAGCAATGAGGGCGTTGATGGCCGTATCGCCGGGATTCCAACCCGCTACCGCGTGGCCCGTGCCCGTGCTGTTGTATGCCGGGGTAGCGGTGCGAGTGGGAGAAGATCCCATCCACCGCTGCATGACACGGGACGCGCGTTGGAGAATCGGCAGCATTACAGCCCCTCGCGGGAGTACAGCACTCCGATGACGGAGGTTGACGTACTGGAAGCGGCGGCAATCTCTCGGTCAAGGATTGCGATGGACTTCTGCAACTGTTCTACCGAGCGCTGAGTTACAGACGTGGCGCCGGATGACACTTGCTGCGCTTTTACAAGCGCGGCGAGCGCCTTGTCCCTTGCGGCTTGAAGCTCTGTCAGTGTCATCCGATGAAGCTCCTCATGAAGTCGGAACGCTGTACCCGGCGCGCGGGGGGCGGGGACGTGCGCTGTGCCTGCTGCGGCGGGGCTTGTGGCGCCGGTCTGGATACGGCCATACCGCCCGCTACCCTGCCCTCCAGATAGTCCCAGTCTTCATCGGCGGCGCGGTCAAAACCTTCTATGAAAGCGCCCGCCCGCGCATAGTCGTAGCAGTCAAGCGCCTCATTGCGCTGGCTCGAGTCTTTCTGCCATTCGTAGCGCCGGAATCCTTTAACCACGCGCGGCACTAATCGTTCAGCGGTCAGTTGCCGAAAGAACTCCTCGGGCGCATCGGCGGGGAAGTGGACCCAGCCAGGCGGTAGCGGCTCGTCGGCCTTCGGGCGCTCCCGAGAGAGCAGGCCGTACAGTTCCGACTTCGCCATCGAGACATTCACGGGCCACAACTTGCAGCCGTTTGCAATCTTCCGGCCGCGGATCGTAACATCAACCATCGTGGGGAAGCCCACGAGAGCAGCCCCGCGTGCCCGTCCATCGACGGCAAGCACCCTTCCGGCCCCATGCTGGCGGGCGAACTGGTAGACCTCATTCGTCGCGTGCCCGGTGTCTACCGCGAACTTTGAGATGTTCAATTCGGCACCATCCATGCGGCGGTAAACGGATGCAACTTTCGCGCCGAGGTCATCCCATACCACTTGTCCGAACGGGTCACCCTCAATCCGCCAATGGTCGATCAGCCATCGCTGGCGGTTACGGCCCCAGCCCCAGACGTAGCCCTCGAGCCATGACTTCTGCACGTCAACGCCAGCCGTCAGAAACGCCGCGCCCTGCGGAACCTGCCCCATCCGGTAGGGAGAGTCAATGCAGCGGGACATCAACTTCTCCCAGTCCAGCGATTCAGAATCCTGCTGGTAGACCTCCGCGAGCACGTTGTTCTTGAAGGTCTGCATCCGCGCCGCGTCATCCTTGGCAGCCAGAAAGCCCTCCATCGGGTCCGTCACGATGCGGCCCCAGGACCAATCAGGAGCGTACAGCCGTGAGATACCGAAGCCGGGATACTTGCCGGCCGGATTCGTCGCGCGCCACTCCCCGGCGCGGAGCATTTCGAGCTTGCGATAGTGCGGAATGAGTGTCTTGCAGCCGATGCACTGATAAACCGCGTCCTCTGGCGCTACGTACTGCTCTCCGATTTGCCCCCACCGGACCCCGGCATCAGGGGCGGGCCGCCATTCGAGCGTCTGGAGTTCGCCGCACTCCGGGCATGGCACAAAGTAGCGCCGCTGGTCGCTATCGAGAAATGCTTTTTCAATCCGGCTCCGGCCCTTGATGGTCGGCGTAGAGCACAGGATGATTTTGCGGTTCCAGAATTTCGACGTGCGCGCCGCGGCAAGCGAGATCGGGTCGCCATCGCTCGTTTCCTCGTAGCCATCCACCTCATCCAGAAACAGGTAGCGGACGGAACGGCGGCGGAGGCCGCGAGGGGAGACGGCACCCGTCAGGCTCACGCTGCCGCCACGAAACCGCTTCTGTAGGATTGTGTTTCCCGAGTCGCGCGACTTGCTCTCGACGGTCTTAGCGGCCACGCAAGGAACGTCGTTCACCATCGGCGCGAGTCGTTCCTTGGAGAACGAATCGGCGTCTTCCTTATTCGGCTGGACGATGAGCGCCGGCCCCGGGTCTACGTCAATGACGTAGCCGAGGAAGATCATGATTATGAGAGTCTTCATCATCTGTGCCGCGCACATCAGGGCTATCGTGTCCGCCGGATTCGAGGGGCTTAGAACGTCAAGCGGTTCGGTCTGGTACGGGTACGGCTCAAAGTGTCCGGTTGCCGCCGAGTACTCGCTGCTGAGTTGAAAGTTCTGCTGCGCCCACTCGGAGACGAGCAGAGCCGGCGGAGGCAGCAGAGCATCGGCAAGGGCATCACGCAGCAGTCGGACTGCATCTGATTTCATCGCTCAAGGCCGCCAACCTGCGGCGGGATTCATCCTCAATCGCCGCCGATACTTCTCGTCGCCACTCGGCCGGCAGGCGGTTGCACACGGCAGCGGGCAGTCCCAGAAACGCATCGCGCCACTTCACGCCGGCCTCTGCCCATGCGATAGCGGCTTCCTCGGCATTGATGATCTTCCCGTCCGCCAGATCGTTCGCGCGCTTCTCTTTGCGAATCTTCTCCGCCAGTGCCGCCTTTTCCAAGTCCGCCTTCGACACCGCGTCGAACCGGCCAGGCTGCACTCGCGCCGATTCGCGCGGGGCCTCACGCACGGGCTGCTTGCGCTGTGGCACCTCCACGGTCCCGCGTTCCCCCCGCCGCGGTACGCCGCCCTTCTTCGCCCCGAGGTTCCGCGCGAGCTGCTGCCGCACGGTGTCCAGGTCGTACTGACCGCTGGCGTCCGGGGTGATCTTGCCCTCGGAGCGGTACTGGTAGACCATCTGGCGCGAGATGCCGAGGGCGGCGGCGAGGGCGGAGGGGCCGAGCAT
>JBDKSR010000622.1:0-15857 GCA_039680545.1 Bryobacteraceae bacterium | reverse complement strand
GGCTCCGCGCCATCGGCCCCGCTTTGCCACCGTGTTTGATGCACCAGACGGCGAAGATCGTCTTGCCATCGGGCATCAGCACCGTCGTCGGGTGGCCCTGGTAGATCTCCGTTGTGCCCGCCGCGATGACCACTTGCCGGGCCGTGTCGCCCGATATATCAACGACTGGAAAACGTGCTTCCTCCCGCCACTTGGCTACCCGCTCATCCTGCTGCTGCGCGCCGGCTATTGTCCCCGCCACGCACAACACCGCCACTGCAATCAGAGGTCTTCTCATGAATTCGTTTTCCTTTCCGGCAAGGCCATCAACCAGAGTATCCGGCCTGGCTTCCCCGGTCACCTTCCAGTACACCGAATGTTGCGGCTCGATCTGCAGCCTCGCAGGCAGTCTATCCATCAATCAGCGTTGCTATCGCTATATCCATGGCGCGCCCTCTGCCGCCGGTAAGCGCGGGGCGTGACGCCGAACTCGGCGTGAAAAGCGCGATTGAAATTCGATACATCGCCAAATCCGCAAGCTAGGGCGATATCGAGGACTCTGGTTGACTCGACCATCAGCCGTGTTGCCGCCTTCCGGAGGCGCGCCCGCCGAACGTATTGGTGCGGTGTCACACCGGTGACGTTTTCAAACACGCGGAGAAAATGATACCGGCTCAGACCCGCCTCATGTGCCAAAGCGGAAAGGTTGAGCTGCTCATCTGAATGACGCTCAATCTCTCGCACGGCCCGAGTTACACGCGCCTCGGCGCTTGGAGGAATGCTGTTCAGGCCGGGCACTAAAGGCCCCACCAGGGCTGCGGTCTGCGTGGCCAATTGGAAACCGAGTTCCTCCCAGCGACCGTCCGCCGCCATCTCCGTATTCGCCCACGTTTGCGCCACCAGTCGCGAGAACGAGCGTAACGGCGGCAATCGAAGGACGCGGAAACCTGGCCTTACGCCGGATGCCCCGGCATCGGACAGGAGATTCTCGATGTATTCCGCCGAGTAGTGAAACGATATACAGCGATCTCCCGTTGCGTGCTCGTGAGAGCACTCGAAGAACTGGCCTGGATTGCCGAGCAGAAGCGAACCCGGCGTCATCACCTCTCGACCTTGCCCGGAGCGGTACTGAAAGCTACCTGTCAGGACGACTGCAATGCAGAAGTCGGAGTGTTGTTCTTCAAAAGCGTGGTCACGCGGGCCGCATGTGCAGATGACGTCCGATATCGACCACCCATCGCCTCGCGCCAACACACGAGCGTCGGCTCTACCCGGAGCGATGTTTCCGGTTCGCGGTGTCCAAGCTCTTCCTGATCCGGCCGCAATTTTTGCCAAGAATCCCTCTCCGCCGAAGCCGTATAACAGTCAGCATAACGGATCGGAGAAGTGTTATGACGTTGCCCCTCAGGGGTTCATTGTTAGCGATGTGTATTCTCGGAGCATTTGGAGATCTTGCGATGACGACACCAGCAGCGGCACAAGAACCGCAATGTTACTCGGCGCTGATAGCGCCTGAACGTTCACCCGAAATTCCCGAATCAGCCGATCTTTACGGATGGCTCGTGGGTAACTGGGAATTGGAGGTCTATGATCACCTGCCTGACGGTACTGTGCGCCGCGGCAAAGGAGAGGTTCACTTTTGGTGGGTGCTCGAAGGCCGGGCGGTTCAGGACGTGTGGATCATGCCCGCTCGTTCCGAACGCACGGCAAGTCTCGGCAAGGCAGGCAATCGCTACGGCACGACGCTCCGCGTGTGGGATCCATCAATCGAAGCGTGGCGAGTGACGTGGATCAACCCGGTAACCGGCGTGCGTGATGAGTTGATCGGGCGGCGGAGCGGCAAGGATCTTGTCCAGTTGGGAACTCACAGCGACGCTACGCCGATTCGTTGGAGCTTCACCGAAATCACGCCGAATTCCTTCCGCTGGCTGGGCGAATCGCTGAGCCCGGACGGCAGAACCTGGAAGCTTGAAGCCGAGTTCCACGCCAGGCGGATGCCCGTTTCAGAACAATAGTAACTCGAAGTTCATAGGCTGCCTCGCGATGTAACGCAATACTCGCAGCCCGTGCTGACAACTCGTCACGGTGCGTGACCCAGCGCCGTGGCAGGAGATCGTTCGGCGGCGATCCTTTTGAGCTACCCTGATAGTCGGCTGGACATGGTCGCCGAATGTGGGAAACGGCGGCATTGCCGCTGTTGCACTCCTCTCCGTTCGCGGCCAAAGGGAATCCCGTGGGAGGCTGAAATGCGAGTGAGTCAATGCGTGAGATGCAAGGCATTTCCCTGTCTGGATGTGAAGCGCGAATGCTATATCGTGCCGCCGGTCAGCATCAAACCGGAGACGATCTCGATTGTGATGGTGTCGGAAGCCGCGCCGGAGAACCCGGATGACTACTACTATGCAAAGGGCAATCCGCTGTTCCAGCAAACCACCGTCCAGGCTGTCAATGACGCCGGCGCAAGTGTGTCGTCGGTCAAGGACATCGTAGATCGCGGCGTGTATCTCACTACGGCGGTGAAGTGCGGCAAGACGGGCTATGGGATCCAGCCGGCTACCATTCGCGAATGCTCCGTCCTGCTGGAAAAGGAACTGCTCTTGTTCCCGCACGTGAAGGTCCTGATGCTGATGGGAGATGTCGCCATCAAGGCCCTCAACTACATCGCACTGCGCGCTGGCGAAAAACGAGTGATTCCCGCAGGCTCGACTTACAAGCTTCGCGGCCAGGAGTACTTCTTCGGCGGCATGCGGGTTTTCCCATCTTACTTGCAGGCTGGTCCCAGTTTTTTCATCGAGAAGAGCAAGCGAAGGATGGTTGCCGAGGACATCGCGGCCGCGCTGCGCATGGTGTCGTGATGGAAGGCCGCGTCATGTCGGGTTCGTGACAAAACACCGCGTCCCCACGGGTTCCATGGCCAAGATAACTTATCTCGCACGTGGAACGAACCATCACCTTCGGGAGATCCGAACTGTTTACGGACAGTCGGCTTACATCTGCTTTCCAGCGACACGACGCTTGATCTGTCCACAATCAGACTTGTATGCGAAGCAGCGTGGTGTGATTGAGACTATACGCCGCCGGTCGTAAGGGCGTTTGCCGTTCTCCTCTCCAATAGGGATGGTGCAGACAGGTGGGTAGGGCAACGGTTGCTCGTTCCCGGCAAAAACACAGGGAGGCAACTCGCACGACAGTCCCGCCCGTGAGTCTTGGCCGCGAGCCGGTCTATGCCAAAGCGTTCCGGTCGCTTGATCGTGAGCGGTCACACGGCCGGATGTTTCATCCTATCTTCTAAGAACGGCAGAAAAGATACTGTCGTCTTTAGTCGTGTTCAGTAAGGACTTACTCGGGTGCGGCGTCCGAGTTCACGTCGAACCATGCGGGTTGGAACTCGATGCGCCGTCTCTGGCGCGCGGCCATGTTCGAAGCCAGCGTCACAACAGCGTCTGCAAGCCCAACCTCTGCTCCGCACCGTGGGCGCCCTTCTCCCGGGTGCCGGATCAGCCAAGCCATGTGCTCCTGCTCCTCGCGGTAGCCGCGGCTGGTCAGCGTGTCCTGCAGGCCGGCGCCCGCCGTCCACTGCGTCGTAGAGGTGGATACGGCCGACGGCTCCGCCACGCGCCGCTCAACCCACGAAATGCGGGTGTCGCGCAGCGCCTTCTCCTTGAGTAGGTATACGTCCTTCTCCGCCAGAATGGCGAGCGTGCCGCGCGTGCCCATCACCTGTTCGCCGTAATTCTCGGCCTCATTCGTGGTGAGGCTCGAATAGGTCACCACCACGTCGTGCGGGTATTCATAGGTGAGGAAGACGTGGTCCTCCACTTCGCGCCCGTCAGTGAAGAACGAGTTCACGCTCACACCGGACACTGCCTTGGGGTGGACCGCGCCTTTTGCCTCCTTCCCTAGCACGGCCCGCAGCAGGATTCCGCAGGCGTCCAGCTGATGGCTACCCAACTCCGCCATGAGCCCCTCGCCGGTGCGATGGTGCAGCCGCCAGCGTATCAGCTCTTCCAAACTGCGGTAGCCGTGGCGGGCGAAGTCCACGCCCTGATCTTCAGTCGGCACCTTGGCGGACCAGGTGTCGTATGCGCCCTTGTCCGCCCCGGGCCTGCCGCCTTCAGTCTGGTTGCGGTGCCAGAATGCACGGATGTGACGAACGTCTCCCAACACGTCCTTCTGCGCCGCTACTTCGAGCGCATTGGCGTAGAGATAGCTGTAATGGCGCTGGTGCCCGATGGCCAGCATCTTGCCTGTCTTCCGCGCCACGCGCGCCATGCGCTTGCAGTCGGCCACGGTCTTGGCCATCAGCTTCTCGCACAGCACGTGCTTGCCTTTCTCCATCGCTTCGATAGCCGCCGGCGCGTGCAGGTGCAGCGGCAGGGCGATGATCACCATCTCGATATCGTCGCGGTCCAGCAGCTTGTGATAGTCCTCCACTAGCTCGACATCGCGCGCCGCGGTACCGTATTTGGCATGCAACGAGACGAACGCCTTGCGCTGCTGGCTGGGACGGATGTCCGAAAAGGCCACCAGCCGGATGAACTCCGGGTTCACCGAATCGATGTGTGAGCGGCCCTGCCCGCCGGCCCCGATCAGGGCGGCGCGCACCGGGTTCCCTTTGAAGCGTTCGTATCCCCAGTAAAAGGCGGTTACGCTTGGTAGCGTTATCAGGCCGGGAAGAAGGTCCCGGCGCGTCATCCGCAGCGCATCCATGAAATTGTCCTTGGCGACCTGTCGCTGCTGCTCATTGAGTATCATCGTCAGCTCCTCTCCAGTGAAGGGGTTGCCTGCCCCACGCATGCCAATTCGGGATCGGTCCGCCGGGCAGCCCTTCCCCCGAGTCTTCCAATGAATGCGTCCAACCCCGCCCACCGGCCACTTCCTGTTGTCGCGATCACGCCCGCGGCGATCAGCTCCACCAGGTTTCGGTCCACGTAGAGGTAATGGCCCCCGAGGGTCGCGGCCGGCAGCCCGGGCCAGGGCGGAGAAGCCAGATAGAAGGTCGCCATCATCCCGGCTGCCGCTAACCCCGCAATCGGCGTGAAAAGTCCCAGCAACAGGCAGGCTCCGATGGCCGTGAGTCCCCATCGCATTGTCCAGTTGATCCAGCCGGCCGGGTCTCCCGGCTGTCGCAACGGGCCGGTACCCAACTGCGCCGCTGTGGCGATCGTCTGGGACTGTACGTCCAGCTCCGCTACCGCTTCGTCGGTCAGCGCCAGCAACTCGCCCTCGATGGTGTCGAGCTTTGTTCGGTCCGCGGCCAGTCGCTCGCGCGAGAACGGAGCGTTCGCAAGCGAAGCGTCCGCCGCAACCCGCCTCCGCATGGCCGCGTAATCGGCCAACCGCGTACGATAGGCTCCGTCGCTCAGGGTCGCAGCCAGGGCCCTCTTGATCGCGTCGCGCGCCTCCGCCAGCCGGCGTTGCTGGTCCCCGGTGAACGGGCGGCCCGCGTCGTCATAGTGGTGCAGAATCTCCTCGTAACGCTCTTCGACCGCGTGGTGCGCGGCCAGCGGTGCGAGGCGATCGACACCGTCCATGTCCCGCACCAGGCTGCGGAACACCGGCCGGAATGGGCCCACCGAAGCTTGCAGAAACGGCATCGCCGTGAACCGCTCGCTAGCGGGCGGCGGTGTCAGCTTCAGGACTTCGTCGCGCACCAACTGCCAATCGAAATTGACCACCTCGCCGTGCCGGACTGAGCCGCGAACGGCCCCGGCAGCGGCAAGCTTCACCTTATCCCGCAGCTCCGCCAGACGCCCCTTCTGGTCCTCCGACAGCGCACGGTTCCGGCTTTTGAGCGCCTTTACGATCTCGTCGTACCAGGCATCGGCGCGGGCCAACGCCGGTTGCATCTGCAGTGGGTCGGTGCGCTCATAGTAGTCTCGCAACCGCGCGACCGACGACTGTAGCGTATACCAGGAAGGCGCATACACCGGTGCGCCGGTATCCGAGTCGATTTTCCAGAGCCCTTCGTACAGAAAGTGCCATCCCACCGCAATGCGCAGCGCGATCAGGAATACTTTGCTCCATCGATTCACACCAATACCTCCGCATCCGCCGCGCCGATTACCAGCACGGCATCTCCAGGCGCCACCAGTACGGCGCCGAACCGGGGATTCCGCTCGCAAAAGCAGCGCGTCCCCTCGATCCCTAGGACAAAGAAAGCGGTGGAGAGTGCATCGGCTTCAGTGGCGGTAGGCGCCACCGCTGAGGCGCTCAAGAGTCCCCGCGTCGGCCAGCCCTTGCGTGGGTCGAGCACATGTCCGTACCGGCGCCCATTCTCCACAAAGAATTGGTTGGTGGCTGCGGAGGTTCCCAACGCTCGGTCGCGCAACCACACCCGGGCCAGCGGCCGGTCCGCGCCGGAAGGGTTACCAATGTCGACCATCCACCCGCGCTGCTCGCTTGGCGCCGCTCCAATACCCTTCAGGCTGCTCTGTCCGCCCTGCATAAATGCACGGGTGATCCCGTGGCGAGCGCGGACTAGTTCCAGCGCACGGTCGATCGCATAGCCCTTGCCGATGCCCCCCAGGTTGAACTGCACTCTGGCAGCATCCATTCGGATCCTGTGCCCCTCCGGCTCGAAGCGTACGCGGGCGCAGCCAGAGCATGCGAGCGCTGTCACTCGCTCCGCCTCGGAGGGAACCCGTTTTGGTCCCTGACAGAACCCCCAGGCTCTGACAAGGGCGCCGCTGGCAGGATCGAAGGCGCCGCCGGTAGCGCGGCTCAGGCGGGCGGCCCAGCTGAGCAGGTGGAAAACCTCGGCGTCGACGCCGTCCCCTCCACCGTTCCGGTTCAGGCCCGATACGATGCTGTCGTCGCGGTAAACCGAGAGTTTGTCCTCCAACCGGTCCACCTCGTCCAGAGCGGCGCACCCGGCGCCTATCGCGCCGCGCGTACCCGCTGGAAACGACACCGAGAATTCGCAGCCCATGCTGCGCCGTGCCACCACGAGTCCACCGGTGAGTTGAGTGGCCGTCCCCATTTCGGTCGGATTTTGCTCCCCCGTCGTCGACCCGGCAAGTGATTTACGGAAACCCAGCGGGAACTGTTGGCCCGTAAGGACTTCCACCGCTTGGTTGCGATATACTCGCTACAAGTTAACGACCGTACTTAACGGTACGGAGCTATTTGAATCGTTTGGAATGGCCACGAAGCCACACAATCCGGCGCCGCTCTCCCTGGTTGAAGCGGCTCACGTGAAGGAGACTCTGGACAGGGTTCTGGCCAGCCCCGCATTCCGCAAGAGCGATCAGTGCCAGCGCTTCCTGCGCTACGTTGTGGAGCACAGCCGCAGCAATCCGGACGAGCTGAAGGAACGCACCATCGGGGTCGAGGTATTCGGTCGTCACCCCGATTACGACACTGCTGAGGATCCCATTGTGCGTGTCCGCGCCACTGAGGTCCGTAAGCGCCTCTCGCAGTACTATGGCGAGACCACCCGGCCTGAGGACGTGCGCATCGAGATACCCTCCGGGGCTTACCGCGCGGAGTTCTGCTCGTCTGAATCGCCTGCGCCGGCGGCTGCCCGCGTGAAGTCCCGTCCGCGATGGACGATCGCCGTGTTTGCCGTCGCAGCCTTAGTCGCTGTTTTCTCCGCCATGCTGCTGCTGACGCGCCGGACGCCGCCCCCGCCTGACGTCCTCGATCGGTTTTGGGCCCCTGTCCTCCAGGGCGAGAAGCCCGCGCTGCTCTATTGCGGCCAACCGGTGGTTTATTTCCTCTCCCGCGACGTTCATGAGAGATTCCGGTCCAGGTTGCCCGCCGACCAGTTACGCGGGTCCTACGTGCTCAAGCTGGGTGCGCGGACTACCATCAAGGGTAGCGACGTCATCCCTGTGACCGACCAGTTCGTGGGCATCGGTAACGCGCACACGGCGTCCATGCTCGCGATGCTCTTCGCCGCACGGCGCAAGATGGTGGAAATCCGTTACGCCAACGACCTCTCTTTCAGTGACCTGCGTAGCGCCCCCTCCGTCCTCATCGGTGGGTTCTCGAACCTGTGGACGCTCGAAATGCAGCGGCAGTTGCGCTTCGTTTTCGAGCAGGAGAACGGCGAGCGACGGATCCGCGATCGCTCCGGTAAACGCAGTTGGCAGCTTGCCGAACTGGCTCCCGACGGCAAGACGCCAGAGGATTACGCACTGGTCTCGCGCCTGGTCAACTCCGGCACCGGACAATTGCTGGTGACCGCCGCTGGCATTACACAATACGGCACGCGTGCCGCCGGCGAGTTCCTCACCTCCCGGTCTCTGTTGCAGGAAGCGCTGGAGAAGGGGTCTGCCGGCTGGTCCCACAAAAACCTGCAAGTGCTGTTGCACACCACCGTCTATCGTGGTACCCCCGCCACCCCCACCGTCGTTGCCGTCCACACTTGGTAGGACAGGCCTCCAGGACGGGTAGGGCGCCGCACTTACCCAACTATTGCCGTTGTCCGGTGCCAAGAGTCTCATGTGCAGCGGCAACTCACAGGCAGAAGCCGTCGCTATTCGAACACCCGTGTCAGCGTCTGTATCATGTGTTCCACCAGGCGGTTGCTGTCCCGGATCTGTGGCGGCCGCACAACACACGCCGAAATCAGCCCCTGCGGCGCCACCTGAAGCAGTTCCACCGTGAGATCCACGTCAATTCCCAGGTCCTTGGCTGCGGCGCACTCCTTCACCAGGTCCCTGATGCCCCCCAGACCGCGTGCCAGGATGGTAGCCCTCCGCGTCGCCATGGGACCGGGCGGAATGTCCGTCATGAACGCCAGCTTGTAGTGATTCGGGTGCTCTATCCCGAACTGTATGAAGTTCCTCATCGCGGCCCGCAGGCGTTCGAGCGGCGTGTCATGCGGCTTCATCGCCTCATTGCGCGACTGGGACAACTGCTCGAACGTCTCCTCGCAGATGGAAATCAGCAGTTCTTCCTTGCTCCTGAAGTAGCGGTACGTCGCCATCGCCGAGCAGTTCGCCTCGGCCCCGATCCGGCGCATGGAAACGCTGTCGTAGCCTTCCTTGGCGAATAGCTCGCGCGCAACATCGCGCAGCCTCTGTCGTAAGTCAGTTTTCTCGGGGCGCATCGATCGCTGGCCTTCGTGGCCGTAGTTGAATTCCGTGGTAGTTTAGTATACACTGTAAGCTTACGGTGTATACGGCCCGGCTGTCAAGAGCGTAGATCAGCGTTCTTCGTCGGCTGGCACGACCCCGCGAACCCGCAGGGCGATGCCGCGCGAGCCGCCCGTAAGGGCACGGCAGCCTGGGCGAATGAGTACGCCGCTACCAGCGGCTGCTCGCCTTCTCATCCGGGAGAAAATACGAGTGATTTTCCAAAGCACAACTGATCTCTTAGTCAAGATTGTTCATTTGCTGCAGAGCGGGGACGAATGGGCGTTCCAGGATTCCCTCGACTACGGCAACCAGTGCGTCTACGAGCTGAGTCAGATGTCCCGCCCCTCGCGGCGTCCCAGCCTCTCGGGACGATTGGATGTTGCGGCGTTCGAACGCTCGGCTCGGGCGCTTCCGTACGTGAAGGTCATGAATTCGGCCATCCGCCGGAAGGACCTCGATCAAGCTCTCCAGAGCGCCAATGCCGCCATCGCGCTGATGGGCGGAGTGAATTCCTTCGCGGAAGCCGCTGCTCTGAGGGGCCGTGCCGGCCGCCAATAACCTCGAACCGCCTTACCGCCTGTGCGCCCGGACAGCCGGAAGGCCTTTGAGGCGCACAATACCTTGCTCCGCCTCCGCCGTCGCCACGATCCTAAACTCCCGTTCCTCCCGCCTCTTCTCCCCTGCAACGCCGTAGGTTCCTCAACGGCTCTGAGAACGGCGGATTGGAATACAATTTCCTCAGACAGGGAGCCCAACTCGGGTATCCCGGCGGGGGGTGCAGCGTGACCGTTAGAATCGATGAAATTGTTCAGGACGTCTATCGCATCTGCGCGTACGTGCCGGATTTTCAGTTGCAGTTCAATCATTTCCTGATCCGGGACGAGGAACCTTTGCTGTTTCATGCGGGCCTTCGCGGTATGTTTCCCCAGGTGCGCGAAGCCATCGGCCGCGTCATGGATCCATCGAAACTGCGTTGGATCGCCTTCAGCCATTTCGAATCGGACGAGTGCGGAGCGCTCAATCACTGGCTCGAACTGGCGCCCTCGGCGCAGGCCGCCTGCAGTCAGGTCGGCACCATCGTGAGTGTGGACGATTACGCCATTCGTCCTTCCCGTGGCCTGACTGATGGAGAAGTGCTCGCCACCGGGAAGTATCGCTTCCGCTTCTGCTCCACTAAACACCTGCCCCATGGTTGGGATGCCGGTCTCCTGTTCGAGGAAACCCAGCGGACCCTGCTTTGCTCGGACCTCTTCCACCATGCTGGCGACGGGGAGCCCATCACCAGCTCTGATGTTCTGGGGAAGTGCAAAGCCACCATTCTCGAGTACCAACAAGGACCGCTGGCGGATTACGTCCCCTATACGCCCATGACCGAGGGCATCCTCAAGAAGTTGGCCGCCCTGAAACCCAAAACGCTCGCCATCATGCACGGCTCGAGTTTCACAGGGAACGGCGAGCAGGTCCTGCTCGACCTGACCTCGGTCTTCCGGGAAGTCTTCGGAGGGTAAGCGTTCGCCGCACCGCGTCCACGTCCGTTCCCCGCGCGCCTTCGCCCGGACTTCTCACCCTCCCCCGCGCCTCCGCGAAGCTCTCGCACCCCTGGGTGCAATAATCGGAGTATTGGAGGTTTCAATCCTCGTGCGTGGGAGGATGTTCCCCAACGCGAGCTATTCAGATGATCGGTGTTTTCGACAGTGGCTTCGGCGGTCTCACGGTACATCGCGCATTAGTGGACGCGCTGCCGGAGCGTGATTTCGTCTACTTTGGGGACAACCGGAACGCGCCGTATGGAGAGCGTCCGCCCATCGAGGTGCTGAACCTGACCTGCGAAGCGCTGGAGCGCCTCTTCGCCGAAGGCTGCACACTCGTGATTCTGGCCTGTAATACCGCCTCCGTAGTGGCGCTGCGCTGGATACAGCAGCAGTGGCTGCCCGTGCGCCGCCGTGAGGACGGGGTTTCCCGCAACGTAATCGGCGTCGTGATCCCGACCATCGAGGCCGCAACCGGCCTGCGTTGGGACCAGGAGCCGGTTGCCGCTTCGAAACCCCGCGAGCCCAGCACCTTCGCGATTTTCGCGACCCGCCGGACGGTGGAGACGGGCTGCTACCCGACTGAGATCCGGAAGCGCCGTCCCGACATCACGGTTGTGCAGCAGGCCTGCCCCGAGCTGGCTGGAGCAATTGAGGATGGAGCGCCGCGCCAGGAGATACGCGCCCTGGTCGAACAATACGTAGGCGAACTTCGGCGGACGGTCGATACTCCCGACTGCGCGATTCTCGGTTGCACGCACTATCCCCTTGTAACCGAACTCTTTGCCAACGCCCTGCCTGGCGGTGTTCCCCTCATACACCAACCCGAAGCCACCGCCCGCGCACTGAAACTGTACCTCGACCGCCACCCCGAGTACGATAGCGGCCATTCCGCCCGCCGCCTCTTCCTCTCGACAGGATTCTCCAACGGAGCATTACCCCTCATCGAGCGGTTCTGGGGCGAGAAGCTACACTTTCATGAGGCGTGACGCCTCACCCGCCGCGCGCTGGGACACCCGAAGTTTCCGGTCTTCGCGTTTAGTACTCGCCCCAGAATCGACGTGAGAGCTAACATGCACGATGCAGCACCAGTGGTCTCACTCGCTTGGCCGAAGCCGTAAGTAACTGTGTATCCTTGATGGGACGATTCCGAACTGGACTCGGCTACCCTTTTCCGTCGCTCGGAGCCGCCCCATCCGTCAGCAAGGGTATGATCTCACCGAGGAGACTGGTGTCAGCGTCGGTCGCCGCCGTCTTACAGGCGTGCTGGTAGATTTCGACCAAACTGCGCATCAGGCGTTGATGTGCTTGCGGTTGGCTGAGGAAGCTAGGTTTCAAAACTTGAATACTCTCGCGTAAGGATGCGGCAGCAGCGGCTGCGTGGCCACTAGAACCTAAGGTCGTCCCCCGAGTGCTAAGGGACATGGCAACCTGGGGCAGGAACACTTCGGGGCTCTGCACCGCCAGTTGCCGGTAGAGACGAACGGCTTCCTCACTCGCCACAAGCGCCTCCTTATACCGCCCCAACCTACACAGCCAGATTCCGACATTATCGAGCGACATGGCAACTTGGGGCAGGAACACTTCGGGGTTTTGCGCCGCCAATTGCCGGTAGAGACGCACTGCTTCCTCACTCGCCCTAAGCGCCTCCCCATGTCGTTTCAATTCGCTCAGCCTGACACCGAGGTTGTTGAACGAACCGGCGAGGTACGGGAGGAAGTGGTCCGGGCTCTGCGCCACCAATTGCTGCCAGACGTGCAAGGCTTCCTCACTCGCCACAAGCGCCTCCTCATGCCGCCCCAATTGGTTCAACCTGTTGCCGAAGTCCTCGAGCGATCTGGCCAGGATGGGGAGGAATACGTTCGGGCGCTGCACCGACAATTGCCGATAGAAGCGCAGCGCCTCCTCATTCGCTCCAATCGCGTCCGCTTGCCGTCCCAGGCCCCTCAATCTGACACAGTGGTCGCTGAGTGAACCGGCGAGGTCGGGCCGAAATGCACTCGGACTCTGCGTCGCTAGGTTCCGATATATAGATACCGCCTGCTCACCTGCCTCGATCGCCTCCTGTCGCCGTCCCATATCATCCAGCCCTTTGGCGAGGGCTCTAAGCGAGATGGCGAGGTCGGGCAGGAACGCGTCCGGGCTTTGCTCCACCAATTGCTTTCTAAGGGTCACCGCCTCCCTGGTCGCATCAAGCGCCTCCTCTCGTCGGCCTACATCGCTCAGTCTGATGCCGAGGTTCTGGAGCGAGTGGGCAAGATTCGGCAGGAACGCGTTGGGGAGTTGCTCCGCCAATCCCCGGTAGACACATACGGACTCCTGACTCGCCACAAGCGCTTCCTGTTGCCGATCCAGTTCGCTCAGCCTGTTACCGAGGCTGTCTAGCGACATGGCGAGGTCTGGCAGGAACGCATCCGGGCGTTGCGCCGCCAGTTGCCTTCGAAGACGCACAGCCTCCTCGCTCGCTTCCAAAGCTTCCTCTCGTCGCCCTACTCTGCTCAATCCGTTGCCGAGGTTGTGAACCGTGTCGGCGAGGTCAGAGAGGAATACGTCCGGGCGTTGCGCCGCCAACTGTCGGTAGATGTCCACCGATTCGGCTACTACCTCCAAGACCTCCTCTTGCTGCCCCAGCATGCCTCGCATAGCCCCGAGGTTGCTGAGTGACATGGCCAAGGTAGGGAGGAATGCATTCGGGCTTTGCTCGACCAATTGCCGGTAGACCTGCACAGCTTCGGCCACCGCCTCCAGTGCCTCCTCCCGTCGTCCCACCTCGCTCAACATGGCCCCGAGATTGTTGAGCGAGACGGCGAGGTCGGACAGGAATGCGTCCGGGCATTGCGCCGCCAATTGCCTTCGAAGGCGCAGCGACTCCTCACTTGCCTCCAGCGCTTCCCCCCGTCGCCCTACCTCGCTCAGCCTGTACCCAAGGCTGTTCAAAACCCTTGCTCTTGTTGCAAGAGCAGTGACAGGTGGAGCAAGTTCGGTCCCTTCATCGAGCCTCTTTGCGAGAGCGAATTCCACCTCAACTGCTCGTTCGCGCAACGCTAGAGTCTTTTGCGGTAGGGTCGCCTCTATGGCCCAAAGCAACGGCAGATTCCGCTTGCCTTCCGCGATCAACGAATCCAGCCAGCGAAGTGGCTCCTCGCGAGGCGATTTACCCACGCAGAAGTCCTGGGCGCAACGCACGACTGACGCAACTGCTTGGGCTGGGCGGAACTCCGCAGCGCGTACGACTGCACTACACCCTTCACTGACTTCTTCTGCACCCCAAACATGCAACAGCACGGCTTCACCAACCACATTGGGCTCAATTGGCCTTGTGCCTTCGGCACCTCGGAGCGCGTCCTCGACGCAGCCTGATAAGCTCCTCCAACCCTCTGGATGATTAAGCCCGATCGACTCCGACTCTGCTTTCGCTGCCACACGCAGCAACCCCCGAGGCAGGCCACCCGATAGCGTGACGTACGCTGCCATGTGCTCCATGAGACCGCGCGGGGCATTCGGTGCGAAGCGCGCGACGCGTTCGCACTCTCGAGTCGCCAGGTGCAGTGCTAGGTCGGCTCGGTTCATTGCGAGCGCTGACGGTAGGCCAGTCTCGAGCGCTGTCAGTCCTGCCATCATCAGGGTCAGTGGATCGCCCCACTGGGGATCGGTGAGTTGCTGGTCGAATGCGGGGTCGGCACCCTCCGCGGGCAGATCCGAAACGTGAACGTCCCTCAACTTGGTCGCCTCGCGGAGCGTCGCCTTAAGAACGTTGCGTCGGTCCACTGAAGTCGTGAGCTTATCCAACTTCAAAGGCTTAGGCGGATCGAACCAACCACGAACCACCGAAGCCGCATGCCCTTGTGTAAGGGCCGATGCCAACCAACCTTCCTCGAGGCTGGCTTCGCGCTCGAGAAGCAATAGGCGCAATTTCTCGCCATCCGGGGCCGCCGAGGCTAGTTGATCGAGCCATACGCGAAGTATCTCGCTGCTGCCAGCGGCGTAGTCTACGACGGCGAGAACTGGCTTACGATGCTTCCATTCCGCCAGATTCCTAAGTCTCGAAAAACGCTCCATCTCGCTCGTTGTCAGAAAGCCCTGATGCCAACGATCGGGCTCGGCGGATTCAAGCCACTCGATCAACTCAATAGCGAGACGCGTCTTGCCGGATCCACCCGCGCCGGTTATCACGCGAACCGATACTGTTTGCTCGGAAGCCAACCAATCGCGCAGACTGTCAAGCTCGTGGGAACGCCCGGCGTGCTCAGTGATGCGCTGGTACGGGATCAAAAGGTCCAACTCACTGCAGACGTCACATTTCCGGCGCTCCGGTCGTTCCAGAACCAGTTCCGGCTCCACGGGCCGATTCGACGGCTGGAGTTGCGCAATCCAGCGAAGGAACGGCTCGACGAGGTGATGCTGGCCATTGGGGTACCAGATCGGAAGAATGCTGCGGTGTCCGAGCGAACGCTGTTTGGCAAAGAATTGGTCTTCTTCGGCAGGCCTCTCGATGATGGCGAAATGTTCAATGCCTGACGCTTGCTGAATCGCCTCCTCGAGTACCGTCATAGTGCGATCCGCCCCCAGGCTACAGCCCATGAAGAGAAAGGTACGACCCTGTAACGCCCGTCTCAGTTGTGCGCGCAGGCTGTTGGGATCGTCGGAACCGTAGTGGCGTTCGTATTCGACCTTAGTGAGGACTCGTGCGGACCGATCCTCGCCATCGCCGTGCAGTTTGAGAAGGAACGGCCGATTCTCTTGGATCGCCCGTCGCATTTGGTCCACTTGAGCGCCCCAGGAAACATACTCGAAGGGCATATCAGCTTCTTCGAATACCCTCTCGATGACGCGGTCGAAGTTGGTGGTCACTACCGGGCCGGGCATCAACTCGGGCAGGACCTTAACTGCTCCATTCAGATCACAGGCGTACGACTTCGCTTGGCCAAAGGTTTGGCTGACGCGCCGATGGAAGATCGACGGACCTAAAGCATCTTCGACTACGTTGGCGGCTTCCTCATAAGCGCCGGCAGTAACGAGCTTGGCGACTTGCGCCGAGATTCCTGATTCCACGCCCAGTTGGATGAGAAACGCCGTCCACGACGGAAAACCCATGTGGATGGACAGGCCCGCTCCGACGAAAGGCACAAGCGGAATCGGGTAACTGGTGGTCAGGAGTCGCTCGATGTCGCAGAGGAAGTCAGCGTTAGCGGGTGCGGCGTCTATAAGTTCACTGGGCAAGTCGTGCATGTCGCTGTGGTAATTCTCCGCGATTATGTCACAA
>JBDKSR010000621.1:0-1984 GCA_039680545.1 Bryobacteraceae bacterium | reverse complement strand
CGCGGGCAGAATCCGTCCTCTCGCGGGCGGAACCGATTTGATGGTCGAACTGCGTGACGGGGATGTGAAGCTCGATTCCATGGACTACGCGCTCGACTTAACGACTCTGCCGGAACTCCGCGCCATTTCACTGGAGAATGGGTTCGTTTCCATTGGGGCAATGGCCACACACGACGACGTTGCGCATTCCCCCATCGTTCGCTCCGCCGCCGCCATGCTCGCCGAAGCCAGCGCAAGCGTCGGCGCGCAGCAGATCCGCAATGTTGCCACCATTGGAGGCAATGTCTGCAACGCTGCCGTCGCGGCGGATACGCTTTCTCCGCTCGCGGCGCTGGACGCGCGGGTCACGCTTATAAGCGAATCCGGCACGCGCGAATTTGCGCTCGGCGAGTTCATCCTTGGCGCGGGCAAAACCGCGCTTCAGCCGGACGAACTGCTCACGAAAATTTCGTTTGCGCCGCTCACCGGCTGGCAGAGCCGGTTTGTCAAACTCGGCCGCAGGAAGGCGCTCGCCATCTCGCGCATGAACGCTTCCGTCGCGCTCCGGTTCGAACACGGCGCAATCGCGGAAGCGCGCGTCTCCCCCGGCTGCGTGTTCGCCTCGCCGAGGCGGGTCGCCAGCGCGGAAGCGATGCTGATCGGTCAGATTCCGTCCGTTTCGCTGTTCGAAGATTGCGGAAAGGCCGTTTCGGAAGAGATGGTCGCCGTCACCGGCGTGCGCTGGTCAACGGAATACAAGTACCCCGCGCTTTCGGCTATCGTGCGCCGCGCGCTCTGCGAGGCATCGGGGCTGACGGAGGCGGAAGCATGAGTAAGTTACGTTTCATTCTCAACGGCAAGCCAGTCGAAACCGAAGCAGCCGACAACGCGCGGCTTCTGGATATCCTGCGCGATACGCTTGGGCTCACCGGTACCAAGGAAGGCTGCGGCGTCGGCGAATGCGGTGCCTGTACGGTGATTGTGGACGGGGACGCCGTGGACAGCTGCCTCTACCCCGCTCTTCGCGTGGGCGGCAAAAGCGTCACTACCATCGAAGGGCTGGCGAAAGACGGGCGGCTCGACCGCCTCCAACAGGCCGTGCTGGATCACCATGCGCTGCAGTGCGGCTTCTGCACGCCGGGGTTCATCATGAGCGCAAAGGCGCTGCTGGACAAGAACCCGCACCCCACGCGCGAGGAAGTCAAGGTTGCCATCGCGGGCAATCTCTGCCGCTGCACGGGCTACGAACAGCTCATCGAAGCCGTTTTAGACGCGGCTGGAAGATAGCTCTTACTTTTTCTTTTTCAAAGAAAAAGTAAGCAAAAAGATATTTCCCAAAACGCTCTATAAGGAGGATCCCGAACCATGGTTGAATTCTGGCAGGTTTTGCCGAATGTCCTGGAAAAGTTCAAGCCGCTCGGTATGACGGCAAAAGGCGCGGGCGCGGCCTATCTCATGGCGCTCGTGTACATCGGCATCATGGTCATTCTCGGCATCTGGTGGAATAAGCACCTGCCCTCTTCCGTCGCGGAGGAAGGCTGGAGCAGCCGCACCATCGCCCGCATCGCCATCCTGACCGCGCTGTCCGCAGCGGGCGGATTCATCACCTTGCCGGGCGCCACCAGCATCCGTTTCGACTCGCTGGCGGGCTACTTCGGCACGCTGATGTTCGGCTGGCAGGTCGGCGCTATCGTCGCCATGTTCGGCACGTTCTTTTCGAACCTCATGAGCGGATTCTCCGGCTGGGCGCCGCTCGTGCCGTATTACATGATCAATATGGCGCTGGCGGTCACGTGCTTCGGCATCGCCACCAAGAAGTTCGGCAAAGTGCCGGGCATCATCGTTGGCACCATCGTCAACACGCTCTGCATCGCGCCCTGGCCGCTCATGATGGGCTGGGCCATGCTGATTGCGACCATCATCCAGCAGGTGCTGGGCTCCTATGCCAACTGCCTGTTGGCCTCGCTTGCCTACACCGGCATCACCGCCGCGCAGACCCGCAGGC
>JBDKSR010000620.1:0-4607 GCA_039680545.1 Bryobacteraceae bacterium | reverse complement strand
CTTGGTGAAGTCGATTCCGAGGAGCGACTCAGGTGTCGAAAACTCGAACGTTTGCCCGTCTTGAAACAGCCGATTGAATCCCGCCTTGCGCAATTCGAACAGATGATCGCGCAACGCCCTGGTATCTCCAGCGGGCGCCTGATGGATCGGGAACAGCACGTACCACCGCGAGCCTGCCTGCTCCTGGAGCATCCGGGCAGCCACCTGGTCAACCGTGTCGCGTTCCACCTGCTGCCCGCAATTCGGGCAGTAGGTTCTCCCCGCGCGTGCCCAGAGCAGCCGCAGAAAGTCGTACAACTCCGTGGCCGTCGCCACCGTCGAGCGCGGGTTGCGCGTCACACTCTTCTGCTTGATTGCAACCGGCGGAGCCAGCCCGGCGATTTCGTCCACGTCCGGCTTCTCCATGCGCTCCAGAAACTGGCGCGCGTATGACGAGAGCGACTCAACGTATCGCCGCTGTCCCTCCGCGTAAATCGTGTCGAAGACGAGCGACGACTTGCCGGACCCGGACACTCCGGTCACCACCGTCAGCAGATTGTGCGGAATCGTGAGCGAGACGCCTTTCAGGTTGTGTACGCGCGCCCCGCGAATCAGGATCGAGTCTTCCACTAAAATCTATTGTATTCTCGGCGCTCGAAGCGCCTCAGCGGCGGAATCATGAAGCAACTCCGTAAAGCACTGCTCGAATGGTATGGGCGCACAGCCCGCAAGCTTCCCTGGCGGGCCACGCGCGACCCGTATCGCATATGGGTTTCCGAGATCATGCTTCAGCAGACCCGCGTTGCCGCCGTCACGCCCTACTTTGAAAAGTTCATCGCCCGCTTTCCCGACGCCGCAGCCCTCGCCGCCGCCCCTTTGGATGACCTTTTGACCCTCTGGAGCGGCCTGGGCTATTATTCACGCGCCAGGAACATGCACAACGCCGCGCGAGAGATCGTTCGCTCCGGAGGTTTCCCACGCGACTACGACTCCATCCGGCGCCTGCCCGGTATTGGCGATTACACCGCGGCCGCGATTGCCAGCATCGCCTTCGGCCTCCCCTACGCCGTGCTAGATGGCAACGTGCTGCGTGTCCTGGCCCGGCTCACGAACGACTCGGGTAACATCTCGACCGCCCCCGTCCGGAGGCGCCTCCAGGAAACCGCGCAACGCCTGCTCGACTCGTCCCATCCCGGTGATTTCAACCAGGCCCTCATGGAACTGGGCGCGACCGTCTGTCTCCCCAAGGAACCTCGCTGTGCCGATTGTCCTATCTCTCCGGATTGCGAGGCCCGCCGCCTGGGCAGTGAGAACGATCTTCCCGTGCGGAAGCGGTCCGTGCCGCCCGTCGCTATCGAAACGACGCTACTCGTCATCGAGCGCGACGGGACTGTCCTCCTGTGGCGTCGCACCGATCGAGGCCGCATGCACGGCTTCTGGGAGCTCCCCGATTCAGGCCAGCTTCCGAGTGCCATTCAAGATCGGGAACACGGCGTGTTCCGGCACGCCATTACGAGCCATCACTACGCGTTCACGGTCGTCTCCGCGCGAGTCCGGGGGAATCCTCGCGGCTTTTCCTGGATCATGCGTGAGCGCCTTGCCCGGCTGCCCTTGAGTACAACCGCAAGGAAGGCGTTGGCCCTGGCCGGTAAGTAAACCTTCCTGCCCCACGAATCGGCTGAGACTTTCTTCTCGCGGCGGTCACTACTGATTTTCCAGGAGTTGCAAATGCAAAAGTGGCTGCTCTTAATTCTCGCGGTCGCACTGTCGGCTGCCGCCGCTCTGGCATGTGAGCCCTTGGCTCCCTGTTACACCGAAGCCGGCATCGTCAACGGAGCCAGCTTTAAGGTCGAATCCATTGCTCCCAACACCATTGCGAGCATCTTCGGAACAAACCTGGCCTGGGAGAAGAGGGGCGTCACGGCCGACGACGTCATTGACTCCCGCCTGCCCGTGCAACTTGGAGGCGTAACCGTCCACATCAGCTCCTATCAAGCCCCGCTGTTCTACGTATCACCCACGCAGATTAATTTCTTGGTTCCCGCCAATTTGCTGGCTGGCGTCCACGAACTTCGCGTAGTTCGTCAAGGCCAGTCCGGTCCCGCCGTGTACGTTCGTCTGGCCGAAACCGCGCCCGCACTGTTTCTGCTGGACGAGAAGAACATTGTCGTCAATCATGGGGATGCTGACTACACCGTCGTCGACGGTGAAAACCCGGCCCGGCCTGGAGAGATTATCATTCTTTGGGCCACGGGCCTGGGGGTCACGGTTCCGGAACTGCGCTCGTACGATGAGATTCCTCAGTTAGCTGCACCTTTGGAGCGGCTATCGGAGTTCCGTATCTCCCTGAACGGCGAGTGGCTAGACCCGAACCAGATTGAGTACGCCGGCGTCGCCCCGGGCTATTCCGGCCTTTACCAGATCAACTTGCGGCTGCCCGCCACAATCCCCGGTGCAAACCCGGAAATACGCATCGAACTCGGAACTGACATCAGCCCCGCAGGCTTCCGCCTCATCGCCCAGCCCTGATTTCGTGTAACCGTCACTCCTTCCATTACGTTAGACGGTATGTGGGCTAGAATGAGTCCAGGAGGGAATCCTCATGTGGGGACGTGTGCTGATCGTGCTCACCGTGCTGTCTTTGCCGCTCCTTGGAGAGGTAAAAGCTGCGGCGGACAACGACGCGCAGATGGATCGGCGGAACACTGAGGCAGCTAAGCCCGGCAACTACATCGTGAGCCAGGGCACCCGAATCCCGCTGAGCCTCATCAACAGCGTTAGTACCAAGCACTCTGCCGAGGGTGACCGGGTCTATCTCGAAACCGCCTTCCCGATCCTCGCCAACGGCCGTGTCGTCATTCCTCCGGGCAGTTACGTCGCCGGCACCATTAGCCGCATCAAGCGGCCCGGACGTGTCCGTGGTCGCGGCGAACTCTACCTCCGCTTCGATTCCCTCACGTTGCCTAACGGCGTAACGCGGGATTTCCGCGCTCGTGTCGGCAACATCGACGGCAGCGCCAGCGAAGAATTGGATCGCGAGGAAGGTAAGATCCGGAGTGAAGGCAACAAGGGCGGCGACGCGCAGACCATCGGAGAGGCCGCGGCTACAGGCGCCTCGGTGGGCGTTATCGCAGGTTCCGCAGCCGACCACGCCGCCTTGGGAGCGGGCATCGGCGCTGCGGCGGGCGCCACAGCCGGCATCATGGGCGTGCTCCTGTCGCGTGGGCCCGACGCCGTCCTCGCCCGCGGGACAACCGTCGAGATGGTTCTCGACCGGCAACTGACCTTCACTGCGGATGAGGTGGACTTTGGTGGGGCAATGGGTCGCACTGTCTTGAAAAGAACCCCTGAAAGCTCGACGCAATCCACCGGAGACAAGCGGTCGCTACCCCTGCCCGGCGCGGGTGCGGGACGCTGGCCATAGTCGCTCAATCTCTAGTTCAGATTAGAGCGTTAATTTTCTGATTCGAAGCGAGTTACTGATCACGGAAACAGAGCTGAACGTCATTGCTGCGCTGGCGATCATGGGACTCAGCAGCAGCCCGAAGAAGGGGTAGAGGACACCCGCCGCAATCGGCACTCCAAGGGTGTTGTAGACGAAAGCGAAGAACAGGTTTTGGCGGATGTTCCGCATCGTCGCCCGGCTCAGGTGCCTTGCCCTTACGACTCCCCGCAGGTCACCCTGAATCAGCGTGATCCCAGCGCTTTCCATCGCCACGTCCGCGCCGGTCCCCATCGCGATTCCCACATCGGCCCGTGCCAGCGCAGGGGCGTCGTTCACCCCGTCTCCCGCCATCGCAACCACGCGGCCCTCTTCCCGCAACCTCGCTACAACCTCGCTCTTCCGGTCCGGCAGGACTTCGGCCTGCACTTCGTCGATGCCGAGTTCCCCCGCCACCGCCTCGGCCGTCACCCGGTTGTCCCCCGTAGCCATCACGATTCGCACGCCTTCGGAGCGAAGCACCCGTATCGCGTCCCGCGCCGACTCCTTGATCGGATCGGCAATCCCGAGCACCCCCGCCAGGTGCCCATCGACAGCCACATAAACAACCGTCTGACCCGACTTCCGAAGCGTCGAAGCCACCTCATCTAACGCATAAATTTTCAGCCCTAATTCGCTAAAAATAAACGAATTACCAAGAACTACTACATGTCCTTCAACTTTGCCTGTAACGCCCTTGCCCGAATGAGAGTGAAACTCCGTGACAGCCGAGAGCTTGATGCCGCGCGCCCCTGCCCCAGCCACTATCGCCTGCGCCAGCGGATGCTCGCTCCCTCGCTCCAGGCTTGCTGCGTAGCGCAGAAGTTCGCCCTCAGGCCAACCTTCGACCGGCTTCACCGCTTCCAATGCAGGCTTACCCACTGTGAGCGTTCCCGTCTTATCCACGACCAGCGTGTCTACCTTCTCCAGGACTTCCAGCGCTTCAGCGTTCTTTACCAGCACCCCGGCCAGCGCTCCCCGCCCAGTTCCCACCATGACCGCCACGGGTGTCGCGAGTCCCAGGGCGCAGGGACAGGCGACAATCAGCACCGCCACCGCGTTCACGATGGCGTGCGCCAGGCGTGGCTCCGGGCCGAATACGGACCAGACGAAAAAGGTAATCACGGCAACCAGCACCACCGCAGGT
>JBDKSR010000619.1:0-1975 GCA_039680545.1 Bryobacteraceae bacterium | reverse complement strand
GTGCCTCAACTGCGAAGAGGAGATCAATCCGAAACGCATCGAAGCGGTCCCGTGGACGGCCTTCTGTATCCGCTGCCAGGAACTGGCGGATCGCAAGGCTACGGAGGGCGATGAGAACCTCGAGGACCTGCTGATGAACGCGGCGTAACGGGTTTCGGACTCGAACAAGGCGCGGGCTGGGACCCGCGCCTTTTCTGTTTCTTGCCAAAAGATTTTCAGACCCGAATACCGACTGCGGACACCATGCGCCCGGTGCGCTGCCGCTCCCTCCGAAAACAGTAGAATTCCTCCGGCGTGCAGGCCGTGCAAATGTGCGCGACGGAGATGGACGCGTCCGGAACGCCCGCCGCGACCAGTTGCCTGCGGTTCGCCTCCGGGAGGTCCACGTGCGTGCGCCCTTCGAGGTCCTTGCGCTCGGGGAAAATACCCTGGAACTCGACGGCGACCTCCGGTCCGACCTCGAAGCAGCACGGCCCGATGCACGGGCCGATCGCGGCAATTATGTCTTCGGGTCTGCTGCCAAAGGTGTTACGCATCGCTCCTATTGCGGACGCCGCGACGTTCTGGACCGTGCCGCGCCAGCCGGCGTGAACCGCCGCCACGGCTCGCCTGCGAGGATCAGCCAACAGGATCGGGACACAATCCGCAGTGCGGACGCTCACCAGCAAACCGGGAGTGTTCGTGATCAGGGCATCGGCGTCGCCGATCCGGCCCGCACGTTCGGCCGCGACCATGCAGCGATTCGAGTGGATCTGATGTACCGACACGATGCGCGGGTCACCGCGCCACAGGGTCGCGTTGCGCGTTCCGAAACCGTGTTCGAGCCAGCCGAGTTCCTCCAGGCTGCGGACACGGTAGAGAGAGTGGCCGTCCTTGGAAAACAATGGCTTATGCCGCTGGGTTCTTGATCTGGGCGATCCGGATCCGGCTCTTGAAGTCTTCGAGCATCGACTCGTCGAGACGCACTTCCGTGGGCCGCTTCTCGAGATTCTTCATTCGGTCGATCTTGTCCTGCAGTTTGAGCAGCGCGTAGAACAGGTTTTCGGGACGCGGCGGGCAGCCGGCCACGTACACATCCACCGGGATGATCTTGTCTGCGCCCTGCAACACGGCGTACGTGTTGAACGGACCGCCGACGCTTGAGCAGGCCCCCATCGACATGACCCATTTGGGCTCGGGCATCTGGTCGTACAGGCGTTTGATCGCCGGGGCCATCTTCAGCGTCACGGTGCCGGACACGATCATCAGGTCGCACTGGCGGGGACTGGGGCGGAACACTTCGGCGCCGAAGCGGGCGATATCGAACCGCGCCAAGCTCGACGCAATCATCTCGATAGCGCAGCAGGCCAAGCCGAAACTGAACGGCCACACCGATGAGCGCCTGGCCCAGTTGAACAAGTAGTCCACCGACGTGACCACCACGTTTTTCTCAAACTGGTTCTGCAGAAACGCCATCGGGCTACGCCTCCGTAAACTTATTCTAGCGAAATCAAGCGTTGCGATACCAGGCGAGGGTCCGGCGCAGGCCTTCTTCCAGCGTGAACTGCGGCGCGTGGCCAAGATCGCGGCAAGCAGCGGCTGTATCGGCCTGGGAATGACGGACGTCACCCGCCCGCGGAGGCCCGTATTGAGCCGGCAGGCTCACGCCCTCGATCTTCTGGAGAATTTCCCAGATCCGGTTCAGCGTTTGGCGCCCGCCGTTGCCTCCGTTGTAGAGGTTTCCGGATACGCCTTCAACATGCGCGGCCTTGACTGTAAGGTTCGCCACGTCTTCCACATACGTGAAGTCCCGGGACTGCTCTCCATCGCCATAAATCGTCGGGCTGACACGCTGGAGAAGGCACTTCATGAACAGCGAGATAACGCCGGAGTACGGGCTCGACGGATCCTGGCGCGGCCCGTACACGTTGAAATAGCGTATGGCCACCGTCTCCAGGTCGAAGCACGAACTGAAGACGCGCATGTAATACTCGCC
>JBDKSR010000618.1:0-3791 GCA_039680545.1 Bryobacteraceae bacterium | reverse complement strand
CCCGGGAACACCGTGAGTTCTTTCGCGCAATAGCACTTCGACGCGTACGCGATCCACTTCTCTGAGTAACCCGCCGCGTTCATTTCCGCTTCCGCGCGGACCGGCTTCGGATGACACAGACGATGCTTCGCGAATTCCGGATCGACGTTCGCATCCCAATCGAGCATGTCGATGATGTAGTCGAGGTCGTGGTGGTTCTCCGGCGGCACATCCTTTACCAGCAGATCCCACGGCACAACGCGGCCTTCCACCATCGACTGGAACATCCCGAAAACGTCCGAATTGACTTGCGGCTCGTAGGTCACGAGCGATCCCGGAGCGTGCAGGACGCCGGCGTCAATCTGCCATCCCGTGCCCGGCTGCAGTTTGTAAGCGCGCGAGAGGTAGAGCAGGCCGTTGTCGCCCTGGTTCCAGCGCTCCAGGCAGCGGCGCACGTCGTCCTTGGTCGTGCCCGGTTCAAGCCCCATGAAGGTGTACGGGAAGTTGTTGTCCTTCATGTTGTACTGGGGCGGGAAATAGTAAGCCTCGGGCTTTCCCTTGCGTCCGACTCTGACCGCATCCTTCTCCATCTGGTGCATGTGGTGCGGGATCGGGCCGAGGTTGTCGAAGAACTTGCAGAGAACGTTCCAGCCACCGTGTTTGCTCATCACGCCGGAGCCGAGGAACTCATCGCCGAGCGTCGCGACAGCCTCCTTCAGGAGCACGCGGCCGCCGTCGGCGACGATGTAGCTCAGTCCTTCGTCATCCGGGGTTCCAGGGCCGTTGTCTGCGTTGGTGGTGGAAGAGAACCAGCGTTCGTCGATTCCACCGCGATTCGCGCCAAGAGCGTAGAGGTCGCTTGGGTGCAGTTTCAAACGCCCACCGGGCATCAGGAAAGAACGGGGCACCCAGCAGGGCGCCAGTCGTACGATCCCCCCGCCGGCGGCGAGAGCATCTCGGATGATGGATACATTGGACATGCTCTGAATGTACTTCGTGCCGGGCGAGTTGACAACCGGCCCCCTCCGGACAACTACCGGGGCAGACCGCCGGGGTGATGCCTCTTGATGTGGGCGAGCACCGTCGCGACCGAGTCTTCAATCGGCTGTGTGCCGCTGACTACGAGGTCCGCGAAGCGGCTCGTCGGCAGGATGTAAAGCTCCGCCATGGGGCGGACGGTGGCCGTGTACTGTTCGTGTACGGAGGCGGGGGTCCTTCCGCGCTCCCTTGTGTCCCGATCCAGCCTTCGCTTGAAGCAGACATCGTCGCCCGCGGTAACAAACACGGAGGTCCCGAGGAGCGCGCGAACTCCCTTCCAGTGCAACGTAAACAGGCCTTCGACAATAGTGAACTCTTCGGGGCGCATCGTGCGGACCTCCGCCGAGCGCAGATGACGGGTGAAGTCGTAGACGGGTACCTGCACTTCGTTGCCGCGTGCGAGTTCCGTCAATTGGCTGATGAGAAGCCGTTCGTCGAGAGCCTCCGGGACGTCGAAATTCGATTGCTTCCGCGCATCGAAGGGCAAATTCGCGAGGTTGAGGTAATAGGAATCCAGAGAAAGAACGGGCGCCTTCAGCCGGGATGCGAGCTCGCGCGCCAACCTTGTCTTACCGGCCCCGGACGGCCCGGCGATTCCGACGAGGTACGGTTTTAGTGGGACCGAAGACATACGGAAATGGATCATAGCACTCCGGCCGCAAGCCGGGTCAGCTTCTCCTCCACCAAATATGGTCTCCTGGACGTAAGGAACATGCCACTCTCAAACTGCCCATCGCGCCGCCAGATGCTTCTTGGGGCGGCCCTGTCCGTTTCGGCAGGCGCTCGCCGGAATTTGGCGGGGGCAATGTCCGATATCGCGCGGTACGAGACGCCATATAAGTACGGAAAGCTCGTGTTAGCGGCGGACCCGACGCCGGGCGCGTTCGATAGCCGCGCGGTAGATTGCCCCTTCGTGTTCCGGCACAGCGGCGAGTTCTATATGACGTACATCGGGTTCGATGGGACCGGCTACCAGACGGGTCTTGCATCTTCCCGCGACCTCACCTCGTGGCGGAGGCTCGGATGCATCCTGCGCCGTGACCCCAACTCGCCGATCTTGCGTTACAACGCCGGGTTGAACTGGATTCTCCGGGGACCAGGCCTCGAATCGCCAGGGAATCTGAAGAAAGTCCGTGGCCGTTACCTGGGCGTCTACCATGCCTATCCGCAGGCGGGATACGAACAGGGACCGGCCGTGATCGGACTCTGCTGGAGCAAGGATCTGCTCCATTGGGAGGTGGACGAGCCGTTTCTTCACGCGGAGGACGGGGCCGCCTGGGAGCGCGGGGGACTCTACAAACCGTGCCTATTTGAAGACGGCGGCACGTATTACCTCTTTTACAACGCGAAGACGAAGACGCTGCCGAAATCCGAAGGCGGCGGGTGGCGCGAACAGACCGGTGTGGCGACATCCACTGACCTGAAGACGTGGAAGCGGTACGAAGGCAATCCGGTTCTCAGGAACGGTCCTGCGGGGAGTTGGGACGAGCGATTCGCCAGCGATCCCTGCGTGTTGAAGGACGGCGGCCGCTGGCTGGTTTTCTATTTCGGACTCGACGCGAAAGGGGTTGCGCGCGATCTCCTGGCGCTGGGCGACGACCCGTACCGTCTCACGAAGGCGGATCGAATTCTGGTTGACGCCGGCCCGCCGGACAGCGTCGATTCGGTGTACGCGCACAAGCCGTCGGTCATCTGCGATCGGGGCACGCTCTACCACTTCTACTGCGCGGTGTCAGGCAAAGGGCCAAACCAGGTGCGCGGAATTTCCGTGGCACGTTCACGCAGGTGGTAGTAGATCTGAGGCAGGCGGGCTTAGTTGGAGTTCAATACATGATTTACATGGACTATAACGCCACGGCGCCTGTGCGTCCCGAGGCGCTGGAGGCTTCGCTGCCCTTTTTCCGGGAGAGTTTCGGCAACCCGTCCAGCATCCACGCGGCCGGGCGAAGGGTCAAGGCCGCTGTCGAAGAGGCCAGGGAAAAGGTTGCGTGCTGCCTGGGATGTGAAGCGAATGAAGTTGTTATTACCTCGTGCGGCTCCGAGGCCGGCAATATGGCCATCAAAGGGGTTGCGGCCGCTCTGCGCGAGAAGGGAAACCACATCATTACGACGAAAGTCGAGCATCCGGCCGTGCTCAATACCTGCCTCTACCTGGAAAAGCACGGGTACGACGTCAGTTGGCTGGATGTAGATGGGGAAGGACGTCTGGATATCTCTCAACTGGAGGCGTCCATCACCGGCCAAACGATCCTGATCTCGGTTATGTACGCGAACAACGAGACCGGCGCGATCTTCCCCGTCAAAGAGATCGGCGCCGTTGCCGCGAGACACGGAATAGCTTTTCACACTGACGCAGTGCAAGCCGCTGGAAGAATTCCCATTGACTGTCGTGACATAAATGCGGGGCTCCTTTCCATATCGGGTCACAAGCTGGGAGCGCCGCAGGGCATTGGCGCCCTGGTTGTAAGATCGGAGATGAAGCTGCACCCGCTGATTCATGGGGGCGCGCAGGAGCGGAACCGCCGGGCCGGAACGGAAAACGTCGCGGGTATTGTCGCTTTGGGAAAAGCCTGCGAGTTGGCACAGTCTTCTCTGGTGGAGGAATCGCAACGCATTAACACGCTGCGCGACCGGTTGGAGCAGGGCGTCGTTTCAAACATTCCGGATGTGCAGATCAATGGAGCGAGAGAACGGCGCGTGCCGAACACGACTAACATTTCGTTCACGGGCGTGCCGGCGGATTCGTTGCTGGTAAACCTTGATCTCGCGGGAAT
>JBDKSR010000617.1:0-2331 GCA_039680545.1 Bryobacteraceae bacterium | reverse complement strand
GGATCTCCGCCGTTGGGCTGGAGTGCCGGTGAGGCTGCGGGTTGAATTACGAGATGGGGACCTTTACGCGTTCCGGTTTGGAGATGCACAATCGAGTTGATGTATCTCAGTTGGCGCGGCTGACGAGGGGATCTCGTTTTCAGTCGTGCTGATTTTCGGGAGACACATATGGAAACGATATCTGACCGGTTTCGTTTGGACGGTAAGATCGCGCTTGTCAGCGGCGGCGCGGGAATCGTCGGATTCCCCATCGTGCGCGCGCTGTCGGAAGCGGGCGCCACGGTAATCTGCGCCAGCCGCGATGGGGAAAAATGCCGGCAAGTAGCCGCGTACATGGTTAAGGAGGGGCGGCGGGTCGTGGGTCTGGCTTGCGATTTCGCGGACGCATCCGCGCTTCGCGCGTTACGGGATCAAATCCTGCAGAAACACGGCCACCTCGACGTACTCATCAACAACGCCGTGGCGCGCGCCGGAGGCGATCTTCGAAACGCTACCGCCGAGGAGTGGGAAGAGAGCATGAAGCTCAATTCGACCGGTCTGTTCCTCTCCTGCCAGATCTTCTCCGAACCGATGCAGGCGCAACGCTCGGGTTCGATCATCAATATCGGTTCCATTTACGGGATGGTGGGCCCGACGTTCTCCATTTACGAAGGCACCCCGTTGTCTAACCCGATCAACTATGCGTTCTCGAAGGGTGGACTAATCAACTTGACCCGTTACCTGGCGAGTTGGCTGGGTCCGTACAACGTGCGCGTGAATAGTCTTTCTCCAGGCGGTTTTGAGAGTGAGGGCCAGGGAGACGCCTTCCGAGCCAACTACTCGAAGCACGTACCGCTCGGCCGCTTGGCCAAGGGCGAGGACATACAAGGTCCGGTGGTATTTCTGGCCTCCGACGCATCGCGATACATCACTGGCGTAAACATCCCGGTGGACGGCGGCTGGACAGCGATTTGAAGCACTTGTAGCCGGCGTGAGACAGTTCTCATCCTCGGCATGCCGAAGCGTAAATCCGCAGCACGTCCCGAACGCGGTCTTTGATCAGGGCGGCAGGTTCGGGTGTCAGTGTCCCATTGCGAACGGCTTCATACTGGCTCGGCAGGAATTGGCTGAGCAGCGCCGGAGGCAGCGCGTCGCGGGTCAGGTTCCCAACAAGCATGTCGAGTTCGGCTTTAACCGTTGAACCCGGCCAGTAGTAACGGCAGCGATCGCTGTAACTATAGAGGCGCGCGAAGCGGAGTTCTTCCTCCGTGCCCTTGTAATAATCCTTCCAGTGCGCAGGTTCGTTTTGCATCGCGTTCTCCAGGGCCTCCCGAACGCGCGAGAGCCGCACCGGGCGATTTCCTCCAAGCCATTCTTTTTCGATCATCGACAGCGCGAAAATCGCCTCGCGCATCGCGAAAGTAAGCCAGGGACCGACCTTGAGGATCGCGAAATGATCTTCGACCATTTCGCGCAGCGCCCCCGCCGTCTGGTAATCGGTCGAATGCGCCTCATAGACTAGTTCCGGCCGCGCGGGGAGCTTTGCGCTGAGAGCCGCGGCACGCGCGCGGTCGTAGCCGAAGACTACGGACGAGCCGAACTCCACACCCGGCTGCACCACCAACCCGATCACGCGCTCAATGGCCTCCGCCCGCCCGATCGCGGCAAAGGCCGCCTCGTGTGCCCGCAGAGTAGCCTCGGCGTCGTCGATCTTCGTGACCGCGGGCGCTCCGGATTCCAGTTGTTCCCCTCCCGGCACCGGCACCTCTGTTCCGATCACGTACAAAGGAGCCGGGCTGCCCGGCGGCAACTCGCTCGCGGCCTCTTCCGCGGCACGGCACAACTCCGCCGCACGCTGCGCCGCCACAGCAAGGTCGAGTGCCCCCGGCGGATCGTCCGTGCAAGGCATGCTGGCATCCAGGTGGATCTTGGTATACCCGGCGAGCACGTAGTCGCGAACCATCTTCTTCGCATACTCCATGGCGTCGCCCGCCGGGCGCTTCCGCCACGGGTAGGGACCGAGGTGATCACCGCCCAACACGACCCGCTCCGAGGGAAGGCCCATGCGGTCCGCCAGGCTCCTCAGGTCATCGGCGAACTGTGCCGGCGTCATGCCGGTATATCCGCCGAATTGATTCACCTGGTTCGAAGTTGATTCGATAAGGGCCGGAGCTCCGTCATCGAGCGCCTGCGCCAACGCCGCTTCAAGCACCCAGGGATGCGCTGAACACACTGAAGTAATTCCCAGTGCCCGGCCTTTCCGGTTTTCCGCCACAATACGTTGAATCATCCGATTCCCCGCTGTTCCTCTCCTGCTAAGCAATCTCCGCCGGCTGCTGCTGCGTGAGGCAA
>JBDKSR010000616.1:0-7635 GCA_039680545.1 Bryobacteraceae bacterium | reverse complement strand
CAGGAGACGATGAGCCATCCGTTGAGCGGAAACTCGGCTGAAGGAAACGCACTTGCGTCCTTCATGCTCGGGTGGGGCGGCGCGTGCAACATGGGCAACGGCGCAGGCCAGAGCTACGACCTGACGTCGCTGGCGGCTGCCCGCAGTTACGGCGGCTATCTCCAGGACGACATCCGGATTACGCCGAAGCTGACGATAAATATGGGCATTCGCTATGAGGTCCAACTCCCCTCGACAGAGAGGCATAACCGGTACACCACTTTCGACATGGATGCTCCCAGTCCGCTCGCAAGCGCGGTGAAGGGAGCCGCCAATTGTCCGGCGTGCGCTGACCTCAGAGGCGGGTACGTCTTCATGAGCGACAAGAATCGCCGGGCTTACAACACGGACCGGAACGACATCGGGCCTCGCTTTGGTTTCGCGTACCAGTTCGCTCCGCATATGGTGCTCCGGGGAGGCTACGGAATTTACTACGGCCTCAGCAGTGCGGGCCTCACGGCCGAACTCGGTGACGGCTTCATCACCAGCACAGCCTGGAACTATTCAAGCGACGGAGGCATCACCCAGAACGCTACCCTGGTCAATCCATTCCCGAACGGAATCGATCAACCGGTAGGCTCCGCAAATGGCATGATGCAGGGAGTTGGCGACGTGGCCTACGGGCCCAACCCGGAAAACAACGTCACGCCATACTTCCAGCAATGGAACCTCTCGGTTCAGCGCGAATTGGGCTTCAATTCTGTGATCGAGATAGCTTACAGCGGGACCAAAGGCACGCATCTGGGCTTTGGAACGATGCGTACCGCTCCCAGCCTTTTTGACGCCAGCTACCTTACCAGCCTCGGTGACAAACTGCTGGAGCAAGTTCCGAACCCGTTCTATGGCCTGGTGCCGGCCACATCGTCGATGGCAACCCCAACAATCCAGAGGCGCTACCTGCTGTCAAGGTTCCCGCAGTTCTACTATTACAGCGAGCGGCCGGGACCTCCCATCGCCAGCTCGATCTACCATGGATTGCAGTTTAAGTTCCGCAAGCGGCTGTCGCATGGCTTGCAGACTACGATACATTACACGTTCTCGAAAGCCATCACGGACAGTGACGCGGCGGACGACCCGAATGTGGACTGGCTCGGAGGCGCGATCGGTATCAACGGTAGCGGAAGGCCTCGCGTCCAGAATTGGGGCAATCTGCGCTTGGAGCGGTCCGAATCTACGTTCGACATTAAGCACCGGTTCGTAGCTGACTTCTCCTATCAGTTGCCGATTGGCCGTAATCAGGCGATTGGGAAGAACTGGAACCGCGCACTGGACCTGGTTGCCGGCGGATGGCAGGTGAACGGAATCCTGATTGCTTCCACCGGTGTGCCGCTGGTTCCGCACCTCCAGGGCAATGGTACGATCGGCGGAATCGGGATGGCGCAACGGCCGAACGTTACAGGTGATCCGAGTACATCGGGTTCGGTGGTGTCACGGTTGAACAAATACCTGGACTCCTCGGCCTTCTCTCGCCCCGCATCATGGGTATCAGGAACCGCGCCAAGGACGATGGGTTATGTCCGTGCTCCAGGGTTCCACGGCATGGATGCATCTCTGTTCAAGCAGTTCATGCTGAATGATGAGCGGTCCCGCTACTTTGAGTTGCGTGGTGAAGCGTTTAACCTCACCAATACTCCGATCTTCAGTGTTCCCAATACGACCTGGGGATCGAGCGGATTCGGCATCATTTCGGGCCAGGCGAACGGCTCCCGCTCCGTGCAGTTAGCCGCGAAGTTCTACTTCTAACGACCCAACATAGGCCCGGCGTATCCTGTGACGGACTGCGCCGGGCCTTTCCCTTTCTTGCGGTAAAGTCCAACGAGCAATCATCTTCCCCTTCCCTCGCCAGATTTGACCCGAATGCCGGTTCACCAGACGAAGGGAACGAGACGGAATCGGACCTCGCGCCGGTAGTCTTCGTAGCCGGGAAGATCGCGAGCCAATACCTCCTCCTCATTCCTGATACGTAAAACGATAGTGGGAAAGACCGCGAGCGCGGGAAGCAAAGCCCACCATGATCCGAGGGCGAGCGGAGTCGCAAGATGCATGACCATGTACCCCGCGTACATGGGGTGACGAACAATTGCATAGAGCCCAGTGGAAATAACCTTCTGCCCGGGACAAGCCTCGATGATTCTTCCTGCCCAGCGGTTCTCGATGAATGTCCGAAGAATTACAAGGTAGCCGCCGGCAACGACGACCATGGCGACGGCGATGATTACGAGGGGCGGATCCGACCAGCCGAATCGATGGTCCAGGCCAGGGAGCGCAAATGCAGCGATGACGAATGGCGTACTCCAGACCTGGAGGCGGCGCTGGGCTCGCTCTTTTTCAATCATTTTGAAGCGCCGCTCGAAGAAAGCGAGATCCCTGCGAGCCATCGAGATCGCGAAGATCGTCATCGGAACGAGGATCAGGACGCAGTAGACCCATGCCTCCCACCACCTGGCAGTACCTCCGGTGGCGAGGAACCACAGGGGCAGCACGATCCACGCGATAACAAGCCTTGTGACGATCGTTTTCCTCACCATCTCCATCACTGATTCCTGGTTACGGGTGATTGTACATCTATCCACCTCGGTCGCACTCATTCCATTACCTCTGATAGACGCACACCTGCGGGACACCTGCTGATCGAAACCTGAGGATGGCAGTAACTACAAATCGGAGATGGGTCAGTTCGTCCCTTACCCCTTGACAACGTTTTCAGGCGAGCATACAACGGGGTAAAGTTTCATGGGAGCCTTTCCAGCAGGAGAGGAGAGGCGATGTTTCTGCTCAAGATTCCAGCGGCCCTGATCGGCTTGGTGCTCACCCTGGGTGGCGTGGCGGCGTTCTTCTGGTCCATCGCTCTCGTTGTCAAGTACCTGATGTATGAACCATCCGGACCACGTCTGGCAAGTGCCCCAGCGCAGTCACGACCAGACATAGGGGAGGCTCTTGCCTGGTTTGTTGGAGCAGTGCTCGCGATCGCGTTGGGCACCCAACTTGGACGGTTCGCCCGGGGTGATTTTGACTGAACCGGGCATTTGCCGTCTTCGCGTTTAGAGGGCGGGCAGAGGGGCCGATCCCTGGGCTTGCACAATAACCAGCCATGAAACAGAGGAATGGTGCGGTTTCACTATTAGATAGGCTCGCGCGGGCAGTGGAAGGTGGCCAGGATGCCATGGAGCAATCCCGACCTTGTGAACAAAACGTCAAGTGAGGAGGTGACGACTATGAGCGAAGGTGCATCCCCAATACAAGAGGAGAGCGTGCGGGAAGCTATCAGCGACGCATTGGCCGCCATGCTGGAGGAGTACCAACCCTCTTTCGACCAGCACCAGTGGCCGTTGGAGACCATGCGATGGAACGAACTGGTCTTCTGCGTACTGGAGAACTTCAGCTCCGAGCGGGCGGCAAAGGCGGTCGCGCGCGCCATGTCGGAACTGGACCTGATCGAGGTGGCCAAGCTCGCTGAATTAGCCGACGGAGTGGCGACGGGAAAACCGGTCCGGCGTGCCCGCCTGATCTTGGGCCTGCTGGAGGAAGCAGGCTTTTCGGAGCAGGCGGCCGACAGGGCCCTGCGAGCGCTGTGCGAGGCGGCGCGCGCAGTGGAGTCTCGCTACCGCGGCAAGGTCCAGCGGCTGCTCCGCCACGAAGTTGATCCCCTGGTGCAGAACATGGTTAAGACGCTTGGCTTTCACTCCATGTCAGAAGAACAGGCCAGGCAAACGGTCATTCGATGGCTGCAAAACGTTCTCAATCTCCCGATCTACCTGGAACGGCAGAGTACGCGTGCTTTCTGCCGCCAGATGGAGACCAGCCCTGCCGAATTGGTCGCTGCTGCTGATCAAATGGACATCAATGTTGCCATCCTGGACGAACTGATCGAACGATGGTACAGAGGGCAGCAGGAAACGGAACAGCCATCAGCCGGAGGCGCCCGCGGACAGGCTGTGGCCCAGGAGCCGGAACATGTCTAGCTGGGTGGACTGGGAGGCGATCCGGCAGCGCGGGCTGAATCCGCCGCGACGTTTACTGGAGTTACGGCCGCACGTCGCAGGGGTGCCGCCGGCCATCCCTTCCCGTTTGGTGCCGGATATCTCCGCCGACACGTTTCATAGCCTCGCAGCTACCTTGAGGCGCGCGGGTTCCTTGCCGCCACGGCAGGCCGCTCCGGCGTATGAGTCCGCGTTACGAACTCTGACGCGGGAACTGGACTCCCGGCCGGGATATCAGGGCCTCTTGGAGCGTGTTCGGTACGATCCGGGACGATTTACGGGCGAATATGCAGGGGCGAGTGGTCTCACAGATCACAGGGGCAATATGTTTTTCAACCGCCCCGCCTTTGACAGTCCAACCAAGCTGAACTTGGTTCTGCAACACGAGTATGGACACGCGCAGCAACTTCGGAACCCGTCGATGCGTGGCAATGAGCAGTGGACTCTGCGTGAGCTAGGCCAGCACCTCAGCGACCTCGAACGCCGCCAGCAGCTTGGCCTGACGCCGTACTTGACCTACAACGCGCTCAAGAAGGTGGATGCAGGATGGCGGAATCTGGGGCTGGAGCAACGTACTTCGTTACAGGACCGCTGGGACAACATTCGAAGGAATGTCTGCCAGGAGTTGCACTCCACGCCGTACGGCAGCTCTCCTCTCTACTCGCGCATCTGCGGTTCTTCGCCGTTCGGTCAGCAGTTTCACAGCGGCGCGTTGAACATCGGGCGTTCTCCGGCTTTCGGCGGGAGCGGCTCGTTCTTACGGGACCTCAGCCGCGGGCTGTACCGCTGAGCCGGTGTATCACGAGCAGCGGCGCATGCTTTCACAAGCGAAATCTTGCCGGAAAGCAAGGCTCACAGAATCGACCTCGTTTGGTTTGGGAATTGAAAGGATGGTGGCAGCGATCCGATCTGAACGACTGCCCCCTGCACGGCGATAGTCCCAGAGCCTCATGCAGATCCAGACGTTTCAGGATCACAGTGCTCAATTTGTGTATTCTCCGTACTTCCGGGCAGCGTCCAGGAAGGCCTGTACGTTTTCTACCGGCGTATCCGGCTGCAATATGTGCGAGGGAGCCACCATATAGCCGCCTCCCCGTCCCAGAATACCGATGACTCGTCTGACTTCCTGATCAATCTCCTGGGGCGAGCCTGCCGGCAGCAGACGCTGCTGGTCAACACCTCCCCAGAACCCGAGGCGGTCCCCAAACCGGCGTTTCAGTTCTTCAGGCTCGTGGCCCGGAACACCAGGCTGGACTGGGTTGAATACCTCCATCCCGGCCTCGATCCAATCATCAAGGATGGGGGCGACGGTGCCGTCTGAGTGTTGCATAATGAGCACGCTCGGGTTTAGGGCCTTGAGACCCGAATACAACCGTCGATAGGGCTCCTTGAAGTATCTCCGAAACATTGCGGGTGAGAGGAGGAGCCCCCGCTGGGTGCCGAAATCGTCTCCAGCCCAGATTCCGTCCACTCCCATGGCGACGAGTCGCCTTCCGGCCGCGATTGCGAAGGCCTCTACCTTGTCGCGTAGCGCTTCGATGTATGGCTCCCCGGCCGCCATGTCCATCAGCAGTTTCTCCATGCCGACCAGATGACGCATCATGGCAAAGATTGTGATCTCGATATCGCCGATAACGAAGTACTGTTTCCCATATCGGGCGATGTAACGTGCCGCGTCGTCGTACCGCCCTTCCGCGAGAGGGTCCGGGAATCCGAAAGACTCCACGTCTGCAACACTCGTGACGTTGCGAAGTGGAGATTCGATCAACTCCACATAAAGGGGCCCCTGCCTCAGTTTCATCCCGAACTCGTTGATGATATTCCCGTCAGAGTCCTTACGATGCTCATAGCCACGCGGCATGCCGATTCCCGCTACCACGCAGTCGGAACCCATGGCTACGCGGAGTTCGTTGCCAGAGATCCTATAGGTGAGGTCATCGAACCAGGCATTTGTGTAGTGAACTGGGATGCCGTAGCGGGCGCCAAAGGTATCCAGCAGTGAACGGCAGAGGTCGAACTGGATGGGTACACGATCCGGCAAGCTGCCTCCCCTTCTAAAGGCGGCCAAGACCCGTTCTTTCGATGTCATACCCATAGCTGCACGCGCCTCGCGTGATGGACCCGAAACACAAGACGTACAGTTCTCTCAAAACTGGTCACCAATTCTCGTCTGATCTGGCCTTCCATTCTGGCCACCTCTCGACACTTCCAAAGCTCAGAATCTACCGAGCACCAACAGTCCAGTAATCTAGCGCACAACGATCATCCGGACGCCGAAGGGCTCGAGGGAGACGGCGATTTCGCTCGGGCACTTCTTCCAACGCTGCTCTTCGCTACGGTCCACGCGATACATGCTGGCGGAGCGTCCTCTGGACACCATCCTGATCTTGGCTCGCTGGGGCTGAGCCGTGGCATTCACGATAGTCGTGCCAATCGATCCGTCTGCGGCCTCAAAGCTACCCGCAACCACGGCGGGACGGCGGAGCGTCACCTTTCGGGCTCTTCGCCCGTCTGCCAGCTTCTCCCCCTGCTCGTCGGCTTGCCAGTACCAGAACTCCGGCTCGACGCACTCGATCTTCGGAGGCCGGCGCGTGATCCCGAGAAGCAGGTATTCGCGGAAATGGGTGTAGGGACGACAGTAAGACACGAAGGCATCCGAGACAGTCCGGATCCATTCATCTTTTGAGTTCAACATCACCTGCTCCATATAGACTGTCGGGACAAGGCCACGCGCGAGGTTCATGGCGAGCCTGTAGCACCGCAGCTCCGCCGAGCCCCATGTGTCTCTCATGCCTCCCCCCGTCGAGTACCCGTCGCCGAGAACGGGAATGTATTCGTGGTAGAGGTACGAGAAAAGCCCGATGCCGCGCCCGAAACCCGGGTATTGAGGCGTGAAGACCACCTCATAGCTTTGACGCCCCCACATGGTTGCCATGTAAGGAATTGCCAACTCGCTGCAGCCCTCAATGCTCAGGCCAAAGTCGGGCCGGATGGGCTTGCTGTCCTGTAAAATCCTGGAGCACAGTTCCCGAAAATCCGTCCACATCCAGTTGCCAAATCCCGGTGGGTGTCCGTGGGTGGCGCTGTAGCAGGGCACGGATTGACCTCCGCCAATCTCCTGGTCGAACTGCACGAGCGATGTGCCGAGCCGTGCGAGGTCGAGGAATATTCCTAGCGCCGTCTCACGCGCAGCGGCGCTGCCATGGCAGAGTTTAACTGTCAGCCCTCGCCAACTCGTCGTATCTTTGTATGCATCGACCGACCACGGTCTGCCGTCGGCATTGCGCACGGTCATCTCCTGGCGCCGTTCAAAATCCGAAGTGTCGTCAAACGCCGGGCCGCTTATCGTTTCACCACGTTTCACAACCCACGAAAAACCTGAAGGCAGCATGAACGTGTAATCGCCTTGCTTTTGTAACTCTGCGCTCACCTTTTGCCAGGTCTCGTTGGACGGCACCGCAGGGAAGTAGTTGATACCTACCCACGCACCCCGGTTCTCCCACCCGAAGGGAGCGAAGCCGATATGCGGGAGTTGCGTGCGCGTCTTGAAAGCCGCGGCGATCTGCGGTAATTCGTCCATGTCTTTGAACGGATAGAGCTTGTATTGTGGCTTCTC
>JBDKSR010000615.1:0-1952 GCA_039680545.1 Bryobacteraceae bacterium | reverse complement strand
CGCTCAGGAACGGACCTATGTCAGTGTATGAAATGAGAATGCGCTTCGAATCGAACGGGTCAAAGTGAACACCGTATGCCGTCGTTACGTCCAGGCCCGTCGTGGTCCAGCCGTTTGGCGCCGGACGAGAGTACACCGCCTGCCAACTTTTGCCGCCATTCGTGGTCCGAAGCGTCCGGCCGAGATCGGTCGCATAGCAGATGTCGGGATTGGAGGGCGCCACGCCTAGCGACAGCGGTTCATCGCCCCAGTCCGCGCCCAGTTTGGGAGTGATCCAGGCGTCGGTGACGTTGGGCGGCGCAACCGTGTCTTGCGACCAGACCAACTCCCAGTTCTTGCCCCGGTCCGTAGTACGCGCCACGCCGAATAGAGTGCGTTCTCCCAGATGCAGTCTCCTGAATCCGGCGTAGGCCGTATCAGGGAAGTCTCTGCTTACCGCCACCGCAGTCAACTGGGCTCCACTTCCGGGCAATTTCACCTCGTTCCAGGAGCGGCCACCGTCGCTTGAGACCACTCCACCTCCGGGTCCCACCGCGTATACCACCTCGCCGGCCGCCGCGACATCCCGCCACGCCTCAGCGCGAACAACGCCTTCCGACCATTGGCCTTGCCGCCTGCTCCAAACCGAACGATCCGTCGCCACGTACAGAGCGCCCCCAGCAGCCCAGACGCGCCTTGCCGCACCGGGCAGGTCCAACTCTTTCTTCCAAGTCATTCCGCGATCCCTGGAGAGAAAGAAGCCGGTTCCTAATCCCGCCAGGAGAACATTCGAGTCGTTCGGATCGACAGACATAGCGGTCATCCGAGGCGCGGGCTTGTGATCAATCAGGTAGTCCACGTCCGCGTGGTCGTTCGCCATCTCGATCGTGGCTTGGCCGCCCGGATACACCCGCCCCCAGGTGCGTCCCCCATCTTCGCTTCGGTAAAGGCCGTCGCCTCGGGCGTAGAGAACCTCAGGGTTCTTTGGGTCCCAGATAAACTCACGCGTGCCCTCTCCGAGGTTGAACATCCGCCACGATGCCCCGCCATCCTTGCTTAAGTAATCTCCGGTCATGTCGCAAGCGACAAGCACATGGTTGGGGTTGTGCGGACTGATCGTGGGGATATACTGGGCCCCACCACCGCCGGGTCCGATAATGCGCCAGCCTCCGCCGGGCTGGGCCATGAAGGCCCAGGAGAGTAGGAAGGCAAAAAGGGCGGGCTGCACAGACAGATTGTGTCATGAATCGAAAGCAATCACAATAGCAATCGCAATCAAGCACAACCAGCTACTGAGCGATCAGGGATTACACGTTCTTGCGCCAATACGGGTCAGTATGTGGTTTCAGAGTGATCGGATAGGATCCATCCGCGTTCAACCGTTGCGCGCATGCCCACCGGACGGGGCGTAGAACGCCGTTTTTGGTCTCAATCGCGGCTTCCAGCCGGAACAGATGTGATTCCGCACCGGCCGGCAACTGAAAAGCCGCCTGCCGCAACTTGCCGCCAAATGGGTGACCCGCGTCCAGGCAGCCTGAAATTCGAATGCGGCCGTCATCGGACACCAAAGTCAAGCGCAGCACCCCCGGCACTCCAGCCACACCATCGTTGGCCACGGCGACGATCACCTCGGACGTTCCGTACCGCTTTCTCTGCCAGATCCAGGAAGGACGAACACGATAGCCCATCCGTCGTTGTAATTCAGTAAATCCAGCAGGATAACGCTCGTGGTAGCGCCTCAGGTTGGCGGCCTCGGTCCATAGCGACCAATAGTTCGCGCCCAGGTCCAGGACATGCAACATCGCGCATTCCTTCGAGTTCTGTCCGGACTCATCAACTTTCAACCGCTCAACATCGTAGGTGCGCCCGTATCCGTCTTCCATGACGACTGCGAGCCAGGGGGGACGGTTCGAAAGCGCTTCGATCTGCTCTGGTTCTTCAACGATGATGCTGTCCGACCTCAGCCAGCATCC
>JBDKSR010000614.1:0-1705 GCA_039680545.1 Bryobacteraceae bacterium | reverse complement strand
AGATAGACCTTCCTCACAATGGCAGGGCCCATCCACGGAGCCGGAGCGGCAGGAGGGACTGCGGACCAGGCGGCGGCCGAAGCACTAAGCGACAGGCCAAACTGGCGTCGCGTGAGAGAAAGCGGCTTGTTCGACATGGTGACCTCGCTAAACTGACCTGATGATTATATTCCAGATCGGCTCGTACGCCGGGGTTACTTCAGACGCCACGTGCCGTCGATGAATTCGGCCTTCTCGTCGGTCCATGTGCCGAACTTTGCGGCCATCTGGCCACCGTCGATGAGCAGCGCCGCCCCGGTGACGTAGTTCGCGAGGCCGGAGGCAAGGAAAAGGATGGCGTTGGCTACTTCGTCCGGCTCGCCGCCACGGCCAAGCGGGATTTGCCGGAAGTACTCCTTGAGAGACTGATTGTCATCGTATAGTTCGGTTGTAAGGCGCGTCCGGATCAGGCCGGGACAGACCGCGTTCACACGAATCTGGTAGGGGCCGAGCTCGTTGGCAGCCGAGTGTAGAAGGCCCAAAATGCCGGCTTTGCTCGCGTTGTAGGCCGCCTGATTCGCTGCGCCATCGTAAGAATTCGTCGATGCCGTGAGCACGATCGCGCCGCTGCGCCGGGGCTTCATTCGCTCCGCCGCCGCTTTCACGGTTCGGAACATTCCCGAAAGGTTGATCGCGAGGGTGCGGTCCCATTGCTCGTTGGTGTGATTGCTGAAACCGCCGAAAAGCGCAATTCCCGCATTGGCAATGACGATGTCCGGGGTACCCGCCTGATCGAACGCTGCTTCGATTGAATCGGAATTCGTCACATCCACCGCACAACTCCGCGCTCCAATCGCCGCCGCGGCCTGCTCGGCCTGTTCCTTCTCGATATCGAAGATCCAAACAGATGCGCCAGAGGTGGCGAAAGCGCGGGCGGTCGCGAGACCGATCCCCATCGCCCCACCCGTTACGACTGCGGTCTTACCGCGAAAGTCGATCTGCATATAGCGACAGTTCTACCACAGCCGGTGGCGGGAGCGAGATCGGATATAATTCTCCACGGCGTCATAAATATCGTTTCAAGAAGAGTCACCTGCTATGTCCTTCACCAGACGAAGCTTCCTCGCGGCTACTGCTGCGCCTTTCGCGACTCAGGCCGTATTCGGGCAATCCCCGAAAGCGCGGATTGCGCGACGTGATTGTTTCTTCGGGATGCACTTCGACCTGCATCCGAACGACAAGGATCATGACCTCGGGCGCAACTTGAGCGAGGAGATGATCGAGAAGTTTCTCGCACGCGTGAAGCCCGACTTCGTGCAATACGACTGCAAAGGGCACGTAGGCTACATGGGCTACCCGTCGAAGGTGTCGGCTCCGGCGGGGACGATCGTCAAGGACTCTCTTGCGATGTGGCGCCGCGGGACGGCGAAGCACGGCGTCAGCCTGTTTATACATTTTTCGGGTGTGTGGGACGGACGCGCGGTGCGGGATCACGTGGAATGGGCTCGCGTGCGGCCCGATGGCACGCCCGATGACAGGCTCACCAGTACCTTCGGCGGGTACGTCGATGAACGCATGATCCCGCAGCTTAAGGAAGCCGCGGAGAAGTACGACCTTGATGGCGCGTGGGTTGACGGAGAGTGCTGGGCGGTTGCGCCGGACTATTCCCCGGCAGCGGCGAAGGCTTTCCGGGAGGCGACCGGCATCGCGTCACTGCCCAAAGGAC
>JBDKSR010000613.1:0-9874 GCA_039680545.1 Bryobacteraceae bacterium | reverse complement strand
TACGCCCGCACCATGCCGCGGTTGTTCTTGAGTTCGGTGACGCTGTGGTAGCCGAAGTGGAACTGCATGTCGTCAAAGTAGCCGAGGCCGGTTCGCTTCACCGCCTGCTTGACGAACTGGTAGTGGGATTCTTCATCGATCGCGCCCGTTTCATGGTTTCCACGGACACGATCGACACAGACCTGGCAGTAGTGCGCGCCACGATTCTTGCGGATCGCCTGCGGGACGTCCGACGGAGCCCAATCCTCCGCCTTGTGCCAGAAATTGATGCCGCAACGAACGCCCGCCTCCACAGCGTCAGGTGACCAGGATGATGCACCAATCAACACAGTGATTTCGCGCCCGTTCCCGCCGAGTTTGCGCCGCGGCAGCGTGCCGACCTTCCGCACGGCAGCTTCGATATCCTTTGGCTCGACAGCGCGGCAGGACGGTACTGTACCAAGGCCTGCCACAGCCACGGCCGACGATTTCAGAAATTCGCGCCGTTCCATGTCTTTCTCCCTCAATCTCCATGTCCCAATCTTGAGTCGACTGCCTTACCCAGAGCCATCAGAGCGTTTCCGATCTCCGGAGCGTTCTCATACGCCGTCAGGCGCACAAAGTAGCGGCCGTGGCGGAATGTCGCACTCGCCGCATAGAGTCGTCCGGCGTCGCCCAAGGCAACCGGGATGCTCCCTTCTCCGGATTCCGAGTCAAACACCTTTCGCGAGCCTTCAGCCGTGCCCATCACGTAGATATCCACCACGGCATCCGTTTTGCCCTTGTAGCGGTAGTCCGATGTCAGTGTCTTTTCGACGCCCGCCTGGAGGTACTTCTGATTGTCCCCATCGATGTATTGCCACAGGTCCTCGGCTTTGAACGTACGTGTCTCGCGCGCTTTGGTCCACCCCTCCACATCGCCGGATTCAGGGAACAACGAGGCCGTCTTTGCCCCGGGTCTCGTCCCACACGCCGTACATATGGCGAGTAACGCCACCAGATAAATCACTTTTCGTTTCATGCCCGTCCCTTCCTTGGCCGTTTCAAGAGGAACTGATTGCTCCTCGACCGGCTCTCTCCGATGCTCGTCACATAAATCGCCGGCCGGTCGAGCACCGGACAAGCGTACTCACACGCCCCGCAGCCTACACATCGTTCCGGAGCCACATAGGGCTGGCGTACCGACCGCGAGGTGCCGTCCGCATCCTTCACCTCAGCCGGCGCCAGGTAGATCGCCTTCGGTGACGTCGGGCACCATTCCTCGCACACGATGCACTCGCGCGCCATCGCCCACGGCAGGCAGCGGCCACGATCACAGAATGCGGTGCCTATCCGTATCGGTGAACTGCCGCTCTTTGCCTTCGAGTTGCTCCAGCCCTTGTCCGCTCCCGTGATCTCCCAAATGGCTCCAGTCGGGCAGACCTGACTGCAGAGGGTGCAACTTGGCTCGCAGTAGCCCACACGCGGCACCAGCACGGGCGTCCACAGTCCTTCAAAACCCGCCTGCGCCATGGCCGGATGCAAGGCGTTGTTCGGGCACACCTTCATGCACTCGCCGCACCGGACACAGCGCGCGAGGACGCTCTTCTCGTCCAGCGCGCCAGGCGGCCGCACGAGGCGCGCATCTTTTTCGGCCTTCAGCCCGGTCGCGCTCCGGAACAGCGGCAGCGCCGCGACACCCGCAACGAAACCTGTCACAGCTTTCCGGCGTTGCAGATCCGGAGCCTCAATGGTTGTCGCTCCCTTCGGTAAGAAACGGAACCGTATGCCTCCCGCTTCCGGACAATCCGACACGCAGTTGAAGCACAGGTGGCACTCCGCTTTGTGCCAGAGCGCGCCGGGGATAGGGTCATCGCCACCCTGGCAGTGAAGCAGGCAGCGGTTGCAGTCTTCGCAGCGGCTGGCGTGTTTCTCGATGCCGAGGATCGACCGTCGCGATACCAGACCGAGCAACGCCCCGAGCGGGCAGATCGCCCGGCACCACAGCCGGGTGACCCAGAAATTCAGGGCGATAATCCCGACGAAGAGCAAGCCCAGAAACGCACCTTGCCTGAAGTACGATTGTTTGAAACTCAGAAGGCTGATGCCGAACACCGACTCAACCGCGTAGTTCAGGGTTGGCAGCACGGACAGCGCCAGCGAGCGCACCAGCAGCGAAATGGGATCGAGCACACCGGCGAGCCCGCCGCCGAACACCGCCGAGACGAGCAGCGCGATCAGGATGTAATACTTCAGATTCTGCCAGCGCTTCCAGCGGTTCGAGTCGATCCGCCGTATCCCTCTCTTCTTCTCGGACTTCAGGCTACTGAAGAAGTGGTGCAAGCTTCCCAGCGGGCAAATCCATCCGCAGAAGAACCGGCCGAGAAACAGCGTGGGAATGAGAATCACGAGGCTCCAGAGCAGCCCCTTGTAGAGCGCGCCGGTCGAGAGTGCGTTCGTGATCGCGGCCAGCGGATCGGCTTCGAGGAAAATGCTAACCGGGTATGGGAGCCGTATATCCCCTTTAAACACGCCGAGATACCCACGGAACTCGGTTTTCAGAAGGAGAAACAGGAACAGTACAAAGAAGACAATTTGCGACCACTTGCGAGCCTTCGCCAAGTTCAATGGAACTGAGCTCCTGCATGTAGTCTGCCAGCATCGGCCGAAACCCGCAACGCCGGTCCGTGCCGGTGAGGATTCAACCGTGGATCATCTTCTTGAAAATTGCGAGCTGTTCCGCCATCGCCTTCACCTTGTCCGGTTGCTCAGTACGCGCTTCCAGCAGAAACCAGCCCTTGTAATGGATCCCCTCGAATAGCTTGAACAGGCGTTCGTACGGGTAGTCCCCATCATTCAGTTCACGGACATGGGTGGTGTCGCCGATCCGCGCTTTCACCATGTTGAAATTCGCATCGAGCCCGGCACCCGCCAGGTCCTCACCGTTCGAATTCCAGCACACGTACACATTCGGGTGAGTCGCGATGTCCATGATCGCTTTGATTACCGGCAATTCGCAGGTTTCGCGGCCATGTACTTCAAGGCGAATCTTCTGGCCGTGATCGGCTCCGAACGCGCCCACCTCGTTCAGTGCTTTGCCGATCTGTGCGATCGTCTTTTCGCGAGGCACGCCTTTCGGAAACGTATTCGGCTTCACTTTGACGCCGCTGCCGCCGCAATCCTGCATGAGCAGCACGTATTGCTTGGTTTGCTCGATATTCTGCTTCAGTTCGGCCGGATCGGGAGAATGATACTCGCAGTTCGAGCCGTAACCCACCAAATCAACGGGGCTGTCCGCGAAGCGCTTTCGAACTTCCTTGCGTTGCTCCTTCGTCAGAGCCGGTTCGACACCGTGAGCGTGCATGGTGCGCAGTTCCACGCCCAGCAGTCCCGATTTCTCGCAGGCCGTCAGAAGTGCCGGCAGGTCCATGCCTTCCGCCCACTGGTAAGTAACAAGGCCCAGGCGCATGTCGCCGGCTGAGGCAGCACGGAGAATCGATCCCGCCGCCGCACCAACCCCCGCAAGCACTCCTGCAAACTCTCTGCGACTCAGAATGCCCATGGAATGTACCTTTCCGAACAATCCCGGCACCCCCGACCGTGGGCGAGTGCCGGGTATTCGACTCCGTATCCGAATCCTCTAGACCTTCTCCGGCGACGGAACCACAAATCCCTTGCGGTAGGTGTCCGCCAGAAGGCTATTGGCTTTCTCGTTGCCGGTGAACCGCTCCGTGGCCGGATTGAAGTTCAGCGTGCCTCCGGTACGGAGTGCGACGTTCGCGACGTGAGCGAGCGCGCACGAGTAATGAGCCGTCTCGACCGGGCCATTCAAGTCCTCCACCTTCCTGCTCCGCACCGCATCAATAAAGTTCTCAAAATGCCTGGTAGCAGACTGTCTGGAGGGACCGGGCTCATGTTTCTGGCCGAGGAATACCTGATACTTCGTGTATCCGCTGATCGCCATGTAGCCTTCGGAACCATAGAACAGGTTTCCGCAGGCTGCCTCAGCTTCATTGTTTGAGCACCAGAAACGGACGGCGATCTCCGCGTATTTTTTCTCCGTACCGAAGTCGCATAGTGCCGTCATCAGCTCCGGCGTCTCGCGGCGATCATTCCACAAGTACTTACCGCCCATCGCACTCACGGTGGTCGGCAGTTTCACACCAAGACCCCACTGCAGCATGTCGAGCTGGTGTACTCCCTGGTTGCCGATCTCGCCATTGCCGAAATCCCACGTCCAGTGCCAGTTATAGTGGACATGGTTCTTCGAGTACGGACGCCATTTGCCCGGGCCGACCCAGAGATTGTAGTCGAGGGTCTTCGGCGGTTCTACGTTGGGGAAATTCTCGAGCTTCGGCCTCCACTTGAATATCGTGGCGCGCGCCATATAGACATTCCCGATGACGCCTTCTCGAAGTTTTTGTACCGCTTCCTGGATGGCCTCCGAGCTGCGGAGCTGGACGCCGTGCTGCACGATGCGTTTGTACTTCTTCGCCGCCGCTATCATGCTCCGGCCTTCGGGAATCGAGTGCGTGCCGGGCTTCTCAACGTAAACGTCCTTGCCGGCTTGGCAGGCCCATATGGTGGCCAGCGCATGCCAGTGGTTCGGAGTCGCGATACCGACGCAGTCGATGTCCTTGTCGTCGAACACGCGCCGCATATCCTGGACCACCTTCGGCCGGTGGCCGAACTTCTTCTCGAATTCGTCCGCCCGCCTATTCGCGACTTCCAGGTCCGGGTCCACAAACGTCGTAACTTCGACGTTGGGCAACGGCTCGAAGCCTTCGTAGTGGCTCCGGCCGCGACCGTTCACGCCGAGAACAGCAACGCGGATCGTATCGTTCGCACCGAGTATCCGGCCAGCGCCCATCAGTACTGATCCTGGCGCGGCTGCCGATGCCATCAGAAAATCTCGCCTATTCATATGAGCAAGTCCTTCCAGGCCGGGAATCCACAGGCCTATCGAATTATGATCTATCGTACACGAATTGTTGGGGAAGCTAAGGGACTGGGCGCGACGAGAGACGCCGCGCCCATCACGGAGGTAGACGGCTTAGAATGACAGCTTCGCGGCCAACATGAGGTAACGGGGACTTCCAGCCTGGCTTGTGATGTAACCAAAGTTGCTCTTGCTGAAGTCCTGAACCGGATCGCCCGCATTCATGTGGTTGAAGATATTGACGGCCTCACACCGCAACTGCAGTATGGTGGACTCCGAGTACAGCCGGAAGTCCTTCATGATCGCCACATCCCACTGGCTGAACGAGGGCATCCGCACGTCGGGCAGCATGGGCGGCTGGTCGCCGATTTCGAGCCCGGAAACGTAGCGGAATGCGGACTTATTGACGTAAGGCGTGAAGCCTGCCGCGCCCTGCAGTGCGGTGTGACCGGAAACACTGTTATTGTACGGTTCGCCGGTCATCTTCAGCCGCGACGCTTTTCCTTGGTTGATGATCCACCAGCCGCCATTCTTCGCGCTGGATGAGGCGCGCGCCTGCTGCGGACAGAACGGCATGCCGGTGCGCATCGTGCTCATACCTGCGAGACGCCATCCGCCGACCGCGTGGTCGAGAACCTTGGCGGCAAGATTATCCGGGGTGCCGAGAAGTCGTTTTCCCTTCCCCACCGGGATGTCCCATGAGAAGTTCAAGAGCAGCTTCTGCGAAATGTCGCTCTTGGCAAGCGAGTAAATGTCATCAATCGGCAGTCCGGATTGAGGGACGCCGTCGATCTGACGGCCCGAGGCTTGCTGCCCGTCCAGAGATCCGCAATTGTTCAACAGCTTGCTGATGGTGTAGTTCGCCATGAAGCCGAATCCATGCGCGAAACGATGTTCCGCCTGGATGTAGCCGGCGTTGTAGTTCGAGGACCCGACTCCATTGCCGATCGTCCAGATGTCCGAATAGAGCGGGTTTCTCGTGAACAGAGAGCCGAGACGAACCTGCTTCGCGCCACGGGCCGTGTTTGACGGAAGAATCCCGTAAAACGGGTTGTCCACCATCGTGTAGAGCTTGGTCCCGACCGGCCCTAAGACATGGTAAGCGTCCTCTAGGATGTGCCATCCCCAGCCGGAAAACGCGAGGTGCCGGCCAAAGTTGCCGCTGTATGCCAGTTCGAAAACCCAGGAGTTCTGCCCCGAGCCAATCTCTCGCTGTATCCCTAAATGAACCACGTGTTCGTAACCCGGGTTGTAATTCATCATCTCGGGGCTAAGCGTCTGGCCGATCAGTTGGTTGTTCAGCCCGCTCGTAGAATGGATGGCGGTTGTGTAGCCGGTGCCATCCGGGAACGGATCGCTGAAGCTTCCCAAATAGGTCAGGCCCCCGTCCAGCGAAGACGTGAGGCTCGCGGTATCAGCCATGCTTCCGCTCCAAGCCGATCCGCTGATGTTTGTGTCGCCGGTAATCGTCAGATAGTTGATGCCGTATCCGGCCCGGAGGACGGTGCGCGGCAGGAACTGCCAGGCAACACCGAACCTGGGAGAGAAACGGTCGGGTCTTACAACCCTCTGGCTGCGCCCCGTATACTCCGGCGTACCGGCCACGGATATACGCCCGTACAGACCCTGGCTGATCCACGCCGGCGTCGGGAGGCTGCTGGAGGTTAAGCCAGCTTGGTCGAGGACGCTGGCCCATGACCAACCCGACTTGGCGTTGACGTCCCACTTGTAGTCCTCGTCGAAGGCAAACATGCGGTCGAACCGCTCGGTCATGGGAGCTTCAATCTCCCAGCGGACGCCGAGGTTAACCGTCAGCTTCGAGGTAAGCTTGATGTCGTCCTGAATATACGCGGCGTGGAAAGGCTGCAACAGAGCGGGCCCGGCGAACTGAGTACCGCCGCCGCTCAATGGAATACCGAGCAGCCAGCCCGCCAGTTCCGAGCCGGTCTTGTCTGCCGGATAGTATTGGGACGTGGCAGCGGCGCCAGACTTGAGTGACACGTTGCCGCCGGACGGAATATTGGCATAGTAGCGGCGATGCTCGTATCCCGCCTTCAGCGTGTGCTTTCCAATAAGCTTCTGCAGCGAGACTGATGCGGTATACGACGTCTCGCGAACCTCGGAGATCTGCCCCCCACCGAGTATCTCCAGAGTGCTGTCTCCGGTCTCGAGTTTCGGTACCCGCTGATAAGCGTCACCCATCAACTTGAGCGTCTCCGGCGAGAATCCCCACCCGCGGGCATCCACATCGACGATGTCATTGTCGAGACCGACGTCGCGCACATTCCCGAGCCTGACCGTCAAAAGGGTGGTCGGATTCATCGTCCAGGTGTGAGTCGCCGCCATCGTCCAGGCATTCGATTCGCTGTAGCCCAAAGTCTGCAATTCGGAGAACCACGGCGCGTCCTGCGTGTGCTTCGCGAATTGGGTAATCGAGAACTGGGTAGTCTGCTGTGAGTTCCAGTTCTGGTCCAGGCGGCCGGTGACGCGGTTGGTGCCCGTCTTCGCCTGATCGTACCCCAGGAAGTTGTCCTCGTGACTGGAATTGACATTTGCCGCCCGGTTGGGTTTCGGGTAATACTCCATGTACTTCGCTGAGAGGGCGTTGATACGGCTCGCCGGGATCTTGTTGCCAGGAAAGGCCGTACGGACAACCTTGCTCCCGGACATCACCCCTGAGAGCGGATCGTAGATACTCACAGCGCTCCCGGATGCCAAGCTCTGGGAGAAGTCGCCTTCCCGCTCGAGCAGCGAAGGCGTCGATCCGAGAGTGGCGCTGCCGGTCGAACTGTTGCGGATTCCTTCGTAGTTGAAGAAAAAGAAGGTCTTATTGCGCCCGTCATAGACTTTCGGCAGAGTGACCGGGCCGGAAAACGACGCACCGAAAATGTTGTCGTGGAAGACGGTCTTCGTGCCTCCGGTGCGGTTTGTGTTCCAGGCAGTGGCATTCAGCTTGTCATTACGGAAGAATTCATATGCATTTCCATGGAATCTGTTACCGCCCGAACGGGTAACAACCGAAATAGCGCCACCGGAAAGGCGTCCGTATTCGGCTGAGAACCCGTTAGTCAACACCCTGAACTCAGAGACGGCTTCTTTCGAGGGCACCGAAGCCGCGACTTCGTGTTCATAGGCTGTCGTTGCGGGAACTCCATCGACCATGTACTCGACTTGCGATGTCCGGCCGCCGTTAATCCTGAAATTGTTTGTGTTTGCGTGCCCGATCTGCTCGTTGGTGCCGTTCACGTTCGGCGTCATGAGCGCCAGCGCGAGCGCATTACGGTTCCACTGTGGCAGTTCCTCGATCCGCCGGGAGTCGATCACCAAACCGGTGGTGGCATCGTCGACGCGCAGCATCGGAACTTCCCCGGTCACCACAACCGATTCAGACTGCGTCCCCAACTCCATACGCAGATCCAAAGCGATCCTGTCACCGACCTGGAGGACAATTCCGTCCCGCTCAAGCCGCTTAAACCCCTTGAAAGTCGCAGTTAGCTTGTACGTTCCTGAAATGAGATCTGCAACAGAATAATAGCCTTCAGCGTTGGAAGTGGTCTGCCGCGAGACATTCGTGGCTGTGTTCGTGGCCACAATCGCGACACCCGGAATAACGCCCCCGGTACTGTCCTGTACGCGTCCGTTCAGGGTTCCGCCATTGATTTGGGCCGATGCCGTCAAACCAACCAGAAGGGTGAGCAGCAAGAGCCGGAGTAGACTTCGATGACCCATGGAAAGACCTCCCGTCGTTCAACTTCGAGACTAAAATCCAAGATCTTATGATTGATGATCGATCATCGACCCTGGTGTGTTAGAGTATACACGATGGCAGAAATCGTGGTCAAGAGATAAAGCGAGCGCGGCGTCCAACATAATGTCAAAATTCGATAAAATCTTGCCCACCACTCTTCGAAACCGGATCGCTGAAGAAATTCGGTCAGCAATTCTAGACGGCTCCCTGAAGCCCGGAGAGCGGATTATTGAACGAAAATTGATGACAGAGTTCGGAGCGAGCCTCGGGGTGATCCGCGAGGCGTTGGTCGAGCTCGAAACCGAGGGATTCATCGTAAAACGGCCCAACGCTGACACTCGGGTGCTCCGGATCACCGTCAAGGAGGCAGCCAAGATCTTCGCGCTGCGCCGGTTGTTGGAGCCTTACGCCGCTGGGCAAGCGGCAGTACGTGCCACGAGCGATCAGGTGACCGATATTGAGGTCCGCCTGGAGAAGATGATTGATATGGCCCGGCAAAGCGCCATTCTCGCCTACATGCACGAAGATTACGGCTGGCACGAAGCGGTTTGGACAGCGGGAAACAACCCGTATATCCGTGCGGCCCTCCGGCGTTGCGTTCTTCCGCTGTCCATGTTCGCAGCAATCAGCGGTCAGTCCACATTCGATCTTGTCGAAGATGCGGTGTCTCACACCCCGGTCGTTGACGCGATCAAGCGGAGGGATGCCGCGGCGGCTGAAGCGGTCATGCGTGAACGAATCGGCATGTGGGAGGCGTCGTCGCATAACTATCTGGTTTTTCAACCAGTTGAATCTAGTCCTAGCTGATCCGGTGGGTAATCCCCGCCCCGCCGATTGTTCCCGGTTGAACGGCTGGGCATAGATGCCGGTGCCGAGTCTCCCGCAGCATCGGATATCCCGGTCGCACAAACGCGCACAGCAGCCGCGGGTGCGACTGCAACGATCACGCGCCCCGCACCTTCCTTCCCCCGGTCGAGTGATTTATTGAGGTAGACTGGGCGGTCACCGCACTGTCTAGCGGACATGGAGTGAACACATGCCAGGGAACCATAGGGGACTGATTCTTCCGATTGGCGCAATGCTTTGCTGGAGTGCGCTTTCCGTGGTCGCTCAGACACCGGCCTACCGCAGGGTCTGGAGTGACCCCGCCGTCGAGCAACGAATCGAAGCGTGAATCCAGGCGAATCGCATGGGATGGGCGACCTTGCGTGTCGTCGATTCGAACGGCA
>JBDKSR010000612.1:0-3655 GCA_039680545.1 Bryobacteraceae bacterium | reverse complement strand
CTGCAGACCGGCCAGGCCGTCGCGGTCGAAGGATCGAAACCAATACTCGACGGTACGAGGGGAATCCCCCAGGGCCAAGGCAGCCTGTCGTCAGCTCATACTTCGGGGCCACAAGAAGGACCCCGTGCAACCGGTGGTCCTGACGCGATTCATCGGAACGGCGGATCTCGTCTTGCAGTGCCAGCACCGCCACAGGAGCATCGGCGACTGTGAGCGGCCTCGTACAAACATGAAACCACTCTTTCGTTCTACGTGCAAATACACATCACGCGATGTTTGAAACGCGATGAGCACCCGTCTTTGGTTACTCCCGTAATCCTACGGTGAGCGGCAGTCCGGTTTCCTCACGTACCCAGCAGGGCGAGGTGGAGGCCGGTGTCCCACCAGGGACCCATTGTGCGGCGGTGAGTTCCGTCCAGAGGTTCGCCGCGTCGGGTCGCGAACGCGATTGCCGACCTGTAAACAACCTCTGTATACTGGCTGACCTTGTGTCCATGAGTCAGCGACGTATCAACACCCGAGTGTTTAACACATGATACGCCGCATGGATCTGCCGTCGAACGTGCTCGTGCTGGCGACGGTGTACAGCGATCCGGTGAAACAGTGAACCGGCCGCAATGAACCCATCCCGTGGACCGTGCCGTTTGGGAAACGGTGTGTCGTCCACTTCACTTTGGGCCACGATCTGTCCGCGCTGTACCAGACTGGGTTCTTGACTGCGTTCGCCCGATCCCTCGAGTGAGTGGCGATGGGAAACGATACGCTGCCCGCCCGGATCGCAGCGATACCTCAGCCGAAGCACGACGCTGCTCGCGTGCTTCAGGTGACCGGCGACCATGGCTATCCGGCGTCCCTCTACACTCTGTTCTAAGGCCAGGACGACACAGTGTGATGACACGCCACCACACAGAAGGCGGCATTGCGTAAGGATTTCGCCGCCCGCTACGTCGAGATCGTGTTCCATGACCTGGGAGAGACCATCGGCGACGAGGAGAAGGCCAATCCTGAAGCGTTGGGCGAAGCAGGGAAGGGAATTTTCTCCATCCATCATGATGGATTACACGTCCTGGCCGTGGCGGTCCGAGAACGTCATCGGCACCAAGTACCACACAAAGACGCTGGGCGATCATGCGAGATTGCTTATAAGGAAAACGTCGACTTGTCGGAGACGCCCGTCGTGGGCGTCAACCACCCGATGACGCGCGGCGTCGAACCCATCCCAGTCACCGACGATGTGTACAGAGGCATGTGGCACTTGCCGACGCTCGCCGTCCTGATGGAGACGGATAACCGGCTCAACGACGAACCGGTCGTCTACCTCGGCCCGCATCTGAAAGCGCGCGTTGTGTATATCGAACTCGGGCGCGGCGAAGATGCCATCCGGCATCCCGGACACCGCCGCCTGGTACGCAACGCAATCCTGTGGTCTGTCGGAAAGCTGAAATAGCCGAAGCGTGCTCCGCGGTCCCGCCCAGCCTATACCGTACGTAGTACTGGTAATGCACGCCGCCAATCGTACTTTAGCCTCCGATATGGCCGTAAATGCGCCGGAAATTGCAACCTGTCCGTGATATTACCAATGTCGCCCGCGTTTACATCCCACACATACTAGCCCTTGGCGACAGTGAGCTGTCCACTATACGCATTTCTGTGGGTGTTGAGGACAGTCTGTGGCTGTTGCGGACGTGTCGGAATTTATGTCCACATTTATAATCTTCCAAAATGACATAATGAACTGTATTAACACTTGACTCTCACAACAATATGACGTATTCTTGATGCTTACAATTCATAGCGCCACGTAAACAGGTGGCTCGAAAGTACCGCAGAGCCTGCTCGCGTGGCTGACATTTTCGTCTTTGTTCAAGAGGTTGGGACAGACCTAGCGTAAGCTCTACCCTCGGGAGATCAGTGATACCTCATCCGTGGTATGCCATCTCCGTGAAGCCGAACGCCGAAAGCACGGTCACGTCTATGCTGACGGCAAAGGGTTATGAAACGTTTCTGCCCGCTTACCGCGTGCGAAAGCAGTGGTCGGACCGGGTAAAAGAGATGAAGCGGCCTTTGTTTCCCAGGTATACTTTTTGCCGCTTCGATTTTCGCAATCGGCTTCCCATTGTGACCACATGTGGTGTGGTCGCGGTGGTCGGCTTCGGCGACGAGCCGGCGCCGGTGGCGGAGAGTGAAATCGAAGCGGTCCGAGTCTTGCTTGATTCCGGTTTGCCAGTCAGCCCTTGGCCATTCCTGCGGGAGGGGCAGCGGGTCTCCGTGGTGCGAGGGCCGCTGACGGGCGCCGAAGGCGTCTTCTTTCGGAACAAGGGTGACGGCCGTTTGGTTGTCACGATCGATCTTCTGCAACGTTCCATCGCTACCGAGATCGACGCCGGCTGGATCAAACCCGCCTGATTACCGGATAGCCGCAAACACCCACTGAACAATGTTCGCCCGGCGAACCCGAACTGTGAGCTTCCGTCTGGTGGAAGCCGAATACCATCACCTGCAGAAGGTGTGCGCGGCCCACGGTGTCCGCAGTCTGTCCGACTTCGCCCGAGGCGCGGTGCTTCGGTTGATTGCAGAGAGCGCCGCAACTGGTGAAATAGCTGAATCCATAGAATCGCGTCTGGACCGCCTGGATGTCCACGTCAAGATGTTGGAGCGCGAACTGGGACGGTTGCTCGGTAGGGAAGGAGCATGAGCAATTGTTGCAGGCATCGGCTGCGTGCATTGAAAGATGGCTTTAACGAGGGTTCGGTGGTGGGCGGTCGTTGCGTTCATGCTCGTGGGAGCAGGGTTGGCGAAGGGATCGGCGCCAGACGGTTCCCCTTATGTCGCTTTGGATAGCTGGATCTATCCCGCATTGGAGAAACTGGCCGCCTTGGGACTTGTTCCATCTCAGATCTCCACACTGCGCCCCTGGACCCGCGCGGAGTGCCGGCGCCAAGCCGCAGAGGCAGAAGAGTTGATGCAGCGAGTCGGTGAAATCGACACCGGTATTGGCGCCGAAGTGTGGAAGCTGCTGCGGTCGCTCCACGCGGAGTTCGACGGCAGGGGTAAGGGAGCCGGCGTCGTGCTCGAATCGGTGTACGTCCGGAATGGGGTGATCGGCGGAACGGCCCTGAACGACAGCTTCCATTTTGGGCAGACGTGGAGCAACGACTACGGCCGGCCCTACGGGCGGGGATGGAACTCCTATGAGGGATTCACGGCCCGGGCCGAATCCAGCCGGTGGTTTGCGTACGTTAACGGGGAATACCAGCATTCGCCGGGTAGGGATGCCTGGCCGCTGGATGTCCGGCAGGAGATTGCCCGGCTGGATGGAACACCGTTGCAGAGCGGCGAGGCGATAAAGACTACTGATCGATTCCGGCTGCTCGACAGTTACGTGGGCACGCGGGTAGGCAACGTGGAAATCTCGGTGGGTAAACAGTCGCTGTGGTGGGGTCCGACCCACGACCCTCCTTTCTCCTTCAGCAACAACGCCGAGCCGACCAAGAATCTGCGCATCTCGACAGTTCATCCGTTCCAGTTGCCCGGGCCGCTGGCCGTCCTTGGCAAGGTTCGCGGTGAATTCGTGATCGGCAAATTGGGAGGGCACACGTACACGTGGCGGCCCTGGTTCAACGCTCAGAAAGTCAGTCTCAAGATGACGGACAAC
>JBDKSR010000611.1:0-3523 GCA_039680545.1 Bryobacteraceae bacterium | reverse complement strand
TCAGGAATTGGAGAGACGCCGAATTCCATCCCTCGGGTAAGAGTCTTCCCATTCCACGGTGGACTCATGCGCGAGTAATTCTCTTCCCAGATCCCGAGCCAGGGAAATGCTGCTCGCGGCCATACATAGCCGAACAACAGCCGGGACGAAGGCGACCATGCCGTGAAGAAGGATTGCTTATGCGCTGGGTCCATGAGATGGGTCGTGAACGCGCCCGAGGCCGGCCGGTCCGTAAAGACCCGCAAATCGCTCGTTCCACCGTCCCGGCACGGCACATGCGGCCAGTTAAACTCCGCTCCCGGTGCCATGTAATCACCGCTGCCGAAATCGCCCTCAAATGTCTTCGAGCGCGTCGCGGATACCCGAAACTGGGTCGACCCTTTCGCGAGGAAGGGAGGGCCGAGGGTCACGTGCTGCGTCCAGGCCACAGGCCGGTCGTAAGGCGAGAGGTTCTGAACAAATTCCGAGATCTGAATCACGCAACTCTCGGGAGCAAGACGGATCTCGCGTTTGAACCTGAGCTGCGCAAGAGGGAACTCAGCACGGCACGTGACGAGCGACGCGTCACCAGAGATGGCGTATGGCACGACCGAACCCTCGCCGTGAACCGTCAATCCAGCGGCGGCTTCTTCGGGGGAGGGACCTCCGAAAATGTCGAGGCAGAGGTTATGCCCCATGATGCCGGCGAGCAACTTGCTTTCGGCGTTATTACCAAATTCCGGATGCCGTACGGGGTGATATCCGGAAGGCTCGACAGAAGGCCAGGGTGGCGTCCACAACGGGTTCATGCCAGTTGGCTTATGAAGGATTTCAGCGATATGCCCGCCTTCGGTTAATACCGTGAGGCGGAGGGTAGCGGTTTCGACTTGAAACGCGCGGCGGTTTCGGTATGTGGTCTCAGGCATGGCGTCAAGGTTCCCTAGGATATCTCAAGTAAGGGGGCCATGTCTCAACGCCGGAGACAAGAAATGAAAAAGGACCGTGAAGTCGAACTCCACGGTCCCTTTGGTAAAACCGATTAGGCCTTCTTTTGCGCGCTCGGGGCGGGTGTGCCGACTCCCATCTTATGGATTTCACCGAAGTAGACGCGGCGTCCCTCGTCCATCGCGAGGTTCGACAACATCACGGCAGTGGAATCCTCAAGTCCGACATTGATGTCGGCCCTGGGCCTTGCGCCATTCTTGCAGCAGTTGAAGAAGCTTTCCATTGCCACATCGACCGGATTCCGATCCTCTTCAGGAACCATGACACCCTTGCTGTACAACCAGCGCCGGGCGAACTTCATTTCCTTCTCTAAGAATGATTCATTGCCCCTGAACTGGTCGCGATCGAGCATGATCGGGAGGCCCTTCACACCGCGGCCCGTCGAGGCGAGTGTAGCGCCGGCGACAACGGCTTCCTTCTTCCCGTTCTTGGCCGGCGTCACTTGCGCGGGCTTCGGTTCCGAATACCACAGGCCGATTGTCGGCTCTGTATCGGTGCCAACCGTGATCTCGATTGTCCCACCCGTACCCATGATCCGCTCGCCAAACTCAGTGCGAGAGCTACTGAACAGCGGCAGTTGCTTGTTCGTGCTGATGGACGTGTAGATGAGCTTTTGGCCGTGGGGGTACTTGTAGATCAGTTGGATGTTGTCATAGACGTCCCGGCCGTCCTTGATAAACTCCGTGCCACCGACACCCACCACAAACTCAGGATGCGAGCTGAACATCCAGTCCGCCACATCAATCTGGTGAGAAGCCAACTCGGCAGTAAGACCGCCCGAATATTCACGGAAGAGCCGCCAATTACGTTCTTTCGGGATGTTGGGCTTCATAGTCCAGCCCGGATTCCGGTGCCACTGAGCCATCACGTGGGTCACCTTGCCGAGCAGGCCTTTGTCGACCATTTGCTTGGCAATCTGGTAGAACCGGCTGTATCGCCGTTGCAAGCCGACTTGCATGACCTGTCGCGGATGCTCATTCACGAGCGCCCGCAACGCGTGCAACTCCTCCGGTTTGAAAACAAGGCTCTTCTCGCAGAACACGTGCTTGCCCGCAAGCAGGGCATCCCGAGTGATCGGGAAATGAGCGTAAAGCGGGACGGCGATGACAACGGCGTCAATGTCCCTTCGCGCCAGCAACTCGCGATAGTCTTTATATGCCGTCGGCTTCGTGCCAGCCGCCTGGACGCCGTTCTTAAGATTCGGCTCATAGACATCGCAAACGGCGACACACCTGCCGTTGTCGAGGCCGACCATGTGTTTCAGAAGGTACGTCCCGCGTCCTCCCGTTCCAATCACTCCGTACCGGACCTGATTGTTCGCGGCATTCAATTTTTGAATGAACGGAGTGGCCACGGCGGCAGCGGTCACAGCCCCTGCGCTTTGAACGAACGCGCGGCGCGTGGGGTCTTTCTTGCCAGGCATAAATGCAGTCCTCTCAGTAATAACGATGCCAAACTCTTGATTTGAGTCTCTTCAAGTCTATCCAGTTCCAACGATCCATGCAATTGACTGGTCCCGGCGGCTCACGAAGGAAGCTGCTTTTCGCGGTTCGCCCGCGCGGACCATTCCGCCCCGGCGAGAACCACCATCGCGCCAAGAAAACTCCAAAGGACGATGGTCACTGAGTACAAGAACGGACCGTACTCTTTCGCCAGTTTCGCGCGCCAAAGGGGCCAGGTGAGGATGTTGATGTACTTCAGCGCTTCGAGCGCCAGCCCCACAATGATAGCGGCCGGGAGCACGGCGGCCGGTGGAATCTTACGGTTCGGCAGCAGCCAGTAAATAAGGAAGAGCATGAGCATCGACATCGGTACCGCCGCCATCTTAAAAACGGCGAGGCCAAGTGCACCAACAATCGCCGGACTCTGGCCGAGCACCTTAGGCCAAACTGTGTAGTTCAGCGCAGTCAGTGTCATCGATCCAAGGGCAAGGCTGCCACAGGCGAAGATGAGGCCGGTGCTAATGAGCTGGTTTCGCAGAAAACTCCGGTGCTTCTCAGCCCCCCAGGCACGATTGAGCGCCACTTCCAGAGGCTCGAAAATGCCATTCGCCACGAACAAGAGCAGCAGAATAGAAACCACCTGAAACGGCCCGCGGCCCTCGACCGTTGCGTGCAGATTCCGATTGACGAAATCGCCGAGCGTGCCGGGGAAGTAGTCTGTGAGGGCCAAGTTGACCGCCGTCACTGCGGCCGGCCACTTCAACACGTGGCGGCACAACGACAACATCACGATTAAGAACGGGAAAAAGGACAGGAGGATACTGGCAGCGACCGAGAAGGCATACACGTGTACTTCAGTCTCCATCCAATATCGAAAAGTTGGGCGTCAGCGACGGAACAGTTCCGTCATCGATCCTCGCCTGAAGGGCTCCAAGAATACAGCTTACGCCAGTCGCGGCATCCGCCGCGCCGCACCTCGTCGGGCCGACTCCACAATTGGGCAACGCAGACTGCTCTCTGCTATCTTGGATGGTTAGTTTAGGCCTCCGATGTCATTCGAAGTCAAACCTCTGCGTCAATTCCTGGTGCGCCCGGCT
>JBDKSR010000610.1:0-6265 GCA_039680545.1 Bryobacteraceae bacterium | reverse complement strand
CGCCGATCACAACTCCCCGCCCGACCGTCTTGCGGAAAGGCCGGCCGTCGCCGTCCCCCCAAAGCTGCGAGGCGAGTTGGCGCACTTTCGCATCTGACGCCGGATAGTCCTTCAAACCGAATGCCTTTGTGGGACGGAGCCGCCCGAGGACCACGGTCGCACCCGCGTTGGCGAGGCTGTTGATCTTTTCGAGCACCTCCGGAGCGATGACGTCTTCGTCGAGATCCACCACGAGCAGCCGATAGGCCATTCCGTCGGGCAGAACCGGCTTGCCGTCTTTCACCGACAGACGTTCGATCAACGCCTCTTTGCTGATCACGTCATGCTTGTAGCCCTTGCCGAGGACCAGCGATGCTGAGTCGCTCCACTTCTCGTCGTGTCCCCAGGCCGAGCGGTTTCTACTACTCGCGTAGCAGACAACATCGTTAACCGAGTGCCCCTGGCGTAGCAGGTACTGGCAGCGAGCCAGATAGTCCAGGAAAGCTTTTGACTGCTCCCACCACGTGACGTTCGGATTCAGGTGCGTTCCCGCCCAGTAGATGATGCCCGGCACTCCAAACTCCTTCGGAGATGCGCTGAAGGTGTGCCAGATGAATTGGTTAGCGCCATCGATGAAGACGTCGTCGGCCGACGGCTTCAACCTCGCCGGATACATGATCCAGTGAGCCAGCATGTGTGTGAAGGCTTCAGTTGCCACGAGAGGCTTGCCGTACGTATGGGCCGCCATGGCTGTGCGCCGCGTGTTGGCCCTGGTCGTGCCGGCGGGGGGATCAACTTCCCTAGATGGCCAGAACTCGCCCTGCGGCATGTCGTTGCGCGCCCAAAACTCAAACTGGTCGGACTGCCGGAAGAACAGGTCCTTTCCCCACGGACCGCCGGACTCGGCGTGCCACTTGATGCCGTGGCGTGAGCTCAGTTCCTGCAGCTTTCCGTAACAGTTGTTCATGAAACAGTCGCCCAGCGCCCGGCTGTAATCCGCGAGAAAACGGCCGGATTCTTCCGCGCTCTTGACCGTCATCCCCGCGAAGACGGGTAGGTACGGCATCGGGCTGTAGCCGCGATACTTCAGGAACTCGGCCTCAAATCCCGGTGTCCAGGTCGGCGAAGCGCCTTCCCAACTCACGCTGTAGAAGTAAGTCAGCGTCTTGCCCGCCAGCGGGCCGGCGTCCTTTATAATGGGCCCCGCCATGCGATTGAAATACCCTTCGACCGCCTTGGTATTCAGTACATCCACGGTGCTATCGAAGCCGGGGATGATCATGTACGCAAAGCGAAGGAGCGTCCACTCGCCCGCGGGCACGTCCCAAGAAAGAGCGCCGTTGGGGCCAATGCTCTTCGTGAGATCCAACACCTCAGTCGCAGGCGCACCGGGCTCCTTGGGTAACTCAGTCGCAATGTCACGCCACTTGCCGGAGAGGCTGACCGTGGCTGAACCGGCCGCCCCCGTCGAGGCTGCGGCTTGGCTTCGGCGGACGGCGAATAGCGCGACATCCCGAGCCCTGGCATCGCCGGTCCCCGCAGGGAGTTCGATCGACACACGCCGGGGACCGCTCACCTCGGTTGCCGTCCACACCAATTTCTTCGGACGGTTATCACCCATGTTCCACGGCGCATGCAGGGAGCCGGCATGCGTGCTGAGATTCATGCTCATCTGGAGGCCCAAACGGTGTGCCTCCTCCATGGAGAACTTCACGAGAGCCCGCCATTCCGGATCCAGGAACTCGTTCTTCGGCGGCGGCGGCGGCAGGTAGTGCTGATGGTAACCGCGCGAATCGAACATCAGGAACCCGCCGATTCCCTTCGCCCTCATCTGCTCGAGGTCGCGAGTGATGGACTCTTTGGTCACGTTTCCGTTGTGCCACCACCAGTACACCCAGGGTTTGGAATTGACCGGCACATTCTGGAAACCCTGCGAGAGGGTAGTCTTGGCTCCCTGGTTGGCGGGCGCGCCCCAGCCAGGAGGTGGAACGCAGAGTGCGACGATAACGCCAGCGAGGAACCCGCGGCGAGCCGTGGAGAATAGATCCATTTGAGACTCCTTGAGACTGTATTCTGACCGGATGCCGCAGTCTGTTCCGAGCGGCTAGTCAACCCCGGAAGGTTCTTCGAACGGCTTCCAGATAACTATAGCCATACACGGTATCCGGCAGGATGACGTGATCTTCGGTCCACTCGTTCCAGGACGAGAGGAAGACAATCTTCGGAACATTCGCGGACGACTCCGCAAGGAAGTACTTTGCGGCGATCATGAGCCGTTCGAACTGGTCCGGCGATCGCTGCGTGACCATTTTGGAGTTCGTGCCCCGCCGTGGGCTGTCGTCCCAACCGGCTGGACAATCCGGGAAGAACGGCACGGGGGACTTTTCCCTCAGTTGCCGCCAGTAGGAAACGGTTTGAACGGCGGCCTCGCCATAGGGCAACCTCCCCCCAAGGGGGACCTTGCCGAGCGCAGTGTGAAACGTGTGGTAGCGAGTGGCGCTCTGGATGCCGAACTCATTAAGATGGGCGGCATCGTTAGGAGAGAATTGACTGGCCTGCAGGTGCAGGTCACCGAGACCGGCCTTGGCGACTTTCTCGCGCATGCGGTCGAAGAGTACGCGCAGCCGCGGAGCCGGAATGTCTCTCAGCAATTGGTCAATGCTGTATATACCGAACACCGGGCCGCCGCCGAGCCTCCAGTAGTTGGGCTGTCGGAAGTAATGTTCGATGCAGTAGTCCATTACCCGCAGCGTATCCTCTTCGGTGTGGCACTGGCGGGAGATGATCGCCGCCTTGCCGCCCCGTGTCGGCGCCGGCCAGGCATTCCAATAGTCGTGGTTCGCCCACATTACGGCGAACTTGAGTTTGTTCCGGTTTGGGGCCTTCAGAAATCCATCCTGCAGTTGAAGATGGCATCGCTGGACACCTTCCTGCCAGTACCAGCAATGCATCCAAACGTCAATGCCGAAGTTGACGGCGGTGTCGATCTCGCGTTCCGCCCAAATCGGATCGGCTTCGTTGTATTCGCCCCAGAGAGGATACTTCGGGTAGAGGTGGCCCGGGTAGAGAGGCTTGGAATCCCGTAGCGCCTGGAACTGTGTCCAACCCTGGCCGAAACGCGCCTCCATCCATGGGCATGGATGCCAGCACGGGTAGTTGTACGCGACCACCTCATATTTCGCCTTGGGAAGAGGCTTCGACACGTCGACGATCGCGCGCAGCCGCTCGTCGGAAAAATAAGCGTCCAGGTCACCGGGACAGACCGCCTGGACAGCGGCGTAACTGGCGGGCAGGCCCGGCACCGCGCAACTCTGTGCTGCGGGATCGGCAGTCTGAGCCGCCGCGGCCACTCCGCTACCTAAGAAAGTCAACACATCACGGCGCTTCATTCTCTTCCCTCCTCATTTGGATCAACAAACAAGCGGGTGCCCATGACACCCGCTTGTCACTGTTTACGCGTCAGAAGTTGAGCCGCAGTGCGAACTGCATGATCCTCGGATTGCGAGCCGAAGTGAACTGGCCGAGTTGCGTGTTCACTTGCCTACCCGCGCCGTCGAATCGGGCTGCCGTATCCACTCCCGCGAACTGCGTCTGGTTGAACGCGTTATACATCTCCCAACGGAACTGCACTTTGGCGAACTCCTTGATGGGGAAGTTCTTGAACACTCCCGTGTCCCAGTTGTTGATGCCAGGCCCCCGGATCAATGTCTTCGCGGAGTTGCCGAGCGAGCCGACGGCGGGCATCTGGAAGACATCCGTTCGGAAATTGCGTGCGAAAGTGCGCTCGCCCTTTGGCAGAACAGGATTTGCATTGACGACAATGCGGGAACCCTGGCTTGGGGTCCCCGTCGTGTCAATAGATACCGTCGAACTCCATCCGATCCCAAGCGGCTGGCCACTGACGAAACTCGGCATGAATGAGAGTTGCCAGTCATTAAGGACGCCCTTCAGGATCGGATTCTTCCACGGGGTCTTGGGCGTGTTCCAAACCGCGCTTGCCTTCAGCAAGTGCGTCCGGTCGAAGGCAGCCAGGCCGTAGTTCCACACTCGCGGTGAGACGAAGGGCGAGATGGCGTCCCTGTCGTTATCCACGAAGTCCATCGCTTTGGACCAAGTCCACGAGGCTCCAAATTGAAACCCAGCCACGAAGCGCCGGTTGGCGGACACCTGCAAAGAATGGTAGTTCGAGGATGCCGCCGCCTCATATCGGAGGATGCTGGTGTATCCCCTGATGGGCGTCAGGAACGCCGTTGGAAGAGAGGCGCCCTTGATTGTCGAATCCGCGTATGCGGGATCAAATCGCCGCCCCATCGGGACCGCGTTCATTTCTCGGGTCCAGAACAAATTCCTCCCCAACGAACCGGAATAGGCAACGTCCAGGATCGTGTCAAAGGGGAGCTTCTGCTGAATCGAGAGGCTCAGGTTCATGACGCTAGGGGTCTTGCTCGTCTTATCCGCTGAAGAGACACTCTGCGGGAAGACGACGCCAGAAGATGAAAGGAAGGTCGACATTTCGCCGTAGTACAGGGTGGGCGTCATAACCAGTGGAGGCAGCAGGGCAAAGGGCTCGTAGACGTTCCACCCCGGGTGGTTGTAGAACATACCGAATCCACCGCGCACCGCGGTCATGCCGTTGCCGAAGACATCATAGGCGAAGCCGATGCGCGGGGCGTACTGCACGCCGCGATTCTTGTAGAGCCCTCGAGGGTAGTCAGGATTGTCCTTAACAACCAGCATTCCATTCGTGACGTTGCCGGAGCCTGGGGCGACTGAGCCAATCAGGGCGGGAGCAACTATATTGCCGTTGACTGGGTTGTAACCTTTTCGGACCCCGCCGACGAGAATCGGCGAAATGAGTTGGACCTGTTGTGCCGGGTCGAACTTCTCGAAGGTGAATCCCGATGTGAAGCCTGCGTTGTCCCACATCGGGCCTATCAAGCTGAACCGGACTCCTAACTCCAGCGTGAGGCGGCGGGTAGCTTTCCAACTGTCCTGTGCGAACCACTCAATGTTCCTCTGGCGAAAACGAACGACCGGCTGCACGTTGGATTCACGGTAAGTGTTAAATACGCCAAGGATCGCGTTCGAGTAGGCGTAGTTGGTATCCAACGGATTTGCGGTGCTGCGCGAAAAGTCAAAGTTGCCGAAAGGCATGGCCCCATAGGCAGTAGCGTGATGCCTGAGCATGTCGGCGGTGATGCCTACTTTGGGCGTGTGCGAACCCATCGTCTTGGTCAGAGTATCCGTGAAACTGATCACCCTGCCGTTCTGCCAGAAGGGGAATCGTCCTTCGATCGCCAGGTTGGCCGGGCTCTGCACACCTCCGAACGTAGCGTTGGGGACGAGATCCAACGGGTTGTTCTGCGGATTGAACTGGCCGGCGGCGAAGCCGATTGTTGCCCGCTGGGCCTTCTTCAATTCCTCTTCGATCACGGTGTTCAGTTGAGGCCGGTTGGTGAAGCCGGCGGTGAACTCGTTGATCAACGTGGGCGACAGGACGGCAGTGTAACGAGCCAGGTAGTTCTGCCCCTTATAGGAATACCCCATCGACATCAATGGCCAGTTGGAACTCCCTGTATCGAGTCCCACCGAGCCTGTCTGGTCATTTGAGTAGCCGTAGAACGAACCGGAGATCCTGTGATTCGGATTCAGGTTATAGTCAAGCCGAAGGGTCTGCATGCGCGTAGGTTTCGACACGTTCGTGTTGTAGATGTAGTTGTATTTCCCCCCGGAGATGTTCCAGTCGGTGAAGTTCGGCGCGGCAAAGATTTTCAGCAGTGCCTGACCATTGGGGTCAAGGCGGCTTGCCGGCACGACGTTATTTGAGAATGGCACCTGAGTATACGGATCACGAACGACAATCAGCGACTTGTTGAGATCGCGGGTCTCCGAAAAGTCGCCCGCCCGTTCCAATGCCGTGGGAACCGTCAAGTTGCCCGACGCGGTCGCTTCCAACGGCCAGAACTCCTGGTTCCAGAAGAAGAAGAGTTTGTCTTTGTTTTTGTTGAACTTGCCGGGGATGTAAATTGGGCCGCCGACGTTGTATGTCCATGTATTGTAGCGGTAACGCGCCTTGCCTTGCCTCTGCCGGTTTCTGAAGAAATTGTTCGCGTTGAACTGTTCGTGACGCTTGAAGTACGAGACAAGACCGTGGAACTGCTGGGTGCCGGCTTTGCTTACAAGCGTTATGTTGGCTCCCGACCTTCGGCCGTACTCAGCCTGGTAGTTTCCGACTAGCACCTTCACTTCCGCGATGCTGTCCTGACTCACCGCGACGTCGGTCGCA
>JBDKSR010000609.1:0-2473 GCA_039680545.1 Bryobacteraceae bacterium | reverse complement strand
GTGGCTAGCGGAAGGCCGTTTTCGTAAAGTGTTGTCCCGTCTTCCGTCTTCACCAGAACCAGATTGCCGTATCGGGAGTTCCTGGCTTCGAGTACATCCATCCCTTTCCACAGACGCGCCAACGTCAACCGTTCCAGGAACGGATAACCGGCGGCAAGAACGGGGATCAGCGTCGCGGAGAACAGGATCGCTACCGTGCGCCGCCTGGCGCGCCACCCCACGAGCAGGGCAGCGGCTGTCAGGTTGCACCACGCAAGAAGCGCCGCAATGCCGAAGGGTGGAAGCCTACGTATGAGCAACAAACTCGCAATCAAACCGCCTACTGCGGAGCCTATTCCTTCGAGAAGGTATACCGTCGCGCCTGCCTCCCCCGGACTCGCGGACGATTCCGCCGCCCAGAGCCGGCTACCTGCGGCAAACAGGGCCCCAGAAATCAGACAGAAAGGCGCCAACACCAGGGCGGAGGCGAGTAGTGTCGACACCGGTCCCAGAAGCTCTCCAGGCACCGTTTGCAGAAAGCCCCGGCTAAAACGAATGGCCGCGATTGTAACGGGGAAAGTGATCGCGGATAGCGCCATCAGCACGGTAATGCGTTTGCGGTGGGCATCGCCCCTTGCGTGGATGTACCCCGCGATGCTGCTGCCCGCCGCTGTCCAAGCGAGCCAGGAGGCGAGCATCAGCCCCAACGACGCTTCGTTGCCGTGGAACACGACAATCAACTCGCGCACCAGAACGACTTGCGCAATCACGGCCGAGAACCCGATGAGGAACAACACGAGGCGCGGGAGCATGAGCAGCCGAATTCAAGGTATCACGCCACGAGGGTGCAGTTGGAAAAACGGCCCTCGAGTTATGGCATGCTTTTGGGTGGGAGGCTCCATGGAGAGCGGCCGGCGCGATGTGCTGCGGAGGTTAACCACGCTTGGGGCGTTGAGCGCCGGAACCGCCGGAGTGGGCGTGTGGCTTCGAGGGCGAAGCAAGTGGTCCGAGGAGCCTGTACCCGCCGACCTGCGGCGCACTTTCGGCGTCCCCGCGGACCCGAATCTGCCGGAACTGGTTGTCGCACGCGGCGACGCACCGGAACAGTTGGTCCGGAAGGCAATCTCTGAACTCGGGGGAATCCGGCGCTTTGTCTCTACCGGCGACGTTGTCGTCGTGAAGCCGAACATAGGCTGGGACCGCACTCCCGAGCAGGCCGCCGACACGAATCCGGACGTTGTCGCCGGGACCGTCAAACTGTGTCTGGAGGCCGGTGCGAAGCGCGTGATCGTGACCGATGTCTCGACCAACGAGCCGCGGCGCTGTTTCGCCCGAAGTGGTATCGGGGCGGCCGCGAAGGCGGCAGGGGCGGAGGTAGTCCTTCCCGAAGACCGGCTGTTCCGCGATGTTAATCTGCGTGGCGATGTGTTGTCGGTCTGGCCGGTGCTTCGGCCCTTCCTCGAAGCGGACAAGGTGATTAACCTGGCCATTGCCAAGCATCACAGCCTCACGGGAACAACGCTCGGCTTCAAGAACTGGTACGGAATCCTGGGCGGCCCGCGACATCAACTGCATCAACACATTCACGAGAGTCTGGTGGATCTCGCCGACTTCATGCGTCCGGCGCTGACTATCATTGACGCTTGGCGCGTGCTCCTGCGTAACGGGCCGACCGGCGGAAACCTTGAAGATGTTGTCTTCGGGAAGACCCTTATCGCAGCGACGGATCCGGTTGCCGCTGACGCCTGGGCGGCAAAGGAATACTGGGGCATCGAACCGCACAACCTTCGCTATCTGGAACTTGCCGGCGCGAGGGGTCTCGGCAAGTCCGATCTGCAATCAGTCCGTCTCAAGCTCGTCGCGTAAAACCGAACCGGGTATCCCGCAGCAGCCTAGTTGTAGAAGTTCCTCTCCCATGCGTGGCGCTTCAGGATCGCCAAAACGTCCTCGGGAAGCGGCCCGCGGCCGGAAACACGGCAGTTTGACTCAGCGTTCCGCACCTTTCTCATGCCGGGAATGACGGCGGATACAGCGGGGTGAGACAGGCAGAATCGCAGAGCTGTCTCAGCCAGCGATTCGTTGAGGCCGGCGACGTCCTTCTTCAGCTCGGCTATGCGTGCCACGACCTCCGCTTTGCGGTCGCCGCGGAAGTAGTGCTCACGGAAATCACCCTTCGGGAAAGTCGTTTCCGTGGTGATCGATCCCGTCAGGCTGCCTTCATCGAGCGGGACGCGGGCCAGCACGCCGATATTCCGCTTCAGGCACAGCGGGAAGAGGTTGCGCTCGGGAGACTGGTCGAACACGTTGTAAATCACCTGCACGGTGTCGATGAGGCCCGTTTCGATCAGTTCCAGGGCTGAATCCGGTTGGTGGTCGTTGATCGAAACGCCGACAAAACGGACTTTGCCAGATTTCTTGATGTCTTCGAACCCTCGCCTCCACTCGTCGTTGTTGATCCATTCGTGATTCCACACGTGTAGCTGTTGCAGGTCGA
>JBDKSR010000608.1:0-3410 GCA_039680545.1 Bryobacteraceae bacterium | reverse complement strand
ACGCGTCTACGTAAGCTCGATGAAGGACGTTACGACGCGATTGTGCTCGCCGCCGCCGGTCTGAAGCGCCTGGGTTGGGAAAGCCGTATCGCCGAGGTGTTGCCGCCGGACCTCATGTGCCCGGCTGTGGGACAAGGTGCGCTGGCGGTTGAGACGCGCTCTGACGAGGGCATCGCGTACCGAGCCTGCGCCGCTCTCGATCATGCCGCTTCCCGTGCCGCCGTCACGGCCGAGCGTGCGTTGTTGGGTGCTCTGGGCGGCGGCTGCCAGGTCCCGATTGGCGCACATGCTTCGATTGCGGACGGACGGCTGCATCTGTATGGACTGGTGGCTTCGCCCGATGGCTCGGCCGTGATCCGGCGTGAAACATCCGGTCCGCCGGCCGATGCGCAACGGCTCGGCGCTGAGTTGGGCAGGGAATTGCTCGCCGAGGGGGGAGGGAAGATCCTGGAGGCCGTGTACGGCTACTCTGTCCCGGTGCCGGTTCCCAGCCGTCCTCTCGATGGGCTGCGCATTGTTGTAACGCGTGCTCGTGGACAGGCGGAAGATCTGTCGAGACGCCTCGACGCGTTGGGTGGCACCGTGATCGAGTTCCCGACGATCGATTTCCGTCCCGCCGCCGACACCGCGCCTCTCGACAACGCCATCGCCCATCTCTCTGATTACGTCTGGATCAACTTTACCAGTGCCAACGGAGTACGGTTCTTCGTTGACCGCCTCGGCTCGCGGGCTTCAACCCTGCGTTCGCTCCGGGCGAAAGTCTGCGCGATTGGTCCTGCTACGCGGCGTGCTGTCGAAAATTTGCACATCAAGGTCGACCTGATGCCGGAAGAGTACGTCGCTGAAAGTCTCGTACGTGCTTTCGAGGCGCACGACCTGGCCGGGAAGCGCATTCTTCTTCCTCGGGCCGCCGTGGCCCGTGACCTCGTGCCGCAGGAACTTGCCCGGCGCGGTGCTCACGTGGACGTGGTGGAAGCCTATCGCACGGTGGTGCCGGAGGACGCTGCCGCTAAAGCGAAAGAGATCTTTTTCGAAGGAAGCAAGCCCGACTGGATCACGTTCACGAGTTCCTCTACGGTGCGGAATTTCCTGTCGGCTGCGGGCCGGGAGGCGCTTAACGGGGTTCGCATCGCCTCTATTGGACCTGTAACGACGGCCACTCTGCGTCAGCACGGCCTGGTTGTTTCCGCGGAAGCTGCCCGGTTCACGGTCGACGGTCTCGTCGAGGCGATTGTGAACGGATCGATCAGCGCTCCGTCCCGGTAGTACCGAGACGCAGGATCGCTTCTCGAAATCTCCCGTGCCGCTGCATTGCCCGCACGTAATCGATCTCGTCCGGTGCGTCTTTCGCCCGGATTACTTCGTCCATCTGACGCTTCTCGCCGGCGCTCCAGCGCTTGAAATCCGGAATCGCCGCGACGACTGCTGACAATCCCCCCGCATCCCGCGCCTTCCGCCCGATCGCCTGCACCGCGAGTCCGGCATTTCGAATATGAAACCGGTCCCACGCCCCCGTTTCGGTGCCTGGCATCTCATACACTACCGGTCCTTCTGCGAGCCGCCGCAATACTCGCGCCGAAGTTCTGTATTGGGGATTGGCGGCGATTTTGTGCTCCTCTGCTTGCACCAGCCGGGCAAGTACCGGCGATGCCGGCCGGAAGCCCAGCTTGCGATAGAACCAGAACGCGCCCGACTGGATGCCTTCCTCGTTCTCGTGCCCGAGCTGATACGGATCGATGGTGAAGCAGCTCACGCCGAGCATCTGCCGGAACAGGCAAAGCAATCGCGCGAGCAACCACGCCGTCTCGCCTTCGCGGAACGTGTAGTACAGGTTGAATCCCACTTCCATGCGCTCGAAGAGCGTGAGTGTTTCAAAGTACCCGGCCGGAACGCCGTTCTTGAAGATCATGGCGGCGTGATAGGCGCGCAGCGGCAGGCGCCGGTCCGGCGGAACCCCGCACACGTAGACTTCAACGCCGCGTCCAAGTTCGGCTCTCGACACGCGGCCGGCGTCGCCATACGTGAATCCGTGCAGTTCCCTGAAACGCATTGCCGAGGTGTCCAGGACGAGGTCCAGCAGCGCCTGCCCCTCGCGCCTGGTCAGCTGCCGCCGTGGAATTGGCGCTCCCTTAAGCTCCGCTTCGAGTGAGATCGCGCTGCGCCGGATGAGCGGTTCGTCATGGTAGAAAATCTCGCCCCCCGGCAACCGCATCCGTGTGCGCGTCACCGCTGAGTCGCCTAGATTCCAGAGGATCGGGAATTCAAGGGTTCGGTAGAGTTCCGCTTTCTCCTTGTCCCCAAGCGGCAGGGCCTCGATCTTCCGCAGCAGCCAGTCGAGTTCGTTTTCTCCGCCCGTTGCGGCTTTGAGCCACTCACGATACGGGATATGCGCCTCTACCAGCGTGTCCTCTTCGATGAGCGGGAACAGCCGCCGCCACAATCCCGCCACCCGGTCGGTGAATTCGTAGCGGTCCCAGTCGATCGCGACCTCTCCCCTATGCCGAGCCGCCAGACTTCGCACGACGTCGTAGCTGAAGATTGCCGAAAACGACGTCCCCGCGATGCCCGACACCTCCGGCTCCTCGAACGGATCCATCTCGGTCCCGGCAATGCGCCCACTGAACGAAGCCAGCAGTTCGTCAGTTCGCCGCAACACACCTTCGCTCTTTGGATAGGCCCGGTGGAACAGGAGTGTCTCGTGCAAGCGGATCAACTCGCCGGGGTCCCGAAACTTGATGCTCTCGAAACCGCCGAGCAGTCGCTCGGTCCTCTCCGCTTCCCCGGGGCCGAATCGCTTCTTAGCCTCTTCCAGCTTGATTAACCGATCGGATGCCGTCATCGCATTTGGGTGAGAGCATACCACAGTGCCAGAGGCGTCACTGATCTACTTGCTCTGGCGCTCGCTGTTTCGAAAAGCCGGAGAATCGGACCGCTTTGTGTGCCTCGTGTATTGAGGCGGTCAAAAATAATCGCAAAATAGTTGCCACCAAAACGGTGCGTGACGAATCGTATTTACCAGTTTATCTGGCCAATGCCAGGGGGAGAGCGCTGATGAAACTGGGAAATGTGTTGTTGTCGAGTCTCTTGATTGTGCTGGTTGTATTGTCCGTCCACGGGCAATCACTGGCATTGAAAGCGAACATTCCGTTTGAATTCACGGTTGGAGGCAAGTCGCTTCCGCCCGGGCAATACGAATTCACAACGGAAAAGAACGGTGACGCGATCCGAGTCAAAGGCGTCGGTAAAAACGCACACGTCCTCGCGCCGGTGCTGACACGGCTTAGCGGCGCGTTGCACACGTCGAAACAAGACTCGCACGTCGTCTTCGACAAAGTTGGGGAAACTCACATTTTGTCCGAGATCTGGCCACGCAGTGGGGATGGTTACGCCATGAGCGCGACTAAAGGGAA
>JBDKSR010000607.1:0-8359 GCA_039680545.1 Bryobacteraceae bacterium | reverse complement strand
GTCCTTGGGGCGGTCCCGTCAGAAGAATCCGAATCCCCACAGAAACTTGAACCATGGGAACTGAAAGACTGTCGAGACATCTTCGTTCAGGATTGTCTCAGCGCAACGCTGCTGAAGACACCGACTGGAGAATCTTGGCATTTTCGCAACTGTGTCGATGGATAGGTATTGACTTCGGTGTGTCGGGCAGCAAAAAGACAGTGTAGATAAGTCTGTAACTGCCCGGTGCTTCCGGGTTCAACCCGGGTTCCACAGGCTTCAACTGGAGGCCCGTATCCGCCTGTAACGCAACCAGTTGAAAGCAGGGCGTTTTCGAAGCGTGGCGCAATCCGTCTTGGGCGCAGGGGGTCGGGCGTTTAAATCGCCCCGACCCGACCAATAGAATCAAGCAGTCACGGCCAGTTCTGTAGCCTACGAAAATCCCACTGTAGACGATTCTGCAGCTGGGGCTTTCCGTCTGGACTACCGTTTACACGGATCCCGTCGATGTTCTGACGCCTGTTTCCAGCGGATGAAGAGTAGGTCACCTGTACAAAAGGCAGGTGCGTGGCTCAGGCTTTGCGGCGAAAAGGCGGGCAGATTCCAGAGACCGACGTTCGACCACACAATGCCAACAGCTCGTGTTTAAACCAGTTGCGGCCATTTTCCGATCTACTGTATGAGAACAGGCCGCAAAGCTGCACCTCGATAGCGTGCGTCTATAGCCGAGTACTCTCCTTGCTTTGACCCGGGTCGTACCCCTCAGGTATGATCCGGTGTTGACCTATGGCAATCCGACAAGCACAAATCCACAGCGATCTTGAGACTATCGGTCATATTCTGACCACGGATTTCCGCTATAAGGTGCCGCCGTATCAACGGAATTTCTCCTGGACGTCTGAAGAGGTTAACCAACTCTGGGACGACATCACCGATGCGATGGATGAAGACCGACCCGAATATTTCCTGGGGACAATTGTCGTTCACGAACAGCGGGATGAAAAGACGCGAACGATCATCGACGGGCAGCAGCGCCTAGCGACGTTGTCGATGATGCTGGCGGCGATCAGAACCGTGTACGCCGAGAACGACGATGAACGAGCGGGTGAGGTCTACAGTGCGTACCTGGGGATGAAAGATCGTAGAACACGAGTCACGGAATCGCGTCTCAGCCTCAACGACACGAACGAACCCACCTTCCAGGCCCACGTGGTCGAGAACGCATCAGACGCCATGGTGGAATCCGCTCTCAAAGACAAATCTCTGACTTCATCCAATCACCTGGTCGTTCAGGCGATGAAGATCTTGCGCGACTCCATCCGGTCCAAATCGAAACCCAAGCACGAGACGTTCTTGATAGATCTGGAAGAGTTTATTCGCGATCGAATTGTCGCAATCCTGGTCAGGGTCGGCGATGAATCCGACGCGTACCTGATTTTCGAGACGTTGAATGACCGCGGTTTGGAGTTGTCGATAAGTGACCTCCTCAAGAACTATCTCTTTGGCAAGGCAGGCACCCGACTTTCGACGGTCCGGAAGCAGTGGGAAGAGATCGTGTTCCTGCTGGGCAATCAGAATCAAACCCAATTCCTACGTCATTATTGGTTGTCAAGGTATGGTGTCGTTCGCGAACGCGATCTATACAAGGAGATGAAGCAGAAGTTCGCGAGCCAGAGTGCCATATTGAAATTGATGGGGGATCTCAGGGACGCTGCCGACAAATACGCGGCGGTCCTGAACGTCGATCACTCGACTTGGAAGGAATACGGAACAAGTGTCAGAAGGGACCTGGAAAGTCTTCAGCTGTTTGGCTTGAGTCAGTTTCGCCCATTGTTAATTGCCGGGCTAGAATCCCTTGAGCCGGACCAACTCGCCAAACTTCTTCGTGTGGTTGTGGTCGTTTCGATGCGTTACAGCATTATTGGCTCACTTGGGACAGGCAACATCGAAAAGGCGTATTCGGATGCCGCTATTCGTGTGCGGGAACGTAAGGCTGATACCGCTGCCAAGGTCTTCGCGCTCCTGAAGAATATTTACCCCGACGAAGATAGATTTGAAGCTGACTTCTCGCTGGCTGAAATCTCCAAGCCAAAGCTGGCCCGATACATACTTGCATGCATCGGCAATCATGTACAGGGCAACAAAGCCGTAGCGATACTGGACGACGAAAAACAGGTCAACTTGGAGCACGTCATGCCCAAGACGAGAACGAGTGACTGGGTCAAAGCGGCAGTAGATGAGGACGAGTACTTGGACTATGTCAACAGGCTTGGGAATCTCACGCTGATCGAGTACGACAAGAACAAGGTGGCCAGCTCGGCATCTTTCGAAAAGAAAAAGGATCAGGCATATAAGTGCTCAGGAATCAAGATGACTGCCGACCTACGCCAGTTCAACCAGTGGACCGTTGCTGAGATCGAGAAGCGCCAGCAAGAGCTTGCCAAGATAGCGCTGAAAGTCTGGAATTTACCCTACTGAGCAAAAAGGGCAAAGTCATGCGTAGACTGTCGCACGTGTGCGTCTCCGAAGCTTGTCCAAGCGGCAGTCAGCGAACTGTAGGTGATTTTGTAACTACCCAAAGCCTCCGGGTTCAATAGGGTTCCGCAGGCTTCAACGAACTGCCCGTATCCATTTTAAACACAACCGCTTGAAAATGGGGCGTGGTAGTTGCATGGCGCAATCCACCTTGGGCACAGGGGGCACCAGCTAAAATCTGGCCGCGCTGACCATTCCTTCGAGTTGCAGTGCACACCTGAGTCGATTACCCTCGGCCATCATGAAGGCCGCGTCAAAACGGGGCGGAGCATCATACTCGAAACGTTCGAGCGCTGATTGGCAGCGGCCATCAGTTCCCCAACAGAAACCCCGGCACGTTCGGCATGGGGATAAAATTACCAACGATGACGGATACGGATTTGGAACTACTTGAGCGCATCTCGCGACGCGTGTTGTGGCTGAGCACTTACATGCTGCATTACGCCAACCACGTCCGGCCCAACCCGGACGGGACGAAGGTGGGCGGCCACCCGGCTAGTTGCGCCTCAGTAGTGAACATGCTGACAGCTTACTATTTCACGGCCGCTGAGCCGGGAGATTTCATCGCGATTAAACCGCACGCTTCGCCGGTTTATCACGCAATTCAATACTTACTTGGAAATTTGGAGAAGGAAAAACTCGGACAGTTGCGCCAGTTCGGCGGATTGCAGGCTTATCCGAGCCGTTTGCGGGATCCCGATGGGTTCGATTTTTCCACCGGCTCGGTTGGATTGGGCGTGGTAGCGCCGAATTTCATGGCGCTCGTCGATCAATATGTAAAGGATCATTTCGGATCGCGAGTACCGCACCGTTTCGTCGCGCTTATGGGCGACGCGGAACTGGACGAGGGCAACGTCTGGGAGGCACTCGGCGAGGACAACCTGCAACACCTGGGACGGATCCTGTGGATGATCGATTTGAACCGGCAGAGCCTGGACCGCGTGGTGCCCAGCGGGCGTGTACAGAAGATCGCCGAAATGCTGCGATCCTTTGGGTTCCACACGATTGAGCTCAAGTACGGCCGCCGTCTGGAGCGTATTTTCCAGCAGCCGGGCGGCGAACGGCTGCGAGCACGGATCGACCAGATGTCAAACGAGGAGTACCAGAGCCTGCTGCGAATCGAAGACAACGCGGAGCTCGGCGCACACTTGTGTGGCACGGACGAGACGCTCTCGGAATTGCTGCGTGATGCCGATCTGCCGGCGCTGGTTGCTGACCTCGGCGGACATGATTTTGTGAAGCTCGCGTCGGCCTTCGAGCAAGCCCGGACGATTACGGACCGGCCGGTAGCGCTGATCGCATACACCGTGAAGGGCTGGGGGTTGCCAATTGCGGGCGATCCCGCCAACCACTCGCGCCTGCTGACCGAACAACAGGTCGAAACCTTGCGCGTGGCGAGCGGCATCGAGTCCGGCCACGAGTTCGACGGGTTCCCGCCTCCAAGCGCCGAGGCGAAACTGACTGCCGAAGTTCATCAGCGGCTGAACGGGGGGCGAGGCGCCAGGCGTGCCGCGCCACGGCTCGACATCACGGTGCCTGAAGACCTGGGGGCGTCCTATGCGGCGGAGGTTTCCACGCAACAGGCATTTGGGCAGGTGCTCGCTGAACTGGCGCGCCACCCGCAGATTCGCAAGCGCATGGTGACGGCCAGCCCGGATGTTGCCGTCTCGACCAATCTCGCAGGCTGGATACAGAAAGCGGGCGTCTATTGCCCCGAGGAGCGGTGCGATTATTTCGAGACCGCTCACATCCCCGTACTGGTGCGCTGGAAACAAGGTCCCGGCGGACAGCATTTCGAGCTGGGCATATCCGAGAACAACCTGTTTTTGATGCTCGGCGCGCTGGGCCTCGCGGGCGATCTGCTGGGCGAGCCGCTCGTGCCGGTAGGTACCATTTACGATTCATTCATTTCGCGCGGGTTGGATGCGCTGCACTACTCCATTTACAACGGCGCCCGTTTCATCCTGGCAGGCACGCCGTCCGGCATCAGCCTTAGCCCTGAAGGGGCGCTGCACCAGTCGCTGATGCCACCCGCCTTCGGCATCGAGAGTCCGCGGCTGTGTTATTACGAGCCATGTTTCGCACGCGAGGTCGAGTGGATACTTCTCGATGCCGTGCGGCGCATGCTGCATGAACCGGACTCGGATAGCGTCTACCTGCGGCTCTCCACGGTGGCGCAGCCCCAGGGCCTATTGCCAGATGGTCCGGAACTGCGGCGCAAAGTGATCGAGGGCGGTTACCGGCTGGTGGACCGCGCCGGTGAGCCAGGCTACCGCCCGGGTGAAAACGTGGTGAACCTGTTCACGTGCGGAGCGCTACTGCCGCTGGCGGCGGAGGCTAGCCGCCAGTTGGCCGAAGAGGAACTGTTCGTGAACGTGATCAATGTCACCAGCCCCGACCTGCTCTTCCGTGGCTGGCAGCGCTCGAACCAAGCCCGGATGCGCGGCAGTGTCGTGGCGCACCCGTTGGAGACACTGATACCGCTCACTGAGCGGCGCTGTCCGGTGGTCACCGTGATGGACGGACATCCGCACGCGCTCTCTTTCATCGGCAGCGTCTTTGGTGCGCCGACGATCGCGCTCGGTGTGGACTCGTACGGGCAGTCCGGCACGCGCCAGGAACTTTACGATCACTATGGAATCGGCCTGGCGGCGATGCAGCGGGCGGTGCTTGCGTCGATTCAAAACGAACAATCTTAGAGACGGGGGTGGCGCAGCCTGAAAGCACGCCACCATCCCATGGGTGTATGGTGTTTAGGAGTCAAAACTATGCTCAGAATCTTACTTGCTCTCTTTCTTGCCCTGCCCATGTTGGCGCAGGAGCGTGTTGGCACCGTCCAGGTACGCGTTGCCACTGATCACAATGACTGGCGCTACAAGCCCGGCCAACCGGTTCGTTTCCACATCGTTGCCGTGCAGGATGGGCACGCGTTTGCGGACGGCACGGTGAGTGTCGGGATTGGTCCGGAAGGTGTTGCCCCGAAGGTGGACCAGAAGGTGCAACTAAGCGTTAACGGCGTTACGGTGGACGGCGGCACGATGACAGAACCAGGTTTCCTGCGCTGCGTCGCGACGTTCGAGCGCAACGGTAAAACCTATCGCGGATTGGCCACGGCGGCGTTTGAACCGGAGGCGATCCAACCAACCCAGACCGATCCGCCGGACTTCGACCAGTTCTGGGCAGCAGGGAAGGCTGCATTGGCCGAGCTGCCGATTGACGCCAGGGTGACTCCCCTGCCCGACTACGGCAACGCGACCGTAGCATGCTCTCTCGTGAACATGCAGAACATTGGCATGAATGCACAACCATCGCGACTCTACGGAATTCTGTGCGAGCCGAAGGCGGCCGGCAAATACCCCGCCCTATTGGCAGTACCGGGTGCGGGCGTGCGCTTTTATCGCGGCATGGCGGAGATGGCTTCGCACGGCATCATCACGCTGCAAATCGGCATCCACGGAATTCCAGTGACTATGGAAGAGGAAGTCTACAATTCTCTTATCGCCGGTGCTCTGGCCAACTATCCCACGTTCGGGCTGGACAGCCGTGACCGCTATTACTACCGGCGGGTGTACCTGGGCTGCGTACGGGCCAACGACTTCCTGACAAGCTTGCCAAACTGGGACGGTGAACACCTGGCGGTAACGGGCGGCAGCCAAGGCGGCGCGCTATCGATCGTGACCGCCGGCCTCGATCCCCGCGTGAAGGGGCTGGCAGCATATTACCCGGCGCTCTCCGACGTCACCGGTTATCTGCACAACCGCGCGGGCGGCTGGCCGCACATGTTCCGTGCCACCGAAGGACCGGCTTCGCACCGCACCAAAGATAAGATCGAAACCACCCGTTACTACGACGTGGTGAATTTCGCTCGCCGAGTGAAGGTGACCGGGCTCTATGCTTGGGGCTTCAATGATGAAACCTGCCCGCCGACTTCCATGTATTCGGCTTACAACGTCATTCCGGGACCAAAGAAGCTGATACTGGCGCTCGAAACCGGCCACAACAGAGTCCCTGAAGAAGTGGACGTGGTGGATGCGTGGCTGGTGGAATTTCTGGGGCGGAAGTAGGCGGCTGAAGCGTCATATTGCTGTCGAGTACAGCCTCGGGCAGTCGAGACATGGCATCGCAGAACGAGGCAGGGGGCGTCCGCTCAAATCGGGCTGCCCCTACCAATCATTTCAGTTCCACGCTCTTGGACGAACGCACCCACTGTTCGAAAAACCAGTCGAGGTCCTCGCCGCTCTCGCGTTCAGCGACCTTCGCTTTCTTTTGAGTTCCTGGCCCGTCTCATCGGCACAGGAGATCCTCGGGGGGCATGCAAGGTCCGTCCAGTCAACGTCAGCCGTAGTATTGACCAATGTTGGCACGGGTCAGAACCACATGCTCTGTATAGCAACTCGGCGGCACTCGCTCCTGATTGACTACCGAGAGCCCTAGGGAGATCAGTTTTTCGCCATAGCGCTCCGGGAAGTAGCCGATAGCAGCGACCAAAGGGCTCTCCGGATCGCGCAACTCCGCACGAGTTTCTACGCCCGCGCTTTGGCCCACCACGGCCACGTCAGCCACACGTCCCGCTTTACGGAGAGCCTGCAACGCTCCCAGGACAGCCAGGTCATTGAAGCAGGAAATCAGAAGTCTGGCCTCGGCGGGCAATTGCATCAAGAGGTCCGAGAGCGCGTTGCGGCTTTCGGCAGTATGGGCGCGACCGTCGAGATGAACCACCCGGGAGGGAGCCACGTCTCCGGCACATTCTCGAAGTCCTTCCAGGACTCCCGTTACCCGCGCTTGAGCGCCTGCTCCCGCTGTGGAGGATTCGATCAGTATAAGGCGGTCGTATCTCCCCTCCCACCGTTCCAGGCAGAACTCTCCCAGCGCGCGCCCGGCCAGTTCCCCCGCCTGAAAATTGTTGGAACCAAAATACAATGCACCAGGTATGGGCGTGTCAACAGCGACCAAGGGAATTTCGGCAAGGAGAAAACGATTCGCGACGACATGGCCCACATAACCCACCGGTTCGAACATGATGGCAAGGTCAATCCTGGAGTCGATCAGACTCTGGGCGTTACGGAGGCTCACATCCACGTCATCCTCGAGATTGTCCAGGATCTGAAGTCCCACATGACGTAGTTCCGCGGCACTGCGAAGGCCCACAACCAACTCTGAACGATAGGCACTGCCGGTTAGCGGTGCCATATATCCGAAAGTGACCTGGCGGCGACGCATCACAGGAGCATATTTCTTGTTCGGGAGGCGGATAACGTAGCCGCGCTTTGCCAGGGTATACAACAACCGGTAGACCGCCCCGCGCTGCACGCCCGAGGCGTCGGTGATCTGCTGGATATTGAGTGGCCTGCCAGCACGCTCCAGTTGTTCCAGCACCTCCAGTCCCTTATCTAGGGTGCCCACCAGATAGCGGTTATCGGCATCGTGTTCCTTCATAGATCTTGACAATTTGCCAGTCTCGCTCTATTGTTTGTGTGATATGTGGACTACGTTTGTCCACTATTTAAACAAAAGCATAAACCCAAATCAAGAGCACGTACCGAAGGCCCCACGCAGCCGCTGTGGAAATTGGCGCTGCGACGCCGGTGACAAGGAGAAAGTATGAAGAGCAGGACATTCTCAGTAGCGTCATGGGCTGTTTGGCTGGCCGTAAGTGCAACGGCGCTGGCCCAGGAGAAAACCAAGAATCCGCCTACTCCGCAGCCTGCAAAGAACGGCCTGCCGGCGCCTCGGTTGCGCCCGCCGCTCGACACGGTAAAAGTGCCGGTCCGGCAAGGCGTTTTCGAGCGGGCCGACGACGTAGGTCTCGCAACGCCCTCCGCAGTTGTTGTTTTTGAACGTACGA
>JBDKSR010000606.1:0-1528 GCA_039680545.1 Bryobacteraceae bacterium | reverse complement strand
TCACATCCAAACTGACCTTGAATCTTGGGCTGCGCTATGACCTGGAATTTGGGCCAACCGAGCGGTTCGACCGTTTCTCACGTTTCGATCCATACGTGACCAGCCCAATAGCCGCACAGACTGGAATGGCTCTTCGTGGAATGATGCAGTTTGCGGGAGTCGATGAGGAATCACGGCGCCGTTGGAACTCCGATGCCAACAACTTCGGCCCACGAGTTGGATTCGCCTATCGTGCTGCGGACTCTCTCGTGTTTCGTGGCGGGTATGGCATCTATTACCTTCCGGGGCTGTACCGTATCTACTCGGTAAGTGACCCAGGATTTTCACAAACGACTTCGTTCGTATCAACAATTGACGGGGTAACGCCGGTGGGAAGTCTGTCGAATCCGTTTCCGTCAGGACTTGACCAGCCGCTTGGCGCGGCCACTGGGCCACTCAACTCGCTCGGTAGTTCGGTATCGGCAAGGGCGAGAGAGTATCCCTCTCCCTACGTGCAGCAATGGAACTTCAACATTCAGAAAGAACTGCCTGGGAATTTACTGCTGGACGTGGCGTACGCGGGGAGCCACAGCGCAAAGCTGCCAATCTCGTTGTCGTTGACACAGGTTCCACCATCCGCGTGGGGCGCTGTTGGTGACAGCAACCGAGTAGCTGAACTGAATACCAGCGTAAGCAACCCGTTCTATGGAATCATTACGTCGGGTTCGCTGAGCGGGAAGACTGTCATGCGCTCGAAATTGCTCACCGCATATTCACAATACACTGGCGCCAGCCTTGCCCTATCCGCAGGGAATTCAAGCTATCACTCTTTCCGGCTGCGTGCGCAGAAGCGGATGGCAGACGGATTTACTGCCACTCTTTCTTACACAGTCTCGAAGAACATCGGAGACGTGAACAATGATGTAACGGGTTTTCTGGATTCCGGCACTGGGACCGGCGCGGGTGACGTCGGGTATCAGAACAACTACGATATCCACAACGACCGATCCGTGTTGTCGGGTGACCTGCCGCAACGTCTCGCGGTAAGCGGGGTGTGGCAACTTCCGTTCGGACGAGGCCGTCGTTTTGGCAGTCACGCCGGGTGGTTTACAAACGGCGTCTTTGGAGGCTGGCAGATGAACGGCATGCTTACGCTTCAGGCTGGCTTCCCACTGGCGATTGGGGCCACGGGATCTCCGGCCTACGCGGGATCACGCACCAGTCGCGTATCCGGGGAGGTGGCAGCTACTTCGGGCGATATCCGCAATCGTCTGGGTGGAGTGTCCAGTTCCCAGGGATACATTAATCCGTCTGCATTCCGGCTCTCGCGCTCCTTTGAATTTGGGGATACACCCCGGTGGTTGTCAGATCTGCGCGGGGACGGCATGAAGAATCTGGATCTATCGCTCTTTAAGACTTTTCGTCTGGGAGAGCGGGCAGGCCTCCAGTTGCGTGGTGAAGCGTTCAACGTGACCAACTCGGTACAATTCGCGTTCCCGAATGCCACTTTCAACAACAAATCCTTCGGCATCATCAGCGCGCAGGCGAA
>JBDKSR010000605.1:0-3916 GCA_039680545.1 Bryobacteraceae bacterium | reverse complement strand
AAGGGCTCCGTATTGAGCGCGACGTCATCAAAATACAGCCCATCGTTCATGCCAAGCGCGGTGAACGGCGTTCCGTCGTCAAACTCGAAATATCGCGGATCCCTGGTGCTGACCTTCACGAAGCCCTTGTTGTCCGAGGAAGCCACTGTAAAGTTCTGGACGGAGCTTTCCGCGGCACCGCCGGCGTCGCGAGCCACCAACTTGTATTGCCACGTCCCGGTCTGGTTCGGTGCAAACCGCGCTTTCCAAACCAGGCTGCCGTTCGGATAGTGCCATTCGCGATTCTCCCCGTCCCAACTCAGCTTGACCTCGTCATAGTAGGGCTGATAGACGAACGCCGGTTGCCGGTAGACTGTCGTCCAGTTGTCGGGCGTAAACAGCGCATCGACCGAAGTGCCCTTGTGCATCGGATAGTTCGCCGGATCAATGCCGCTCGGCGGGTCGGAGGCGTACGGCAATTGAGGATTGGTAGCTACTGAATTCGCCACGGCGAACGTGACTTCAAACTTCGAATACTTCGGAACCTGAGAGTTGGTGTACGAGGAACGATTGTCCGAGGTCACGCTGATGCTGAGGCTGCCCGTCACAGTTGAAACCGTCACGGTGACCGCCGAAGAGACAGTCTGATTCCCGGCGGCATCTCGCGCCACTGCTGTAAGGACATGCGTCCCGTTCGTCGCGGCGGATGTATCCCACGTGACCGAATATGGCGCCGCGGTGTCCTCGGCGCCAAAGTTGGTCCCATCGATCAGGAACTTTACACCGGCCACGCCCACGTTATCCGATGCGCCGGCCGTTATTGTGACCGTGCCGCTGACCGTCTGGTTGTTCGTTGGTGAGGCAATACTCACGGTCGGCGCCGTAGTATCAGCGGAAACGATCGTTGTCACAATGATTGTTGAAGACTGCGCAGACACGTTCCCGGCCGCGTCGAAAGCGGCAACAGCATAGGTGTACGGCGTCGCGGCCGTCAGGCCGGTGTCACTGTATGTGGTGGTAGCGATCGTGCCGACCTGCGTGCCGTCCCGATACACCTTGTATCCGGTGACCGCCACGTTGTCGGTCGAAGCAGTCCACGACAGGTTGACCGCACTAGTCGACTGAACCTGGGCGTTCAGGCCCGAAGGCACCGACGGAGCAGCAGTATCACTACTGCTTCCGATCGGATTATTCATATCGGCCTGGATCTCTTCCGCTGTTAAGGCACGGCTGTAGATCCGGACTTCGTCGATAACGCCCTTGAAGAATTCGCTTGTGTCGGTCCAGGCGCCTATCCGCAGATCCTGATCGCTGTTGGTCAGCGCTCCAGCCGCGGAAGCCACCAAGGTGCCGTTCATGTACAGCCGGACCGTGCTGCCATCGTATGTCTGCGTGATGTGCTGCCACGTGTTCACGGTGGCCGACGCCTTCGCTATTCCGCTCCAGGTGCCTCCGTTGCCGACCCCCGCCAGCACACTGCCGTCGCAGATCTCGAATCCGTAAGTGAACGTCTTCATGGCGACGGAATGGCAACCGGACAACGACGATGGGTTGACCCAGGCGCTCACGGTGAATTCGGGGGAGCTGTCCAGGTCCCCAATCCGTACAAACGCCCTGCCGCGGAACAACAAGGCAGAGCCGTACTTCCCGGTTGTCCAGGTGGCTTTCGAAATCGTGCCTGTGTGGCCGTTGCCGGAATCATCAGACAGCGTTTCGCCCGAGCCCGCGTTGAAAGAGTAAAAAGCTACCGCGGCGGAGTCGCCAGGATTAGTGGCGGTGTTATTGACGAGTACTGTCACCGCCGCCGAAGTAGTACGGTTTCCAGCGGCATCGCGGGCTACTGCCGTGAGAGTATGTGCTCCGTTCGCAGTAGCGGCTGTACCCCAACTGAGCGAATAGGGAGCTTGGGTGTCCTCGGCGCCGAAGTTGGAGCCGTCCAGGATAAACTGCACTCCTACCACGCCCACGTTGTCCAATGCGCTCGCCGTAATCGTAATCGTGCCGGAGACTGTTTGGCTACCAGCCGGAGCAGTGATCGTCACACTCGGCCCGGTGGTATCAGCGTTGGTGAGCGTCGTCGCCGCGACGGTCGAGGATTGCCCGGATGCGTTTCCTGCTGCATCGACGGCGGCGACGGCATACGTGTACTCCGTCACTGCCGCGAGGCCCGTGTCGTTGAACGTTGTGGTGGCACTTGTGCCCACCTGTGAACCGTTCCGGTACACCACGTATCCGGTAACCGCTACGTTGTCGGTTGAAGCAGTCCACGATAGGTTGATCTGGCTGGTCGATTGCACTTGGGCGTTAAGGCCCGAAGGCGCCGACGGAGCGGTAGTATCACTGCTGCTTCCGATCGGAGTCGTCATATCGGCCTGGATTTCTGTCGCAGTCAACGCGCGGCTGTAAATCCGGACTTCGTCGATGACACCCTCAAAGAATTCGCTTCCGTCGGTCCACGCGCCGATTCGCAGAACCTGATCGCTGTTGGTCAGGACTCCGTCCGCTGAATCGACCAGGACACCGTTGACGTACAGCCGGATCGTGTTGCCGTCGTAAGTCTGCGTGATGTACTGCCACGTGTTCTCAACGGCCGACGTCTGCGCAGTCCCGCTCCAATTGCCGCCGTTGCCAACCTCCGCCAATATGCTGCCGTCACAGATTTCGATACCGTAGGTGTACGTCTTCATCACAACGGAATGGCAACCCGATAACGATGTTGGCTTTGCCCAGGCGCTCACCGTGAACGCTGGCGAAACATCGAAGTCCCCAAGGCGTACGAAGCGTCCCTGGCTGAATGACAAAGCATTCCCGAAAGTACCCCCCGTCCAGACAGCGCCGGCAATTGTCCCGGCGCGGTCGTTGCCCGAAATATCTGCCAGGACACTGCCCGAGTCCTGGTCGAAAGAGTACGCGGCGAATACGGAGGTACTACCAGACGTACTGATGCCCGTGTTGCTAACCGTGACGGCGACACTCTCGCTCGCGCTCTGGGTGCCGTCAACGTCCCGCGCAACTGCGGTGAGAACGTGAGAGCCGTCGGCGACACCGCTGGTGTTCCAGCCGGCCAGATAAGGCGCTTCCGTATCTTCAGAGCCCAGAGCTGATCCGTCGAGCATGAACTGTACTCCCGCCACCCCGATTTCGGAGGACGCTGTTGCAATGACCGTCGTGTTTCCGGAAACAGTCTGGCCGGACACTGGAGCAGTAATTGACACCGTTGGCGCTTGGCTAGAGGCCGACGTTGTCACCGATGCCGCCGCGGATCGAGCCGATTCGTTTCCTGCTGCGTCATACGCCGACACCGTGTACGTGTAAACAGTCGATGGGTTCAAACCGCTGTCGGTATAAGGAATCGTTGTGCTCGTACCGGCGATCGAGCCGTCCCGATAGATTCGGTACCCCGCTACCCCGACGTTGTCGGTCGAGGGCGACCAACTCACGCTCACTCTGGACGCTGACAGAGCTCGCAACGACACGTTCGTCGGTTCCGACGGCGCTGCCGTGTCCTGGCCCTCGCAATACAAGCTTGGGTCGATGTTTTCGATCGGCGATGCAGTGTACTGGTTGATTAACTTCCCAACCTCGCACGTCACCGAAATGCCCAGTTCGTCTTTGACCCGTTGTTCCATGGGCCACGGCCAGAGTTCCTGCGCTGCCTCGCCGTTCGACCCATCCATGAGCTGCCCGTTGACGTAACGGTATCGGAGACGGGCACCGGCGTTCTTGTTCGCATATCGATCGTCGCCTTCGACATACAGATTTTGGACACTGCCGGCCCGCTTTATCATGTTGAGCGCATACTCGGCAACGTTCGGGTACCCTTGCAGCTTTTCCCATGGGGCGGGATCCCCGAGACCGTTATTGGTGAGCGTGGCATGATTCAAGACGTTGTTCGTACTGGAGAGATCCCAGCCAATGCTCGCCGGTGGTTCTCCAA
>JBDKSR010000604.1:0-9675 GCA_039680545.1 Bryobacteraceae bacterium | reverse complement strand
TTGCCTCGATTGCCGGTGGTACCAGGACGTGCGCCACCAGGATCGAGAAATTCTCAATACCTTCCCTGGCTGCTTGCCACACCGCCATCGCATTCGCCGGAGCCGTCGTCTCAAAGCCCACCGCGAAGAACACGACTTGGCGATCCGGGTTTTGCCGTGCCGTCTTCAGCGCATCAAGCGGGGAGTAGACAATGCGCACGTCGGCCCCGTTGGCCTTGGCATCGAACAGGCTCTGCGACGAGCCGGGCACGCGGAGCATGTCGCCAAACGAGCAGAAGATGACGTCCGGGCGCGCGGCGATGGCGACCGCGCTGTCGATCAGTTCAAGCGGCGTTACACAGACAGGACAGCCCGGTCCGTGGACAAGTGTGATTTCCGGAGGCAGCAATTCCTGAAGTCCGCTCTTGACGATCGTGTGCGTCTGTCCGCCGCAGATCTCCATGATGGTCCAGGGACGCGCGGTCTTGGCTCGGATGGCGGCGGAGAGGCGCGCGACGCGAGCCGGGTCGCGATACTCATCGACGTACTTCACGAGCCGCCCTCACCGAGTTCTTCGAGGCGCTGCATCTCGTCGAGTGTCTCGAAAATGCGTCCGGCCTCTTCCTCGTCGACGACATTCAGCGCGAATCCGACGTGAACCAGAACGTAATCGCCGACCTTCGCCTCCGGCGTGTAGGCGAGACACACCTCTTTCCGCACTCCGGCGAAGTCCACCTTACCGCGGCGGAATTCGGGCGGGTCATCCTCGGCGATTTCAACGATTTTTCCCGGCACAGCCAGACACATCGTTACACCTCATGCTCTCAACCCGGCAATCACCGCTTGGCCCAGTGCAATGCCGCCGTCGTTAGGGGGCACACGCTGGTGTGTGTACACCTGGAAACCACCGCTTTCGAGCAGCGCCGCGGCGTGTTCCACGAGGTATGCGTTCTGGAAGACGCCGCCGCTGAGCACTACCTGACGGCAGCCGATTCTCTTTGCTACCTGCAGAATCCACCTTGCCAAACCGTTGTGAAAGCGGGCTGAAAGCTCAGCGGGAGCGAGGCCGCGGGCGAGATCGGAACGCATCGCTTCGATCATCGGCGCCCAGTCGGCCGAATCACCCCCCTCTTCTAAACGATACCATTCGGCGGTACGGACCGAGCTGATGGCGCGTTCCAGTTCAATCGCAGCCTGGCCCTCGAAGCGGCTTTCATGGGCCACACCGGTGAGCGAGGCGACAGCGTCGAACAGGCGGCCGACGCTGGTCGTGACCGGCGCGTTCAAGCCGCGTTCGAGCATCCTTATGAGAACGGCGCGTCCGTTGATCTCTGGTACCGCGCCGGGGCCATACATCTCCCAGAGCAGGCTCGCCGCCGAACGCCAGCCTTCGCGAATAGCTGCTTCGCCACCAGGGAGCCGGAATGGACGGAGGTGGGTCACGCGTTGGAATTCACTTTCGCGGACAAGGAAGAACTCTCCACCCCAGATGTTTCCGTCGAGGCCGTAGCCCGTACCGTCCCAAGAGACGGCCAGATATTCGCCGCGCACGTCGTTTTCGGCGGCACAAGCGGCAGCGTGTGCGTGGTGATGCTGTATCCCGGCGACCGGCAATCCGGAGGCGCGCGCCCATTGCGCCGATGCGTAATCGGGATGGAGGTCGCACGCGACAAGACGCGGCTCGAAGCTGTAGAGACGGCAGAGATCCTCGATGGCGCGAGCAAAAGCCACGCGAGACTCCGCCGTATCGAGGTCGCCCACGTGCTGGCTCAAGAACACCTGGCGTCCCACGGCAATCGCCACGCTGTTCTTCAAATGCGCGCCGACAGCGAGAATGGGCGGCAGATCTTTCGGAACAGGGACGGGAAGCGGGGCGTAACCGCGAGCGCGCCGGACGATGCTCTCGCGACCCCGGCTGATGCGCGCCACGGAGTCATCACACGGACGCGCTACGGGCCTGTCGTGCATCAGGAAGAGGTCGGCGATTCCCGCCAGCCGTTCGCGCGCTTCGTCGTTGCCGGTGGCGATGGGTTCGTCGCTTTGGTTACCGCTCGTGGCCACGACCGGGGCGGGGAACTGCCGCATCAACAGATGGTGCAGAGGCGAATAGGGCAGCATCACGCCGAGATATGGCGAGGATTTGGCGACAGCCGGAGCGATACCCTCGGTCCCATTTGGTTTGAGAAGGACGATGGGTGCGGCACTAGAGCGTAGAAGACGCTCCTCAGCGGCGGAAACCTCGCAGAAACTCCGCGCGGCTTCGAGCGAAGGCATCATCAGCGCGAAGGGCTTCGCCTCCCGCCGCTTGCGCTGCCGCAGGCGCTCGATGGCGGCCTCGTTTCGCGCATCGGCGAGCAGCTGAAACCCTCCGATACCCTTGAGGGCGACGACTTCACCTCTTTCCAAAGCTTGCGCGGCAGCAAGGATAGCTTCTTCGTCCCTCGCGAGCGTGTGACCCTGCATGTCCTCGGTCCAGACGTGCGGCCCGCAGACGGGGCAGGCGACGGGTTGCGCGTGGAAACGCCGGTCGGCGGGATCTCTGTACTCACGCCCGCACTCGGGACACAGCGGAAACCCGCGCATGGTCGTATTGGGCCGGTCGTACGGAATGCCGAGCACGATGGTGTATCGTGGTCCGCAGCGAGTGCAATTCGTGAATGGATAGTGGTACCGGCGGTCGGCGAGGTCGTTCATCTCCGCGAGGCACTCCGGGCACGTGGCGAGGTCCGGAAGCACCGCGACGGTCTTCTCTTCGCCGCCCTGACTGGAGCGTATCTCGAATCGCTCGAAGCCAACGGGCGAGAGGCGGCTCACCTCCATTGTAAGGACGACGGCAGCCGGAGGCTTGTTGGAGTCGAACTGTTCCAGGAAAGAATCGAGTTGTGCACTCGGGCCCTCCACTTCCAGGGAGAGACCGGCGCTCGAGTTCAGAACCCAACCCTTCAGGCCGAGGCTCGCCGCCAGACGGTATACAAACGGACGGAACCCGACTCCTTGCACGGCACCCTGTACGGTTACGCGCAAACGTTCAATGGGGGAGACGGTCACGATGCAACGCCAGTCAGGCCGAGGGGGATGTCCCCTTGTTGAGGTGCTTGTCGAGAGCCTGGTTGAGCCAGGCAATCCAGGCGTCGAAGCCTTCGCCGGTCCGGCAGGAGACGGGGAAGATCGTGGCAGCCGGATTCACTTCCATCACGTTCTTCGTTAGCTCCGCAAGATCGACGCCCGAGTACGGCAGCAGGTCCATCTTGTTGAGAATCACGACTTCCGACTGATGGAACATCAGCGGATACTTCTTCGGTTTCTCGGCGCCTTCGACCACGCTGCAGATCATGACGCGAAGGTGTTCGCCAAGGTCAAACTCAGCCGGGCAGACGAGGTTGCCAACGTTCTCGATGAAGAGCAGCTTGACGCGATCGAGGGGGAAGTCGGCTGCGGCGCGGGCCACCATGCGGGCGTCGAGGTGGCAGACCGTGCCCGTGGTGATCTGGTGGGACGGTACGCCGAGCGCTTTGATCCGGTCCGCATCATAGCTGGTCTGGAGGTCGCCCTCGATGACTGCCATGCCGTTCCGCGAATCCAGCCGCCGGATCGTCTGCTCCAGTACGGAGGTCTTGCCCGCGCCGGGCGCGGACATCAGGTTGATGGCAAGCAGGCCGTTCGCGTCGAAAAGCTTGCGATTCGCCTCCGCAGCCTCTTCGTTGGTCTTCAGTACGTTGGTAACAACCGAAACTCGTTCCATAGATAATTACTCACGTCTTCCGCCGGGCGCTCAGTCCACTTCGATATAGTCGACCTGCAACTCGCGCCCCGCCATCACTTCAAGCGGTCCCGAGCACTCCGGACAGAGCAGGCAGATGTCCTGCCCCGGGGGAGTCATGACTTTGTCGCACCTCGGGCATCGGACTTCGAGAGGCACGCGCTCCACATCGAGCGTCGCGGACGCGGCCAAGGTGTTCTCTTTCACAATGTCGAAGGAGAACTCGAGCGCTTCCCGGACCACACCGGTGAAGTCTCCCAGGCGGAGCTTGATTTTTCGAATTGCGCTCGCTTGCCGCTTCCTTGCTTCCGTTTCGCAGATTTCCAGTATGTTTTGGGCGAGCGCCAGCTCATGCATATATAACCAGGATAGCGGGAACCGGGGCCGGGAATCTCAGTTGTGCCCCAATGTGACGCCTGCCACCTGTGAAATGCGCTCCACGACGTGACCGACCGCGGCGAGTACCTCGGGAGAGGGTTCAAGGCCAAGTTCGAACCTCTTGGCCTCGATGCCGTAGATCAAGAGGTTCGATGGCAACAGATCCAGCAACCGGGCCAGCTTCACGGCCTCGGCAACACCGAAAGCATGCGTCGAGCAGCGGAGAAAATCGCCGACAATGGGCGCGGAACGCGCATCCCAAACAGTAACAGTGCCCGGAGGGGCTCCGGTTACGACGGCATCGACCAGGATTACATCCTGCTCGCCCGGAACGTCCCTCCAGCTCTCCATCAAGGCAAGCGCCTCGCCGGACTGCTCTCTGGCGTCGACGCCTGCCTCCCGCAGAGAACGTGCCACCAGGATTCCGGCGGCATCGTCGCCACGGTCCGCGTTTCCGCACCCAATGACCAGCATTTCTTCTCTGCCTGACTTCTCTTAGATTGTCAGCTCCGCCTTGAGAACGGTGTCCTCTACCGCTCCGGTGATCTGGAATCCAAGCTTCTCGCAGATATGGCGCATGACGACGTTGTCCTGCAGAACGTCGCCGACGATTGCTCTCAGCTTCTGAGCGCGTGCAACTTCGATGAGCCGTTTGATCAGCTCACTGCCGATTCCGCGGCCCTGATACTCGTCGCTGACCAGAACGGCGAATTCTCCGTCGTTGGTCCCATGCAGTTTCCGCAGTCGGCCGACAGCGACGATTCGCTTTTCGGACGTCTTCGGGTCCTTCTGCACGGCAACGAGTGCGATCTCACGGTCGTAATCATTGAAGCAAATGCGTACCAGCCGCTCGTGAGCCACGCGCTGGCTGAGCTTCAACACATGCAGGTAGCGGAGATAGACGGTTCGCTCGGAAAGCGTCTCGTGGAACTTCACGATGAGCGGCTCGTCTTCAGGGCGGATCGGCCGGATCGCCAGATCGGTTTGATCCTTTGCCTTCCAACACGACACGTACTGTGACGGATACGGCACGATCGGAAGCTTCGGCAGATCCTTCTCTTCAACGGATGCGGGATGGATCACCACGCGGGCATCGAGGGCAACCAGTTGCTCAGGCGAGGCGAGCATCGGGTTGATGTCGATTTCCTTCACCCAGCGCTGCTCGACAACCAGGCGGCTGAAGGCCACCATCAGTTGTTCGAGAGCCTGCAAGTCGACGGGCTTCCGGCCGCGTACGCCTTTGAGCGCCTTGTAAATCTTGGTCTGCTCCATCATGCGGCGGGCAAGAGTCGTGTTCAGCGGCGGCAGGCCAAGCGCGCGATCCTTGAAGACTTCAACGAGCTGGCCGCCGAGACCGAACAGGATGACCGGTCCGAACTGAGGATCGAGGCTGCTGCCAAGGATGATCTCGTAGCCTTCCAGCTTGATCATCTGCTGCACCGTCACACCGAGGAAGTGCTCGGCGCCGACCTTCTCGGTAACAGAGGTCTTGATGGCGTTGTAGGCCTTGGCCACGGCGGCTGCATCCTTGAGGTTCAACTGGACGCCACCGACGTCGGTCTTGTGCGTGATCGTCTCCGAGAACAGCTTCAGGACGACGGGATAGCCCATGGCGTTGGCTGCCGCCACGGCTTCCTGCTCGGAGCGGGCAATCTCGGTTTTGACAGTGGGGATGCCGTATGCCGCAAGCACCTTCTTGGATTCGAACTCGGTGAGGATGGTTCTCCCCGCGGCGCGGGCTTCAGCGATGATCTTCTCCGCTATCTCCTTGCCGTTCGAACCCTCAGCACCCTCGGCCGGGAACACCGGCGTCTCATAGAGGGCGCGCAGGTTGTCGCTGTATTGCCACATGTAGCTGAACATGCGGGCAGCCGTGTCGGGATAGGAGAACGTCGGAATTCCCGCGGCGTTCAGAATTCGTTCGCCCGCGGCTACTTCCGGACCGCCCATCCAGCTTGCCAGAACGGGCTTCTCGCCCAGGTTGGCGTACGGCTTCAGTTGCTCGGCGATCTGCGTGGGGTCCGTCATGTCCTGTGGCGTCAACACCACAAGCATTCCGTTGGAGTTCGGGTCCTTCGCGGCTGTCCCAAGGGCCTTTGCATAGCGCTCCGGCGTCGCGTCGCCGATGATGTCCACCGGGTTGTTGCGGCTCCAGGTGGCGGGAAGGTAGGAATTGTACTCCTCGAAAGTCTCCGGGGAGAGGTTGGTTAACTCACTGCCGCTGGTGATCAGGGCATCCGTTGCGAGCACGGCCGGCCCTCCGGCATTGGTGAGAATGGTGAGTTTCGGACCCTTCGGCGCGGGCTGTTTGCCGAGAACCTCAGCCATGTAGAAGAGGTCGGAAATCTGATTGACCCGGAGAACGCCGCTGCGCCGGAAGGCTGCGTCGAGGACGTCGTCCGAACCCGTCAAAGAACCGGTATGCGAGGCGGCCGCTTTTCCGCCGGCGGCGGTACGTCCGGCCTTGATGACGATGATGGGCTTTGTGAGGGCGACTTCGCGGGCAGCCGACAGGAACGAACGGGCGTCGCCGATCGATTCCATGTAGATCAGGATGCTCTTGGTCTTGGGATCGTCGCCGAGGTAGTAAATCAGGTCGCCCCAGCCGACGTCCACCATCGAACCGATGGAGAGGAACGCGCTGAAGCCGACCATCTCACGGAAGCTCCAGTCGAGAACGGCGGTACACAACGCGCCGCTCTGGCTGATGAAACCGACTGAACCCGGCCGTGCCATACCGCGGCCAAAGGTCGCGTTCAGTCCGGTCGGCGGACTCATTACGCCGAGGCAGTTGGGGCCAATGATGCGAACGCCGCCCTTGATTGCCTCTTCCAAAACCTGCTGCTCGAGCTTGGCTCCCTCGGGACCGAGTTCCTTGAAACCCGCGGAAATCACGATCGCGCCTCTGACACCGGCCTGAGCGCACTCGCGAATCACGCTTGGGATGATCTTCGCCGGCGTACACACAACGGCGAGGTCCACATCGCCCGGAACGGCGCTGACACTCGGATAGGCCTTGATGCCTAGAACGCTGGGGCGCTTCAGGTTGACGGGGTAGACGGTACCACCGAACGGAGTGCTGATGAGGTTCCACAGCACTGTCCGCCCGACACTGCCCGGCGTCTCGGTAGCCCCGACGACAGCCACGCTTTCTGGCGAGAAAAAGACGTCTAGCGGCTGGGGCCGCTTCTGCAAGATTGTAGTTTCAGATTCAGAACCCGTTTTGAGTTTCTTCATTATGAGTCTCCCCGTAACGGCTTGTTGCCCCCACGGTTAGTTTTCCTTCAGGAATGAGACGGACTGGCCAGCCATTACCTCCGCCGTTGCTCATGATAACTCCGGCCATACTGGATGGCGAGTTCGTCCCGGCTCGCACCACTGCTTAATAAAGTACGGGAGCATCTCCTTTGCCAAAGTAATCTGCTTGAAAATAAATGGGTTAATGTTGCCAGCCTGGGGGGATGGGTGAAAGTGCGCGATTTCCAGAGCCAAAGGTCCGAAACACCGGGAAAGAGGTGAGTGAAACGGCGCAGGTGTTTGCGAAATCCTGTGAGACAATCGGGGGGTGAAGAACATACGCGAGCGGACGGCGTTGGTCACTGGGGGCTCCCGGGGTATCGGGGCAGCCATCTGCCTCCGGTTGGCCCAGGAAGGTTTGGCAGTCGCGGTCAACTATCGCGAGCGCAGGGGCGAGGCGGAAGATGTGGCCGACGCGATCAATAGCGCGGGTGGCCGTGCGATGGCGGTTCAGGCTGACGTGGCCGACGTAGCTGCGGTCAAAGACATGGTGCGTGCCGTGGCCTCTGAGTTGGGACACGTGGACATTCTCGTGAACAACGCAGGGATCATGCGTGCGGGTGATTTGGACCGCTTCGACGCCAATTCTCTGGAAGCCATGCGCCGGACAAACGTGGATGGCATGATCCATGTGACACAGGCTGTGGCGGACGGCATGAAGGCCAGAAATTGGGGCCGGATCGTGAATCTGTCCTCGATCGCGGCTCATGGAACCTCGATGGCGGGGACGACATTCTATGCGGCGACCAAGGCTGAGGTGGTTGTCCTTACGCGCCGTTTTGCGCTTGATCTGGGACCTTTCGGAATCACGGTAAACGTGGTGGCTCCAGGCTACATCGTCACCGATATGGTGTACACGGGTCGCAGCCGGGAAGATGCCGACGAGTTTCTTAAAGTCATGGCCTCCAAAGCTATGGTGCGTAGGACGGGACGTCCCGAAGACATTGCCAGCGCGGTGGCATATCTGGTCTCCGAGGATGCCGGGTTTATGACCGCGCAGGTGATGACTGTCGATGGAGGCAGAACGGATTACATCGTCCATCCGTGAGAAGCGTCCGATTTGGTGAACTTTCTTGCGGCTGATGGCGTAACATTCTCTGGAAGCCTCGGGAGGGGCGGAAACGTGGTTAAGTTCCTGCTTTTCTGTATCCTATTGGTGATTTGCTGGCCCGTGGCGATTCTTGCGCTGTTCCTTTACCCGATCATATGGCTTCTGCTGCTGCCATTCAGGCTGGTTGGAATCGTCGTGACCGGTGTCTTCGAGTTTATCCGGGCGTTGTTCCTGCTGCCCGCCCGGATTCTGCGGTAGTCCTGTTCTACTTGCCCACCTTCTTGCGGCGCTCTTCGTATTTCTTGTACTTTGCCCGATAGGATTCGTAGCCGCCGCGGCCCATCAGTCCGAAGGTGAACTTCTTTCCGAGTTCGACACCCTCCTGGGTGAATGCGTCGATATTCAGCAGCTCTCCTAGGAAGGCCGTTTCGAACTCCAGCATTTGCAGAAAAGCCCCCAGGTGAACCTCATCCGTGCGGTCGAGCGTGAAGGTGCAGTTCGGACGGCCTGCCTCGGTTAGTGCGGCAGCAGTCGAGACCCGCTCGGCGGCGATCAGGTCGGCAAGTGACCGGCCGGCGAGATAGTCGAACGATTCCAACTCCAGCTGTTCTTGCGGGATCAGCCCCTTATTTCCGAAATCCTTCACGGCCCAGAATGTGAACATCTTGTCATTTGGGCCTTCCATGTAAAGCTGGACCTGTGAATGTTGGTCCGTGGTGCCGAGCGCGGCCACCGGCGTCTGGCCGCAGTTGATCGCCTTTCCGTCACGCGTCTTGGCTTTCCCGAGAGACTCCGCCCAAAGCTGCCGGAACCAGAACGCCGCGCCCCAGAGGCGGTTGGAGTAGGGAAACGCCACCTGAATCGGCTTGTTCTTTTGCGTCCAGATCAGGTAGTGGAACAAAGCGGCGCGCAGAGCCGTGTTCTCTTCCAGGCTGGGCTCCCAGCAGGCGTCCGTCATGGCAGCCGCGCCCTTCAGCAGCTTCCGTATGTCGACACCGATCAGAGCGGCGGGGACCAGTCCCACGGGAGACAGGACGCTGAAACGTCCGCCGACATTGTCCGGGATGCAGAACGTTTTGTAATTTTCGCGCTCGGCCATTACAGCCAGTTCGCCGCGTCCCTCGGAGGTGACAGCTACAATGCGCTGGCCGGCCTTCTTCCCGAGGCTGCGCCGCATCCAGTCGCGGACAATCAGGAAGGTGGAGACCGT
>JBDKSR010000603.1:0-6652 GCA_039680545.1 Bryobacteraceae bacterium | reverse complement strand
AACAGGTCTCCATGTCGGTCAGGTTGAGATTGCAGAAAAGATTCGAGACGAGCGTCAGTCCCTTGTTAATCAACGAATGCCTGAACGGAAGCACTCGCGTCTGCTGGCCCGCGAGATAACGGGAGCCGAAGACCGCGTCGGCGTGCCCTTCGAGCAGCGGCTGCAAAAGTCGCGGATATTCGCTGGGATCGTATTCGAGGTCGGCGTCCTGAACCAGGCAGAAATCACCCGTGGCCAGCCGGACAGCGGTCCGGATGGCCGCTCCCTTGCCCTGGTTGACCGTGTGCCTGGTCAGGTGAATCCGGGGCTCCGACGCCGCCAGGCGCTCCAGGATTGCCGGCGTCCCATCCGAGGAACAGTCGTCTACAATAATCAGTTCCCGCTCCATCGACTCAGGGAGCGGGGCCGCGAGTACCTGGGCGAGGCTGCGCTCGACGACAGTGCGTTCGTTATATACCGGAATCAGTATCGAGAGTTTCACGCAGACTACCCAGTATAATGAGTCGGAGCTAACGTTTTCGGACGGAACCTGACGTGACAGACAAAATCATCCTCGAAACCCAACTACCCGGCGTGGAACTGGTGGCGCGCGGCAAGGTCCGCGACGTCTATGCCGTGGACGGCAAACTGCTGATCGTCGCCACGGACCGGATCTCCGCGTTCGATTACATTCTGCCCACGGGAATCCCCAGCAAGGGGCGCGTCCTGACGCAACTTTCGGTGTTCTGGTTCGACTTCATCAGCGACGTCGCGCCGACCCACTTCATCACGGCGAACGTGGACGAGTACCCTCAGCCGCTGCGAGCCTTCCGTGACCAGCTCGAGGGGCGCTCTATGCTTGTGAAACGGGCAAAGATGGTTGACGTCGAGTGCGTTGCCCGCGGCTACTTATCGGGTTCGGGCTGGAAGGAATACAAGCGAAGCGGCACGGTGTGCGGTATTTCGCTCCCGGCCGGATTGGTCGAAAGCAGCAAGCTTCCCGAGCCGATTTTCACGCCATCGACGAAAGCTCAAGCCGGCCACGACGAGAACATTTCCTTCGAGCGCGTATCGGAAGTCGCGGGCGCGAAGTTGGCGGCTGACCTGCGCCGTCTGACGCTTGCCATCTATTCCAAGGCCGCCCAATACGCCGAGACCCGCGGTATCGTCATCGCCGACACCAAGTTCGAATTCGGCTTCGTGGACGGCGTGCTCGTGCTCGCCGACGAGATTCTGACTCCCGATTCCTCCCGGTTCTGGCCGCAAGAGACTTACCGGCCAGGAGGCGCTCAGCCGTCCTACGATAAGCAGTACGTTCGTGACTACTTGGAGTCGATCCACTGGAATAAGCAGCCGCCAGCCCCGGTTCTTCCGCCGGAGGTAGCGCAGCGGACCAGTGAGAAGTACCAGGAAGCCTATCGTGCGTTAACAGGGCGCAATTTGTGAACTGGCTCGACATCGTACTTGCGCTGATTCTGTGCCTCTCGGTCATCGGGGGCCTGATCGGCGGTTTTGCAAGGGTAGGAATCGGATTCGCCGCCGCTGTACTCGGTGTGCTCTGTGGCCTGTGGTTCCACGGATCGGCAGGATCGTTCTTCCTGCCCTACGTCAGTCACAAGGGGATCGCCAATTTCCTGGGCTTCGTCCTAATCTTCCTGACCTTTCTGGTGCTCGGGGCAATTGCCGGAAAGGTGCTGGCCCTATTGCTGAAATGGACGGGGCTTTCGTGGCTCGACCGTTTGCTGGGCGCCGCCTTCGGTTTCGTGCGGGCGCTCGTAGCCGCCATCGCGATCCTGATGGCAATCATGGCGTTCGCGCCAAATCGCCCGCCGCGCGCAGTTGTGGAGTCGAGGCTCGCCCCGTATTTCGTGGACGCCGCGGAGTTCTGCGCCTCGCTTGCGCCGCGTGAAGTGAGAGAAGCCGTCGAGGATAGTTGCGAGCGCACCCGAAAAGCCTGGTCCAAGGCTACAGGTAAGGATCATCGCAAGCTCGATGAGGGTACGTTCTGACTTCCCCGCCCGGATGCTAGCATGGAAGTAGGCGCTGAGCCACGCATCCTCTCTGATGGACCTTTTGATTTTCGACCTTGACGGTACCCTCATCGATTCGAAAATGGACCTCGCGCAAGCGGTAAACGCGACGCGAGCCAACCTGGGTCTGCCTCCGCTTGACCTCGAACAAGTCAACTCTTACGTCGGCAACGGCGCGCCCACGTTGATCCGCAAGGCCCTCGGTCCGGAGTTCAGCGACGAAGAAATAAAGAAGGCGCTGGAGTATTTTCTCGAGTACTATCGCGGGCACCTGCTCGACCACACAACGCTCTACGAGGGCATGAAGGAATGCCTCGACCAGTTCCAGGCGAACGGCGTGAAAATGGCGGTCCTCACGAACAAGCCTGTCCGGATCAGCATAGAGATCCTCAAGGGTCTCGGCGTGGCGGACCATTTTTTCCGGGTTTACGGCGGCAACAGCTTCGAGCAGAAGAAACCGGACCCGGTGGGAGTGGAAGCGCTGATCGCCGAGGCCGGTGTTCCCAAGGAACGAACCATGTTCGTTGGCGACAGCAGTGTGGACGTGAAGACGGCCCGCAACGCAGGCGTAAAGGTATGCGGTGTTACCTACGGCTTTCAGCCTGAAACACTCAATGATGACCCTCCCGATTTTCTCGTGGACCGGCCGGATCAACTGGCCGATGTGGTGACACGGAATCGGGCATGAAAGGTGGACTCTGATCGTGACTTATAAAGCAGGAACGAAGATACCGGCCACAGGCATTTACTGGTGCAGTGTTTGCAAGAAGCCTGAACGATTCACCGAGGGCCAGGACTTCCCGGAATGCAAGAATATGTGCGGCCGCGGAAGATGGGAACTGGTTCGGACGGAAGGCGAAGCACCGAAGCCAAAGGAAAGCTAACTACAGAACGGGGGCTGGCCGCAGAGCCAACCCCCGCATCACATCACTCGGAAGTAATTTAGAGGGTCTTCACCCAACCCCGCTTCTCGTTGCTCTCGAGCACCTTCTCAAGCAGCATCATTCCCCACAACCCATCTTCGAACGTCGGATACTCGATCGTCGCTGCCGGATCGGCGACCCTGCGGTAGAACCGCCGGTGAATCTGCTTCTGCGTGTCGTCGTAACCCTCGCTGTGGCCGCCCGGGAGGTCGGCAAACGCCGCGGCCTGCGGGCACAACAGCGACGGGTCCTTCATGAGAATTTGGTTCGGCGTGTTGCGATAGCCGATCCACAGCTCATCCGGCTTCTCCTGGTTCCACATCGCACCGGCCTTGGTCCCGAAAACCTCGATCTGAAGCCGGTTCTTCGACCCGGCCGCCACCTGGCTCACCGTGAACGAGCCGCGCGCGCGGTCACCGAGATGCAGCATCACCGAAGCGTAGTCTTCCGTCTCGATCGGCACTTCCTGATAGTCTTCCGGCCGCAACGTCTTGCCGGCGAAGGTCTGGATCGCGGCCTTGGGCTTCTTGCGGGTCTTGTGGAAGGTCTGCAGGTCGGCGCTCAGTTCCGTGATCTTCATGCCCGTCACGTGCTGGATCATATCCATCCAGTGCGAACCGATATCGCCCATGGCGCGCAGGCGTCCATTGTCCTTGGACTCAATCCGCCAGTTGAAATCGGTGTCGTAGAGCAGCCAGTCCTGCGAATACGTGCCCTGCACATGCAGGATGTCGCCCAGTTCGCCGGCGGCGACCATGGCGCGAATCTGCTGCACCGCCGGGTAAAAGCGCAGGTTGTGATTCACGCAGTTGGCGAGGTTTTTCTCCTTCGCGAGCTTCACGAGCTCCTTGGCTTCCGCGACGTCCAGCGTGAGCGGCTTCTCGCAAACGACATTCTTACCTGCTTCGATCGCCGCCTTCGCGATCGGGCGGTGCAACGCGTTCGGGGTACAGATGTGGACCGCGTCGATTTGCGGATCCGCCAGAACGGTCCGGTAGTCGCCGGTCGTCCTCTCGATACCCATCGCCTTACCGAAGGCGGAAGCTTCTTCCTCCGAGATGGCGGCGACCGCCACGAGTTCGACGTTCCCCTGACGGCGGATGCTTTCGGTGTGCACCCGGCCCATAAATCCCGCTCCGATCACTGCTGCTTTCAGTTTCCGCATACAAGTCCACCTTTCCCGATATAGTGTTTTTCACGCCAAATCACACTCTAATACAATTGCTGTTAGAGTGGATAGAGGAGCGACTGCGATGGTGGTTCGCGTGCGTATCCGGCTGGGATCCGGACGCAACTCGGACATTTTCAGAAAGCGGCGGCGTTGGTTGCGAACCATTCGAAATGGGATGGCGTCTACGTCCGCGGCCGCCCTGTTGTTCGCAGTTTGGTGCCTTGCGTCGGACCTCAACTGGATCGGCCCGTTCGCAATTCCTCCCGGTCCGCTCTCCCACTGGCAGGTATGGCTCGCCGTGGCGGTTCTGATCGAAGTGCTCCGTTACCGCCTAAGACGCTACGCCCGTGGCGGTGGCGGCGAGGTCATGCCGTAGTCGACGCCCATCTCCCCCGCGGCCAATTCCTCCATCACTGCTGTATAGAACGCATTGCTGCGGCGGCGTATCTCCGACTCCCTGCCGTCCGGTCGCGCCAGGTGTTCCAGTTCATGCAAAAGGACGGCAAGCGTCGCGGCCCGTGTATGCATGGCTTCGACCGGTCCTCCGAGTTCTCCCAACGCCATCGAAGAGATGGGCTGCGGACGCCACTCCCGAATCCCCTCGTAGGCAATGTCAATCTCGCCGACAGGGTGGCCCAGTTCCGATGCAAGACGCTGGGAGAGCCTGGATTCCGTACCCTGCGGATGATGATGTCCCAGGCACCCGCAGGGATTCTTCCGGCGCACCAGCACAACGACCAGTGCCGGCAGTGCGCGGACGATCTCCGCATAGGGCTCGCGCGTCTCGGGACGGAGTGCTTCGAAGGTATGCGTGTACGCGAGTTCGATTTCCCGCGCCGCGTCGGACATGCCCCGCGGGTAGTTGATGAGGAGCAGAGGCAGATCGCCGGGCCCGCTCGTGAGGAACTGATCACGGCCCTGAAAGCGATCGCGCAATCGCTCCCAAATCCCCGGAGGATGCGCCAGACGTGGTCGCCGGCGTAACATTTTCAGCCAGCTTTCTGCTTCTGCTATTCTTTCATAATAAGTAGGCAGCCGCCCTCATGCCTTACACCGCCCGATACGGTACATCACGCTCTTTCTCTCTGCCTGGCCTTCCACCCGGTGTGAAGTGGCTCCTTATTGTGAACACCGCGCTGTTCGTGGTGTCTTTCTTCTCCGTGCACGCGGGCGTAGAGTCTTTCCTGGGCCCGCTGAGCCTTTGGCCGCGGGCTGTCGTCACGGTTCCCGCTCTCTGGCAGTTGTTCACATACATGTTCCTGCACGATCCCTTCGGATTCGCGCATATCTTGTTCAACATGCTGGCGCTGTGGATGTTCGGAGCGGATCTCGAACGCGATTGGGGCACTAGGCGGTTTCTCGAATACTATTTCCTGTGCGGAGTCGGCGCGGGCGTGACAGCAGTGGGCGCCAATCTGCTGTTTGGAAACCCAGACGCCCGCACGATCGGCGCTTCCGGCGCGATCTACGGGCTCCTGCTCGCCTTCGGAGTGCTCTATCCCGACCGGATCGTGCTGATGAGCTTCCTTTTCCCGATCAAAGCGAAGTACTTCGTGATGATCATGGGCGCCATCGCCTTCATGAGTTCGATGGGGGCAAGCGGTGGCGGCATCAGCCACGTGGCGCACCTCGGCGGCATGATTTTCGGCCTCCTGTTCCTCAAGCGGCGAAAGCACCGGCTCGTGATCACCACTTCTTCCGGTGGTTGGTACGGGCAGTGGAAGAGGAATCGTGCGCGAAAGAAGTTCAACGTCTACCTCCGCGACCACGATTCAAAGCGCGGCCCCTGGGTCAACTAACCTAACTCGAAAGCCCTGTCCGGAAACCCGTCTGTTATAGTGGAAGCGGAGCGGGTCCAACACCATGAAACGAACGTCTTTACGTATCGCTACGCTATTGGTGGTCTGTTTGGCAACCCTGGTAGCGCAAGAGGGTCCGAAGAGTCAGACTTCCGAAACGGTTGCGAAACCTCGCAAGAAAGAGGCCGAAACCGAGCAGAAGAAGATCCCTTCGGTCTTCGCTCCTAAAGACAAGCAGGTTCCGGACAGCTTGCCGACTTTCCGAAGTGACGTGCTCACGATCAACCTCGAGGTCGCAGTCGTGGACAACAGGGGCCGGTTCCTCCCCGGCATCCCCAGGGGTAACTTCCGGATCCTCGAAGACAATGTTCCTCAGAAGATCGAATCCTTCGAGATTAGCGAGGCTCCGATGACCGTCTGCATGGTCATCGAATTCAGTAACCTGTTCCAGTCGTACTGGACCGAAACCTGGTATCAAACCCTGAGCGCCGCCTACGGGTTCCTCGAAACGCTGAAGAAGGAGGACTACGTAGCCATCGTCGCTTACGACATGCGCCCGGAAATCTTGTCGGACTTCTCGACCGATAAGCGCCAGGCGCAGGAAGCGATGCAGAGGCTGCGAATCGCCGCCTATTCGGAGTCGAACCTTTACGACGCCGTCACTGACACCGCCCAGCGAATGTCCGCGATCGAAGGCCGCAAGGCGATTGTGTTGATTGCCTCGGGCATCGACACGTTCAGCAAGCTCAC
>JBDKSR010000602.1:0-6017 GCA_039680545.1 Bryobacteraceae bacterium | reverse complement strand
TCTCTGTGTTCAAGGATACCTTCCTTGTGGAGCGACTCAAACTTCAGTTCCGGGCGGAGGCCTTCAACCTGTTCAACCGCGCCGAGCTTGGTGACCCTGGCATGACGTATGGTAGTTCGTCGTTCGGCATCGTGAGTTCGCAGATTAACTTCGGGCGCCAAGTACAGCTAGGGTTGCGCATGACCTGGTGAGCCGCATGAACAGACGAAACATGATCCAACTCGGGATGGCTGGACTGGCACTGCAGTCGCGGCTGTCCGGAGATGCAATTCCTTCTAGCTCCATCGGGCGCATCACGCCCCGGCCAGGGACGTCCATCACGGCGTCCCCTCTTTCCCTCGGTTTCGAAACGCTGGACCGAAATATGTTCGACCCGAAGCGGGCTTACCCACACGTAGCAAAGCTGGGGGTGAAGTGGGCCCGCCTGCAGACGGGGTGGGCTCGCACCGAACGCACGAAGGGCGTGTACGACTTTGGCTGGCTGGATGAAGTCGTTGATTCGTTGCTGAAGATAGGTGTTCAGCCGTGGTTCAACCTGGGCTATGGCAACACACTGTACACGCCGGGTGCACCACATATGACGGCGGTAGGATACGTCCCGTTCAACTCACCGGAGGCGCGCGCGGCGTGGGTTGCCTACACCGGGAGGATCGCCGACCACTTCCGCGGCCGGGTCAGGCATTACGAGATCTGGAACGAGCCGAACGGAAAGGGATTCTGGCGTCCCTACGATCCTGATCCCGTGGGCTACGCGGAACTCGTCAAGATCACCGCGCCGGAAATTCGCAAACGAGTGCCGAAGGCCGTGATCATTGGCATTGGCTTGGCCGGTCTTGGAAATCAAATCGACTATGTAAAGCGTGCGCTGGACGCTGGGCTAGCGAACTATATTGACAAGTTGTCTTATCACCCCTACCGAGCCATACCGGAGTCCAACTACTCATCCGAAGTGCGGGCCCTACGGGCGCTTCTTTCTTTCTACAAGGCGGGTATTGGCCTCTGGCAGGGCGAAAATGGCGCGGCGTCCGTGAAAGGGGGGACGGGTAATCTGGATCTCGATGGCACCGAAGCAGCACAGGCCAAATGGACTGTGCGGCGAGTGGTGATCGATCTTCAGGCCGGGGTCGAACTGACCTCCGTTTTTCACACTGTGGATCTTGTGAACTACATCTGGTCAGGTGGGCCGAGTGGGAAGACGCAGAACATGGGTCTACTTCGGGAAGACTACACGCCTAAGCCCGCCTATTACGCATACCAAACGCTGTGCGCTCTGCTGGATTCCGAGTCCAGACAGGCGGACGATCTGCTCGCAATGGTGAACCCAAGTAGCAAAGCAGGTGCCGAGCTTGATGTGCAATCGGCGACCTTCATTCGTAAGGGAGCGCCGTTGGTCGCTTTCTGGAGAGCTGCGGATTTGCGTGCGCCGTATGTTCCATCCAGGGTTGCTGTACATGTGTGGCTCGGAAAGAAGGCACAAATGACGACCCCGGTCTTGATCGATCCCCTAAGCGGAAAGGTTCATAAGCCCGAACAGGCGGAGCAGAAGGGCGGTTACTGGCGTTTCCCAGACCTGCCACTGCTGGATTACCCGATCTTTATCGCCGATGCGTCTATAGCTGTTTAATCCATGCCCGGTGAGGCGAACGCATTGGCTGCTTCGTTTCACCGGGCGTTTTATATCGTGTTGACGGTTGGCAGCCTGATCGCGCAGCTACTGACGAAGCACGATCTGGCTGATGTTCTCGGACTCGCGTTACGATCGCGGCGGTCGACTGACGAGGCGGTTATTGAGCAGTCCGGGCGGCGTCAACCGTCCTATCAAGCCAGACAACAACGTCCATCGTGTCCGGATCAGATTGCGCACGAGATTGCCGCTTAGGTGAGCCAAAATAGATAATTGTCAGTCCTTGGTGCCAAAGGGAGACATGATGAAACGAACCTCGCTGGTCACCCTGCTGGTTCTCGCCGTCCTGCCGATGGGAGCGGTAACCCTGGAAAACAACCAAACACGCCTATCGGTAGACGAGCGGGGCAACCTCACCGCCCTGACCAACCTTCGCAGCGGGCAGAATTACGCCTCGGGCAAACCCTTGTGGCGAATGTTCTACCGTAGCGGCGACTCCTTTGAGAACGAGATTGTGTCTGAGGACAGCCAGGCGGCCGTTACCCGTGAGGGCGAGGTTATCGTCCTGCGATACAGCAAGGTCCAGTCTCGCCGCGGGCCGTTGGATGTAAAACTCGAGCTACGGGCGCGCTTGGTGGGCGAAGAAGTGCGATGGTCGGCACGTATCGAGAATCACGAACCGGGCATCACAATCACCGAACTGGAGTTCCCGCTGGTCGGCGCTTGCAACATTAAGCCAGGACAGGAGTTGATCTGGAGCAATATGGGCGGCGAGCGCTTCCGCGATCCTCGCGCCCGGATCCGAAGTGCTCGCACCTTATATATGGCGCCTGACCAGCACGGCATCAAGATGACGACACTCTATCCCGGCGGTGGCGCGGCAACCAACTGCTTTGCGTTTGCAGGGAAGGATGAGGGACTCTACCTCGGCAGTCACGACCCGGCGTTCCAACACACCATTCACCTCTTCCGTCTGCAGGGGGAAGACATCGAGACCGGTTTCGCCAAGTATCCGTTCCTCAACACAGGGAAAACGTATGCTGTCGATGGTTACGTCCTCGCCCCTTACGGTGGGGATTGGCATGTAGCGGCCAAGAAATACCGGGCTTGGGCGAACACGTGGTTCAAGGCCGTATCGAAGCCTGCCTGGGTTGAAAACATGGCCGGATGGCAGCGCGTGATCCTCAAGCACCAGTACGGAGAAGTGCTGCACCCATACAGTGAGATGCCGGGTGTATATGCGGATGGAGTAGCAGGGGGGATACGGACGCTGCTCGCCTTCGGATGGCACGACGCCGGGATGGACGCCGGGTATCCCAACTACGTTGCCGATGAACGCCAGGGAGGCCGGGCGGCGCTGGCCGCAGCGATCCGGAAGATTCATGCCGAAGGCGGCAAGGTACATCTCTATTTCAACGGTCGCCTTATCGACAAGGAGTCTGCGTTCTATAAGCAGGGCGGCGGTAGCATCGCGATCAAAGACTGGCGCGGGAACGAACTGACCGAGGCCTACCACTTCAGTGGGGACGGCACGGCAGTGCGCCAGTTTGGCCGTAAATCGTTCGTGATGGCGTGCCCGTCATCGGCCAAGTGGCGCGACATGATGATGCAGTGGGCGGATCTTGCGATCGGCCTCGGCGCGGATTCGGTGTTTTACGACCAGGTCGGATACTGGGAATATCCATGCACCGATCCGTCGCACGGGCACCCGGTGCCGTTTACGACTGTTCAAACCGTCAAGGCAGATGTGTTGCGTCAGATTCGTGAGCACATCAAGGCGCGCGGCAGCGATTTGGCGCTGGGGACCGAGTGGCTCAATGACATGACGTCGCAATACGCGGACTTCCTGCACAATGTGACAGGTGCGTCCGGAACGTCGAGCGATTGGCGGCATGGCGTAAAGCCTGAGATGACGGGCTTCGTCGAGTGGTTCCGCTATACGTTCCCCGAGATGATCGTGTCGGACCGCGAGATCCGGGACGACACCGATGTGGAGCGTCGCGTCAACCACGCGCTGTTACTCGGCCTGCGCAGCGACGTGGAAATCTACCGTTGCCGGGGCACGTTGCGTGACACTCCGAATTACCGCTCTTATCTTGCGAATGCCAACGTCGTGCGTGCGAAGTACGCCGATTTCATTCTGAAGGGTACGTACCGGGATACCGAAGGCTTCGAAATCAGTAACAACGAGATCGAAGCGCGTAGCTTCCAGTCCGGTGATCGGCTGGCCGTGGTCTTGACGCAAAGCCATTTGGACGAGGCGGCTACCGAACTCGCCGTACCCGGCTACCGTCTGGTCGAAAGTGGCGGCCTCGGTGAGCCCACGGTGAAGGCGCTTTCCGGTGGCCTGCAGGTGACGCTGAAACGCCATGCCCTCGCTGTGGTTGTGTTTACGAAAGACTAAGCGCGGCCTCGCCAGTTCCGTTTGAAATCCGGAAAGACGAGGATATAATCGTCATCCGGAAGGGAATTACGCCCGAGCAGTCTATGCGCGCTGGCACAACTCAAAGCGCAACTGCAAGAACCTCTTCAAGAGCGCGAAGCTCGCTTACTATCAATCACCAACCAGGCAGGCAAAACACCTGTTCGATACGCAACTGTGCGAAGGAGTACGCATGACATCGGATCAGAGCCGTCGGAATTTTCTGGGCGGTGCAGCTGCTACCGCTGCTTTCACGATTGTCCCCAGGCATGTGCTGGGAGGGCCCGGCGTGGTCGCTCCCAGTGACAAGATCACGCTGGCTTATGTCGGCGTAGGGACTCAGGGCTTGAGGGAACTGCTCCCCTTGCTTCAGGTCCCGGACATCCAGCTCGTTTCGGTCTGCGATCCGAGTAAATACGCCGTCGGCTACAAGGACTGGTCGCCGTACGGGATTCTGAACAGCATTCGTAAGACGCTTGGCAAACCCAACTGGGGCGCCGGCAGCGAGGGCGAGATTCCCGGGGGCAGGGATGTCGCGAAAGACATTGTCGAGACCTATTACGGCGCAAGCCAGCCCGGCGGGACCTTCAAGGGGTGCTCCTCTTACGCGGACGTCCGTGAACTGCTGGACAAGGAAAAGGACCTGAACGCAGTCAAGATCATGACTCCTGACCATCTGCATGGCGTCATCGCCTTGGCTGCCATGCGGAAGGGTAAGCACGTGATCACGCATAAGCCCATCGCAAACCGCCTGAAGGAGGCACGGCGCGTGATCGACGCCGCGCGCAAGAAGCAGGGTGTGGCAACATACTTTCTGCCCTGGGATGCCAACGGATCGATGGAACAGGTCATGGGGTGGATCAAGGGCGGCGAGATAGGTACGCTTCGGGAAGTCCACAACTGGACCAACCGTACCGTGTGGCCCCAGTACGCGACCCTTCCCTCCGATACGCCGCCGGTTCCGGACGGTTTTGATTGGGATTTGTGGCTGGGACCCGAGGCGGACCGTCCCTACCACTCTAACTACACGCACATGGTGTTTCGCGGATGGTATGACTTCGGAGGCGGCACCATGGCGGACATGGGCCACTACAGCCTCTGGACAGTGTTCAACGCTCTGGAACTTGGATCTCCGGTTAGTGTGGAGCCGATGCTCAGCCACCAATGTGTGTTCAAGGGAAATACGTCGAGCACAGTTAAGAACGACTTCTCCTTCCCAACCGCCAGCATCGCCCGATTCAAGTTTCCGGCGCGTGGGCAAAGAGGGCCCATCGACCTGATCTGGTATGACGGCGGCATGCAACCTCCCCTCCCTGACGTGTTGGAGGAGGACCAGGTAGAATTCGAGCCCGAAGGAATGATGTTTGTGGGCGATAAGGGCAAAATCCTGGCTGGTTTTCGCGTGGAAAGCCCGCGCCTGATCCCGAAGAGGCGGATGAGTGGGTACCAGATCGCCTCACCGCCTGCCAGGAGGCGCGAGCCGGGCAAGGTATCGCCTGGGATGAGTCAATGGATCGCCGCTTGTAAGGGTGGCCCGCAGTCGCCCGGCAGCTTCGTGAATGCGTGGCCGATAACAGAGGCGGTCAACCTGTGGGCCGTGGCGTTGCGAACCGGCAGGAAGATCGTATACGACGCTGATTCGATGAAGATTACGAATATTCCGGAAGCGAATAAGTATCTGTCCCGCGAATACCGGAAAGGATGGGACCCTAAGTCGATGTGACGGCTCGATACAAGTTCGGAAGAGGGAAAAGAGAATGCAGACAATTTCGAGAAGAGATTTTCTTGGCGGGAGTGCGATAGGGGTGGCGGTGGCCGGTTCTCTGTTGCAGGGGGCAGGGAATCTCTGGGCCAATCCGCTTGGAATGCCAATTGGTTGCCAACTGTATCCGGTGGGCAAGTTGATCGCGCAGGATTTTGAAGGGACATTGAAGCAGCTTTCGGCCATCGGTTACCAGATGGTCGAACTCT
>JBDKSR010000601.1:0-4047 GCA_039680545.1 Bryobacteraceae bacterium | reverse complement strand
GTGTTCTTCGCCGCATCGACGGGCGAACTGGAGCGGCTGGCGGATATCCTGAACGAGTATTCGGTGCCTTTTCAGTTGGGAATCGAGCCCTCCGAGGGAACTCCGGCGTATCTGGCCGAACGGTCGTACGTAGCGGGCCCGTCCGCCAGCACGTTTCTCGTCAAGGGGCGCATCCGGCGCGGCGCGGTGTTTGCCGAGCCACCGCTCGGATTCTTCGGCTTCGAGGACTTATTCGAGGGTTCCGGCCTTCTAGCCCGTCCGGCTGCCCGCATCAACCGGGCCACGTTCTCGCTCGATCTGGCCGACTTGAAACCGGGCGACTACGTCGTCCACACACAGCACGGAGTGGGACAGTTTCTTGGGTTGCGAGAGGTCGCGGTGGGCGAGCAGAACGGCGACTTCATGCTTCTCGAGTATGCGGGAGGCAGCAAGCTGTACGTACCACTGACCCGGCTGGACCTCGTCCAGAGGTTGCGGGGAGCGGACGATTCCCCGCCGCCGCTTGACCGGCTGGGCGGAGCAACATGGAGCCGCACCAAGAGCCGCATCAAGGCCAAGATGCGGGACATGGCCGACGAGTTGCTTAAGCTCTACGCAGAACGCAAGCTCGCCGAGGGTTTTTCCTTTTCGTCCGACAGCAACTGGCAGCGGGAATTCGAGGATGCCTTCGAGTTCACGGAAACCGACGACCAACTGGCCGCCATGCGCGAGATCAAGCGCGACATGGAGAGCGAGCATCCGATGGACCGCCTGCTCTGCGGCGACGTCGGATTCGGCAAGACCGAAGTCGCGATGCGGTCCGCCTTCAAAGCGCTTGGCGACGGGCGGCAGGTGGCCGTACTGGCGCCGACAACGGTCCTCTGCTTCCAGCACTACGAGACGTTTCGCAGGCGTTTCGCGCCGTTCCCGGTGCGGGTCGAAATGCTCAGCCGCTTCGTGCCGCCAAAGGAAAGGAAGCCGATCCTGGGCGACCTCGCGGCAGGGAAGGTCGACATCATCATCGGAACACACCGGATTCTTTCAAAGGACGTGCAGTTCTCGGACCTCGGACTGCTGATCGTCGATGAGGAGCAGCGCTTCGGCGTCAGCCACAAAGAACGCCTGAAGCAGATGCGAAAGAACGTCGATGTGCTGACGTTGAGCGCTACCCCGATTCCGCGCACCATGCACATGTCGCTGGTTGGACTGCGGGACATGTCGGTGATTGAGACGGCCCCCAAGGATCGCCTGGCGATCCATACCGTGGTGGCGCACTTCAATGAAGAACTGATTCGCACGGCGGTCGAGCAGGAGTTGGGGCGCGGCGGCCAGGTCTATTTCGTTCACAACCGGGTGGATAGCATCTGGTCGCGGGCGGCGATGATTCAGCAACTGGTACCCACCTGCCGAATCGGCGTGGGGCACGGCCAGATGAATGAAAGCGAACTCGAGAAGGTCATGCTCGGCTTCATGCAGCATGAGTTCGACGTGTTCGTGTGTACGACAATCATAGAAAACGGCCTCGATATCCCGCTGGCCAACACCATCCTCATCGAGAACGCCGAGCGGTACGGCCTTTCCGAGTTGTACCAGCTGCGGGGACGCGTGGGCCGTTCCAACCGCAGGGCTTACGCGTACCTGCTTGTTCCAGCGGACACGGAACTGAGCGATGTCGCACGCAAGCGTCTGGCAGCGCTCAGAGAGTTCAGTGAACTGGGAGCGGGATTCAAGATCGCGGCGCTCGACCTCGAACTGCGCGGCGCGGGAAATCTCCTCGGCGGCGAGCAACACGGCCATATCGATGCCGTTGGCTACGACATGTACGTGAAATTGCTGGCGGAGACGGTCGCCGAATTGAAGGGCGAAGAGGTCCCGTTGGAAGTTCACGCCAACCTGAACCTGGGGCTCGACATACGCATCCCGCCCGAGTACATCAGCGAGGAGCACCAGCGGCTGCGTGTCTATAAGAAGATTGCCGACGCCGCGGAGCGCGCGCAGGCGGATGCCATCCTGGCCGAATTGAAGGACCGCTTCGGACCACCTCCGGACGCGGTCGAGAACCTGCTGGAGTTCTCACTACTCAAGTCGCTGGCCAGAAAGCTCGGAATTGAGTCGATTGAACGCAGCGGCGCGGCGCTGAACGTGCGGTTCCATCATGAGTCACGAGTTGACCCTGCGCGGCTCGCGGATGTGGTGAGGAAGAATGCGGGCGCTCAGTTCACGCCGGCCGGCATCCTGCGCCTGCCGCTGGACGGCGATTCAGCCCCCGCCCGGGTACTCGCCCGGATCAAGGACTGCCTCGTGCATCTGTCCGCGTAGGTGGTTCATAATATGGACATGAAGTTTGCGTGGCAAGGTTTCGGAATCTTCCTGCTGATTTGTCCGGCGTTCGCGGCCGACGTCCGTGTCGCCGAGTTGATCGTTGCCAAAGTGAACAACGAGATCATCACGACGAGCGAACTCGCGCGCACCGAGCGCGCAATCGACGCCGACCTGGCGCGAACTGGCGTCAAGGGTCCTGAACTCGAAAAAGTGCGGCAAGAGCGGATGAAGAATGTCCTTCGCGACCGGATCGATGAGCTTCTGCTCGCCCAAAAGGGCAAAGAACTCAATATCGAGGTCGAAAGCGAGGTAACGAAGGAACTCGCAAAGATTCAGTCCCAAAACAAGATCGCCGATCAGGACAAATTCCAGGATTGGATCCGGCAGCAGGCGGGAATGCCGTTTGAGGATTTTAAGGGCGAGATGCGGAACAACTTCCTGACACGCCGGGTCATCGGCCAGGAAGTCAGCTCCAAGATCATCATTCCCCGAGCGGAAGCGCGCGATTACTACGACAAGCATAAGGACGAATTCGTCCGCGAGGAACGAGTATTCCTGAGCGAAATCCTGATCTCGACCAAGGGTAAGAGCGCGACGGAACTCGCGGCGGCCGAGAAGAAAGCTAAAGACGTCGTTTCGAGAGCGCGGAAGGGAGAGCGTTTCGGCGATCTGGCCCGCGACAATTCCGATTCTGATTCATCGAAAAATCAGGGGCAGTTGGGGTCGTTCAAGCGGAGCGATCTGAACGCGGAGATCGCGAAGGTGGCATTCGCCAACGAAAAGGGCTACATCACGGACCCCATCCGGGTATCGAACGGCTTTATCATCCTGCGCGTGGATGCACGGCATGAAGCTGGACTCGCCGCTTTCGAGGAAGTGGAAGGCGAAGCGATGGAGAAATTGTACGCGCCGCTGTTCCAGCCCGCGATGCGCTCCTACCTCACCAGGCTTCGCCAAGAGGCTTTCCTGGAGATCCGCGAAGGCTACGTTGATTCGGGAGCCGCCGCAGGCAAGGACACGAGCTGGCAAGACCCGGCACAGCTTAAGCCGCAGACCGTCTCCAAATCCGAGGTGGCCGCAAACGCGGTGAGACCGAGGCGCTTGAAGTTCATGCACATTATTCCTCTTCCCGGGACATCGACCGGAGAGGGACCCAAGAGCGTTTCCAAGTAAATTCCGGCCATTCAATGAAATCTCCTTACGTCCGCGATCTCCGGCCGAACCAGGTGGAGACCGCCATCTTTCTGGTTCACTCCAAAGAAATCCGTCAGAAGAAGACGGGTGAGCCTTACCTGTCTCTGCTGTTAGGCGACCGGAGCGGCGATATTGACGCGAAAATGTGGGACAACGTAGCCGAAGTGATCGACACGTTCGACCGCGACGACTTCATTCGCGCCAAAGGCCTCCTGAACGTCTATCAGAACCGCCCTCAGTTCACGATTCACAAGCTGGTGCGGGTGGATGAGGCGGAGGTCGATCCAGCCGACTTCTTCCCTGTCTCGTCCCGCGATCCGGAGGAGATGTGGACGGAACTGCGAGGGATCGTCTCCGGCATGTCGAATCCGGATCTGAAGGGGCTTGTCGAGGCGTTGCTCGACGATCCGGAGATCGGCCGGCTGTACCGCCGCGCTCCCGCCGCGAAGATGATTCATCACGCGTACCTGGGCGGGTTGCTCGAACACGTCCTGTCGCTTTGCGACCTCTGCCGGTTCATGGCAAGCCACTATAGCGACATCGACCTCAACC
>JBDKSR010000600.1:0-1973 GCA_039680545.1 Bryobacteraceae bacterium | reverse complement strand
CCTTCAGCTTGCGTCCCTCACGCATGCCACCCGCGACCTCATTGATCATTCGCAGGAGGCTGAATCCCATCGGCAATTCGTAGACGCCCGGTTTGTTGACGTGTCCGGAAATGCTGAACAGCCGCGTTCCACCATTCTTCGGCGTGCCCAGTGCGGCGAATGCTGCCCCACCATCCCGTATGATTGCCGGCACGGCTGAGAGCGTTTCCACGTTGTTCAGGACCGTTGGGCACTTGAAGGCACCGGCGACGGCGGGAAACGGCGGCCGGATGCGGGGCACGCCGCGTTTCCCTTCGAGCGATTCGAGCAGAGCCGATTCCTCGCCGCATTCGTATGCACCGGCGCCCGTGTGGGTATAAAGGTCGAAGTCGAAGCCGCTCCCGAGGATATTGCGGCCCAGGTAACCGTGCTGGTAGGCTTCGGCGATCGCACGATCCAGGATCTCTATCAGGTATCTGTATTCGCCCCGAATGTAGATGTAACCGGCGTGAGCGTCCACTGCCAACCCGGCGATCAGTATGCCCTCGATGAGTTGGTGCGGATCGTTCTCCATGAGCAGCCTGTCCTTACAGGTGCCGGGTTCGCTCTCGTCGGCGTTGGCCACGATGTACTTGGGCTTTGGCGAGGTACGCGGAACGAAACTCCACTTCATCCCTGCGGGAAAACCTGCACCACCACGCCCGCGGAGCGTCGAGCGTTTCACTTCCTCGATGATCTGCTCCGGTGTCATCCCGAGGGCCTTACGAAGAGCGGAATAGCCGTCAGTCGCCAGATAGGTTTCGAGAGAGGCGGAGTGCGCGAGGCCGAAGCGCCGGGTCAGGACCTTGACTTCAAGAGGGCTGGGCTCGTTGTATAGCATGCTCTTCAGTGCACTTTCCGCAAGCTCTCTATGAGCTGGTCGAGCTTCTCCGGCGTCATATCGTGATGGAAGTCATAGTTGACTTGTACGGCCGGGGCCCACGAGCAGGCGCCGACACACTCCACTTCTTCAAGTGAGAACTGCCCGTCGGGAGTCACCTCCTTGTTCCCGATTCCGAGTTTGTGGCACGCGTGGTCCCACAACTCGGCGCCGCCAGCCAGCATGCAACTGATGTTCGTGCAGATCTGGATGTGGTGGCGTCCCATCCGTTTCTTACGGAGCATCGAGTAGTATGTGACGACAGCTTCCACTTCGACCTGAGTCACGCCGAGCCGCCTGGACACTTCGTCGACCAGTTCCGGTGTGACCGAGCCGGTTTCATCCTGGGCGTAGAGCAGCATCGGTATCAATGCCGACCGTTGGTTCCCAGGAGGATAACTCCTCACCAGTTTTTCGAATTTCGCTTCGAGTTCCGGAGAAAACGTCATCGGTCCACGTCTCCCAGTACGAAGTCGATGCTGCCCAGCGCAGCGATCACATCCGCGATGAGGCGCCCTTCGATCATCTTTGGTGTCGCCTGCAAGTTGCCGAAACTCGGGCCGTGGATATGCACCCGGTACGGCTTTGTCCCGCCATCGCTCACGACGTAGTACCCCAATTCGCCGCGTGGTGACTCGATGGTCTGATAGACCTCACCGGCGGGAACACTGAAGCCCTCGGTGACGATCTTGAAGTGATAGATGAGGGCCTCCATCTGCGTCTTCATCTTCTCCCGGTCAGGGAGAACCACCTTCGGCGCGTCGGCCACCCATGGTCCGGAAGGCATGCCCTCCATCGCTTGCCTTGCAATGCGGGCACTCTGCCGCATCTCTTCGACACGAACCTGATAGCGGGCGTACACATCGCCTGCTTCGCGTGTGGGCACGTCGAAATCGAATTTCTCGTAACTTGAATACGGTTCCTGCTTCCTGATGTCCCAGTCCAGTCCGGCGGCGCGCAGCATCGGACCTGTGACACCGAGATCAAGCAGATCGTCGAGTGGTACGTGTCCTACCCCCTGCGTTCGCCTGAGCCAGATGGGGTTGCTCGTCAGCAGGTTCTCATATTCATCGAC
>JBDKSR010000599.1:0-8668 GCA_039680545.1 Bryobacteraceae bacterium | reverse complement strand
CGTTCGTGGATCAGCTAATGCTCCTGAGCGGCGCGCTCGCGGCACTCGGCGCCGACTATTCGGTGGTGTCGATACAACCACTTACTGCAATCGCTCTGCCGATGAGCAATGGCATCTATCTCGGATTCCTGGATCGTAACGTCATCCTGGCCCGCAATGGCCTCGACACATCCAACGTCCGGGCATATCAGTTCACTTACAACTTGACCATCCCGACCAACTTTGGCGATATCCAAGCCCCATCCGGCTGGATTGCCGTAGACGTGACGCTCGATGACAGCGCCTTTACTTTGGTCGGCACGCACCTGGTAAGCCCGATTCGAGGCCACCCCGAGATCGATCAGTTGCAGGAAGCACAAGCACAGGAACTCGCAGCGCTATTCGGTGGCTTCGGCCGCGTTGTCATCGCGGGGGATTTCAACTCAAACGCCACCCATACGCCGCGTGAGCGGACGCAGTCGGTCGCGATTATGCTGGGCGCCGGCTTCACTGATACTTGGCCTGCGGTGAAACATGGAATTCCTGGTTTTACCTGGCCCCTCTACCTGGAGGACCCGCCGGCAGCGCATCCTAACGGCCCATTTGAGCGAATCGATTTCATATTTGAGAAAGGGCTGTCGATTCAGTCTGTGGACCGCCTTGGTTGGAAGGCCCCCCACGCGTCCGATCATGCCGGCGTAGTCGCGGCCCTGACATTCTGAGTCGCCGCGGCGTGCTCGCCCGGCAATTGCGGCCCTAATACTGCCGCAACGGATGTGTTACGCGGATGAGCTGGTCCAGCAGCGCCCTGGGCTTTTCCGGGCGCGTAGGAAATGGCCGATGCGCTGATCGGAGATTGTGTCCGAGTTGGCCGGCCAACCGCTCGGAGTCCAGTGAGCCGCATCTGCGGGCAGGGCATGGCGGTTAACCGTGAACGTGTTTCTTTGCTTCCTCTGATTCGTACTCCACCTTCTTACCACTTCGGACTTCGATGATCGTAATCATCGTCTTGGCGCGGCCTTTCGCAAGCTCCAGAACTACGCCCTGCGGCTTGCCCTCGGCATCGTTATATCCGATCGTCAGAAAGTGTTTCCGCTTCTTTGAGAACAACGCCCAAACGGTAATAACCACCGCCACGCCGACACGACGGCCTGCCTTCTGGCCGTATTCAAGGGACGTGATGTTTTGATAAGGGATTTCAAACTTTCCCTTGTCAGAGGTAAAAACGAGAGCGTTCTCGTTCTGAGTATCAAGTTGGCCTTCGGTGGCCTCGGGAAGATCCTTGACCGTTCCCCCGACGTACATCACGTCTTCACCCCTCACGGCGGCAAAGACAAGTTCCGCAAAAAGGATGGAGCATAACAACAGAGCAATCGCCTGACGAACCTGCATCGCCGCTACCTCTTGAGGTTTTTCTTCGCCTCTTCTGATTCAAACTCAACCTGTTTGCCTGAGCGGGTCTCAAGGACGGTAAGCACGTTACGAACTGAGTCCTTGCCAATCTCAAACACCGCGCCCTGATCTTTCCCGGCATCATCGGTGAAAGCGAGTGTCACATAGTGCTTGCGCTTCTTCGAAAAGAGAGCGACGGGACTGACGGCCAGAGCGACGCCTACCCTGCGGCCTGCCTTTTGACCGTATTCGATTGATTTGATCTTTCTGTATTCGATCTGAACGCTGGCTTTCTTGGCGGTAAACCGCATGGTTTCCCTGCCTGTAAGATCCAGCTTGCCTTCGGTATTCTCTGGAATTGCCGCAAGCGTACCGCCAACGTATTTTGCTTCGTCTCCCCGTACAGCGGAAAGAGCAACGGCTGGCAGTGCTGTAATGGCTGTGCACGCAAGAAGAGACCTTCGTGTAACCTGCGTGATTTTCATGACGAGAATTCTGTCGCACATCTCGTGTCGTGTCAATGGCCAAAGTGCCTATGTTGTAGCAGCGTGACCTAGTGAATGGTCATTGCAGTGAAAGCTCGGTCGAGATCCGGCCTACTTCTCGATTTACACTACTTTCACCGAGTTCGGAAGACAGCCGACGACAACGGGACCAGCCGTCAGACGCGGAATTCGGTTTCACCAGAGGAGCTTGCGAGGTCACCGAAGTAGAGGCAGTACAGTTCGTGATTTCCGTCCATGTAGAGTCTCTGTCGCTCATTCCTCGGAAGTCCATCCAATCCTCGGATGTCCAGAGTCGGTGGCAGTACGAGGGCAACATTCCGCGTGGCGCGGAAAACTCGATCGAGCAATATATCAGCGGGAGGCCGGGTTGACGACCGCCGAAAGCGATGGACATGATCGGGACCCGTGATAGCCCGATCCGGGTCCAGAAACGCTGCGTCAATGCCTGACAACGTTTCCCACGTGTCATCAAGCAGGATGTCCCCAAGCACGAAGGTCACGCGGCGAGACAACCCTGCCGTTGCCACGTTCTGTTTGGCTTGTGCCTGGTGAGCCGGATTGATCTCGACGGTGAACACATGCGCGGCCACACGAGCCAATTCGATTGTCGCGAACCCACCGCCTGTACACGTTTCAAGGACGCGCCGGTTCCGAAACCGCTCTGCGAAGCTTGCCGCAAGGCGCCTGTCAATTCCCATCACGAAAGTCCGTTCGCTGGCTACATAGTCCATGCCGAATTTCGCGCGGATTGCGTGAGGATCCATGTTCCAACTTCGCTCCCTTTGAACGTGGTCAGGTCATGATAACTTCCCGGATGCCCATGCCTCAACCGCGATGATACCTCTACTAATTGTCGGCTTACCTTCCGATTTCCACCACTTTCACCGAAACCGGTGCGAGCGTCTCGGTGCGCTCCTTCGCATACACCCATTAGCGGAACTTGATCGACCGGTCCCCGTCGTTCCTAAAGAAACCCAGTCTGCGGGCCCCGTTGCCGGTGATTGGCACGGTGTGATGTTACCGTATCGGCCTTGGCATTTCAGCTTCAGGGTAGCCGAGGATCCGTACGTTAGGCGGACAGAAGGGCGCTTATGGGGAGTAATCTTGCAGACTCATAATAGTGCTGTCATGCGCGTACAATGCGGCCAGATCCGGAGCAAGTATATGGCGGCTTGTACCTGATCGCTTTGCGCTATGTTAGTGAGTTGCAAGAGTCTTGAGCATCAATGAGGGCGCGAGGTAGTCCATATGCGATGGGTCACTGCGCAGGATCTGCAATCATGGGCCGGGAGTCTGGACGCTGAAAGCCGGCTTCCCGAACTGGTGCGCCGGTTGGTTCGCGCCACCGTTGACTCTCCCCAGAAGGTCGCCTTTCCGAGCGGGGAGAGTGTGCAAACCGGCGGGTGGGACGGTATCGTGCTCACCACAACCGGCAATGACTACGTCCCCGACGGTTCGTCGGGGTGGGAACTGAGCAAGCGGGCGGACATCAAGACCAAGGCTGATGATGACTACCAGAAGCGTACGGCCGATTCGCAACACCTGGAAAAGGCAAGAACGACGTATGTCTTTCTCACGCCGCGGCGCTGGAATCAGAAAGAGGACTGGGCCGCTGAAAAGAAGACAAACGCCGAATGGGCTGACGTCCGCGCCTACGATGCAGATGATTTGGAGCAGTGGCTTGAGCAGGCCCCGGCCGTAGGTGCATGGCTTGCGAGGGTATTGAACAAGTATCCAAGCGGCGTTTTGAGCATCGAAGACTTCTGGGCTGAGTACTCCTTTGGCACCAATCCCACGTTCACACCTGACATATTGCTTGCCGGTCGAAAGACAGACGCACAGGCCGCCGCAGAATGGCTCAAGAACGGGACTGGCACGCTTCGAATCGCCGCTGATTCGCCGCGAGAAGCCGTCGCATTCGTGGCGGCCTCCGTCACCTCGCTTTCGGTCGACGATCAAGTTGAGGTTCGATCACGCTTCGTATTGTCGGAGGACCCGACAGTGTTGCGCGAGCTTCTCACGACGGCCAATCATCTCGTGATCGGCTGGCTGGCAACGGATACTGCAAGCGTTGGGCTCGCCCTCCGGCAAGGGCACCGTATTATTCTTCCTGCCAGAACAGATCAGCAACCCACTATCACGCTCTCTCGGCCTGGCCATGAAGAACTGATCAGCGCTCTCAAGACCGCAGGCCTGGATGAGGACAAAGCCAACGCGCTCGCCCGCGAATCTGGGGAGAGTATCACAATCCTACACCGGCGGTTGAGCACGGCGCCCACACCGCCATCGTGGGCCGCGCCAGAGCACGCGCGCGAACTTCTCCCTGCACTGCTTGCGAACGCGTGGGATGAGCAACACAACTCGGATAAAGCGATTCTAGCTGGATTGGCAGCGGCAGAGTATTACGTCGTCGTTGGCGCAATGGCGCGATGGTCACATGTCGCTGATGCCCCGGTCCAGCAAACCGGCACCGTTTGGACGGTGCGTGCTCCGCGCGACGTATGGCACCTCCTTAATGCGTACCTGACCCGCGAGGATATCGAGCGGCTGCATACCGCTATTACTAACGTCCTCGGCTTGGACGATCCCAGTCTCGATCTGGCACCTGAAGAGCGCTGGCTCGCGAACGTGCAGGATAAGGACTTCCCACACTCCCCTTGGTTGCGACGCGGCCTTGCACACACTATCATCCAAATCGCTCTTACCCCGACTATCGGCGGACAGCGGGGAAGTGACATTGCCGCCAGGATTGTCCACGACACGTTGCAGGGTAGCTGGCGTCGGTGGTATTCGCTGGAACCCGTGTTGCCGCTGCTCGCTGAGGCAGCACCCGCCGCGTTCCTCACGATGCTGGAGTTGGCCCTCGATAGTGACGCACCCGGCCTGGAGAATCTGTTTGTGACGATAGGGCCGATGGACGGCGACCATGCGAACGGCCTCTGGTGGGCGCTCGAACTGCTTGCATGGTACCCTGAACACCTTGGTCGTGTCGTATTACTACTGGCACGCTTCGCGCGCAATCACAAACGATCAAAGAAAGTGCTGCGCGCGATCTTCCTGCCGTGGCGGCCACAAACGGGAGCCACCATCGAAGCACGCACTATTGCACTCAGTTTGCTGTTGCAGCGTGACCCCGACGTGGCGTGGGATTTGCTCTTGGACCTTTGGCCCAAGCTCTATGATGTGGGATTTCAGCACTACGAACCACGCTGGCGGCACAAGCCCATAACACGACCCGTCACTGTTGGTGAGCACGTGCGAGCAGTAGATGCGGTTATGAAACTCGCTCTGGACGCGACCAACAATGACCCTCAGCGCCTTGTTGCGCTGCTGCAACAAGTCAGCACCGCACCCCCGGACGCGAGGGCGCGATTGCGGGAGCAACTCACGGCCTTTGCCCATGATGAGCATGACACGGATGGTCGACTGCTTGTTTGGAATACCTTGCGCGAAGAGACGAATAAGTATCGTAAGTATGCAGATGCGAATTGGGCGCTGCCGGAAGCCGAGGTCGCACTCTTCGATCCCATTACCTCATTACTGACGCCGGCCGATCCTGTCAGTCGGCACATGTGGCTTTTCGAGGATAGCTATCCCACGCTGGCCACCTCAGGATTTGACTATCACAGAGACGAGGAAATATCTACGCGACTGCGCACACAAGCACTGCGGGACATTTTTGCAGCCGGGGGTGTTGATCGTATCCGTGAGTTCGCTTCGAAAGTCAAGCAGCCATACCTCGTCGGTATCGCAGCTGCGACTGCGGGCGTAACCGATGACGAACTCCTTCCATTGTTGGAAAGCCCAGAGGACAGGATGCAGACATGCGCGATGGGCTTCGCCTCTGAGCGATGCCGAACCAGAGGGATCGCGTGGGTTGATGAGACGCTTGCATCTCATCCGCAGCGGAGTGCACTGGCGCGAGCTTTGTTGTTGCTTGCCGCCCCGAGCGAGCACTCCACGTGGGAACGTGTCCAAGCACAAGGCGTTACTGCTGAATACTGGTCGCGCTCCAGGGTACTTCTAGGTGCCGGTGCCACAGCTGATGACATCGCGTTCGCTATACATCAACTCTTGGCAGCAGGACAGGTCGCACAGGCGCTTGAGCAGGCAGGGATGCACGCAAAAGACACGCCGACCCCGATCCTGACGGCAACCCTTGACCGCGTATTGGACGCACTGCAAGACTCAAGCGCCAAAGTCGGACAGTCGCTTGGTTACCACGTTGTCCAAATTCTCAGTGTCCTTGACACGCGAGACGACATTGACATAGCAAGAATCGCGCAATACGAATGGGCGTACCTTCCGTTGGTGCGCGATAAACGCAATCTTCGATTGCACGAACACCTCGCTAATGCGCCAGACCTGTTTGCGCGAATGATTAAAAGCATCTACCGCCCTGCCAACGGCCAACCGCGAGAGAAAGCGACAGCGGAAGAAGAAGCACGCGCACACCACGCCTATGAGTTGCTCAGCTCTTGGCACACGATCCCAGGAACCCGACCCGACGGCAGTATCGACGAGGAAGAGCTGTTTGCATGGGCCAGAGCTGCTCGATCTGCGCTTCCAGAACACCGTGATGGGTGCGATGAACAACTTGGTAAGGTCCTCGCGTGGGCACCTGCAGGCGCTGACGGGCTGTGGCCGCACGAGAGTGTGCGCGCGCTTATCGAGCACCTTGCGAGTATGACCTTAGAGGATTGGTTTTGGGCTGGCGTTTTCAATAAGCGTGGCGCGTTTACGAGAGACCCATTTGCGGGTGGTGTGCGGGAGCGTGCCCTAGCGGCCCAGTACCGATCATGGGGCGATGCGATGGCGACGGCAAGCCCCCGAACCGCGGCTGTGCTGTTTCGGATCGCTGAAGAGTACGAACGCGAGGCGTACCATGAGGATGTCCGGGCGAAGCAACTCCGGCTTGAACGCTAGGAAGGCACAACATCTGGCGCGTCGGCCGGAGACCGAAACGCGGACCCCGGCCCGCTAGCAGCCCCAACCGTAGCCGATAACGCTGGACTCGCGCTTTTGGAGTCGACCGAGTAGATTGCCCCCGAGAAGTCGGCTAGGATTCTCTGACACCAAGCGAACCACGAGCCGTCTGGAAGCAAAGCTCGCCCTTTTTCCACCTCATACTGACTCAAATCGATTGCCGGCTTACTTCCCGATTTCTACCACCTTCACCGAAGCCGGGGCGAGCGTCTCGGTGTGCTCTTTCCCGCCCACGCGGTAGCGGAACTTGATGGGTTGGTCGCCATAATTCGCGAAGAAGGCCGCGAGCGTCCCGTCCTCTGCCTTCCACAAGCGGCCCTCGGCCAGCGGAGCCGTGCCGCGGTGCTTCTTATACCACCCGAACGCCTCCTCAGTAAATGCCGGGACCGGGTCCAGTGGCTCCAACGGTTCCACAAGCTGCCCATAGGTCAGGTACTTTCCGTACGCGACCCGCGTGCGCGCGCACGCCTTCAGATAACTCACTTTGGTGGCGTGCTTCTGATCGAACAGCCGCAGGTTCATCCACCCGTTCTGACGTCCATCGATCAGCGCCTGCCCCTGTGCGAAGCGGAAGAATTGGTCGCTCTGCTGATAGTCGCAGGGGCTGCCAAAAAACACCGTGTACCCGCTGTAAACCACCGGCATGAGGGGAATTTGCGTGTCCGTCGGTTGCGCCCACGTGAGGTTGGCGTCCACCAGGTCAAGGAACACCTCATCGGCGCCTTCGCTCGTGATCGTGATGTCGCGCCCCGCGCGCTCAGCGACGTTCCTGATCTTGCGCAGCGTGTTACGGTGCCCATCGACCCAATAGTGTCCGCCTCCGAGCGCGTGCCCGTGCTCTTTGTTGAAGCAAAGCTCGTGCTCCATCGCCGAAATCTGGTCCACGTAGACCGCGTTGACCCCGTATTCGCTCACTAGGCTCTCCACCACGCCCGCGATCGTCCTCTGCCAGAACTGCTGCGAGGGGCACATCGTAAGTAACCGCCCGGCCGCCTCGGAGTACAAGTGGTGCCGGTAACCGCCCGCTTCGTCCACAATCGCGGATGGCGCAAACTTCTCCCAGTCCGGGATGTTCATATCGGCGCTCGACCCGTTGATGTACGGCATCACGAGCACGCCTTTCGCGGTAAGCTCCTTCACCCGCTCGGCAAATCCCGGTTTGGCGGGAAGGTAGTGCGGGTAGTTGTTGTCGAATCGTGTCTCGTGCCAGTTGTACCAGTGGATCGCGGTCGGGACGCCCATTTCCTGCAGCGCATCGAGTAACGGCTTGTTCAATTCGTGCGGATCAACCTGCGGAGCGTCCGTCTTCGGCTTCTCCTTCCAAACCCAGCCCGTGATGTCGGACTGCTTCTCTTTCGGGTCCTCTTTCCATATCCAGCTATCGCACACCCAGAAAGCGGCGTCCTTGATCTTGGCCGGCACGCGGCGCTCGGAGAGTTTCCCGGCGGTCGCCCACTTCTGCTGCAACGCCCAATCCCGGTAATGATGTGCCGCCTGCACCCAGGTCCCTTGGAAGGGGCCGAACTCCACCGGGTAGCAATCGTTCCAGCCCGTTCCCGCCTGCCCGATTCCCTCGGGATAATGAACCACATAAACCTGCTTGCCCGGTTCGATATGGAAGTTCTTTGCCTGACCCTCGCCATCGCGCGTCCCGAGGTATACCGAGTCCCGCCCTCGCTGCAGGGAGCAGAACTGCATCGGCCATCCGCCCGAAGGATGCCGTCCGCGCACCGGGTCTTTCACCTTCGGAAGCAGTTGGCCGCCCTCCGCGAACGTGGGACGTGCCACGTCATAGGCGTCCGGGG
>JBDKSR010000598.1:0-5444 GCA_039680545.1 Bryobacteraceae bacterium | reverse complement strand
CGTTCGTGGCCAGGTTGGTCACATTGATAGTCGCTCCGGCCACCGGTGCGCCCGACGGATCGGACACGATTCCGGTGATACTGGCTCGAACGTCCTGTGCGTGTGCCGCAGTGAAGCACACGAAAAGTAATAGCAGCGTGCAAAATATCTTTCTCTTCATTCACGACCCCCAAATACTCACTTCCACAACCACATTGACTAGAGATAGCCGGTGAAACGCTCAAGGCCTGCCCACCGGAAACTCACCCACTTCAGAAAATGACAATTACACTACTTAATACAAACATCAGTATTCAGTATGTCGGCATGCGTATACATGTAAACTTATGTAAAAAGTGTTAATATTCTTAACATTTTCAACTTGAGGCTTGAATACCATCAAAGGGGGATTATACACTTGTGTATTCTAACTGTCGACAGTAAGTAGACAAAAGAATCAAAAAGTTTATGGACTGGATCAACGGCTAGCTATGGGAAAGAATGCTTCCGGGTCCGATGTCGCTGCCCGCTCGCGGCGTGAGGATGCTTATCGGCACATTTTGAAGAAAATCGCCAACGGTGAGCTGTCGTCGGGAGGAATACTGTCCGAACTGGCGCTGGCCCGGGAACTCGGCAGCAGCCGCACCCCCGTGCGTGAGGCAATCGGCCAACTTGTTGCCGAAGGATGGCTAACCCAGACGCCGAATCGCGGAGCTGTCGTCGTTCAGCTCACGCGCCGCGACATCGTGGAACTCTACGAGCTGCGCGAAGCCCTGGAGGTTTACGAGGTCGGAAAGGCCGCGCGAGCCCGTATCTCGCCGGAAGACTTAGCCAACCTCAGCCAGATCATCAACGAGATGACCTTGCTCAAACGCGAACTTGAGCGCTCAGGCCGGACCGCTCTCAACACCGAGGAGATGCGCCACTTCGTCGCTTACGACCTCGGCTACCATTCGCTGCTCGTTCGGCTTGGCGGTAATGCCCGCATTCTCAAGGTGGTAAACGAGACGCGGCTTCTTATTCGCGTCTTCTCGATCCATCGCAGCGGACACGATGCGGCGCAGCTCGATCAAATCTGCAATTCGCACACTCAGATTCTCGACGCCGTGGCTGACCGCGATCCTACGCGCGCGATGTCACTGCTTTCCGAGCACATTCGCGCCAGCAGTCAGGAACGTCTCGACGAATTCGATCATTGGGACCGCGCGCGATCCCTGCGCAGCGCCTTCCCTGCCTTCTTCGACGTGCCCTCTTTGATTGGGACAAAGGGCAACTAACTTTCCACTCTGGCATGGTGATTCACGGGGCCGGACCCACTTCCGAGGCCAGGATTGGTACGAATCGCTTCAGAAATGAAACTCTTCGCCTTCAGGACTGCATCAACCAGCGAAAGTTTCTGCGCGAGCCCAGCTGTAATCGCCGCTGAGTACGTGCATCCGGTGCCGTGAGTGTGAACTGTCGGGATACGGACTCCCGAAAATTCGTGCCACTTGCCATCAACAAACAGGACGTCAGTCGCTCCTTCGGCCAGATGACCACCCTTGACGAGCGCAGCACGGGCGCCGAGTTCGCATAGCCGCGCGGCTGCGCGGCGCATGTCCGCGATGCCGTTCACCTCCAGCCCGGTCAGAGCCTGCGCCTCATGGAGATTCGGTGTCACGAGATACGCCCGCGGCACGAGCAGATGCAAAAGGGCATCGCGCGCCTCCTCGGCGACAAGCGGCGCGCCGTGTTTGCTGATCATCACCGGGTCCACAACCAAGGGAAAATCAAACCCTGCCGCTTCCGCGGCTACGGTCTCGACAATCTCCCGGTTTCCCAAGGCGCCGGTCTTCGCGGCTCCTGGACGGATGTCCTCCACAACTGCGCGGATTTGCTCTGCAACGAGGTCCGGAGGGAGACACTCGACGCGATCGACCCGCACAGTGTTCTGTACGGTGATCAACGTAATCACCGCTTCACCGTAGACGCCGAACTGGTGGAAGGTCTTGAGATCGGCCTGGATGCCGGCTCCGCCGCTCGGATCGGATCCGGCAATGGTCAGCGCAACAGGGACTCCACTGTTCATGCATGCTCCTGCGGGGCGGCGCCGGGTTTCTTACCTCTGTGTTTCGCGTAACGCGTCACACCAGCGTGGCGCAGGGCCCGGGGCAGCAGCTTTGCAAGCAGCACGAGGAGCCGGTACCGCCAGCCGGGAATGACGAACAACTTATCGTGATCAAAGCCGCGAAGTGACGCGTCGACTACGTCGCCGGCCTTCATCCAGAAACCACCGGGAACTCGCTTGCGATTCACGCCCATCACGTCATGGAACTCGGTAAATGTGAAGCCCGGGCAGAGCGCCTGCACGCGCACCGGCGAGCCGCTGGCTTTCAGTTCAACATAAAGAGACTCCGTGAAGGCGCTGACCCAGGCCTTCGTCGAGCAGTAGCTCACATTGCCCGGGGTGCGCCAGAAGGACGCCACTGAGGAGACATTGATCACGCCGCCTCGCCGGCGCACCATCAGGCCCGGCAGCACGGCGTGTGTCAACCGGGCCGTAGCTATCACGTGCAGGCGGTACATACGGTCCTGCCCCTCGATGCCGGTTTCAAAGAAACGCCCAAGCGTGCCGAAACCAGCATTGTTCACGAGAAGATCGAGGCGTTCGGCGGCTGCGATCCACCGCTCGACGGCAAGGAGTTCGCCGGGATCGGTCAGATCGGCGGGGAAAACCTGGACCGAGATTCCGTGGCCGCGCTCCAGTTCAGCGGCCAGTTGATCCAACCGGCCCTTGCGGCGCGCCACCAGCGCCAGATCGTACCCGCGCGCGGCGAGTTTCCTGGCAAAGCACGCCCCAATGCCGCTCGACGCTCCGGTGATGAGCGCCAGAGGGCGGTGAGTCTGATTATCTGCCGTCGAGTTGTCTTGTTGCATCCGGTCTCGAACCACTCCTTATGTCTATGTTACTTTGAAGGTCTCGCACGGTCTAAGGAGAGGGTGGAACGATGCGACTGGGAATCGACTTTGGTACAACTCGTGTTGCTGTGGCCGCCGTCGATCGCGGCAATTTCCCTATAGTTTCCTTTGAATGCCCTGACGGCGAAGTTCGAGACTGGTTTCCTCCGCTCATTGCCGTGCGCGAAGCCGAACTGCGCTTTGGTTGGAACGCGTGGATGTCACAGGGCGAGGAAGGATGGATCGTAGTCCGATCCATCAAACGTTTGCTCTCCGACGCGGGTCTCGACACGCCGGTTGAGATCGGCTCACAGCGCTTCCACATGCATCAGTTGCTCCAGGGCTTAACGTCAGCGCTCCGCGACGACTTGATCGAGCGGTCGAATCTGCACCTGGATCGCAGCGAGCCGCTTGAGGTCATGCTGGGAGTGCCGGCCAATTCGAACAGCAACCAAAGGTTTCTCACGGCGGAAGCCTTCAGCCTATCCGGCTTTTCGGTGATCGGGATTCTGAACGAGCCGTCCGCGGCCAGCATCGAATTCGGACATAGGCAGCGGCTCACGGGCAGGGACAAGGAACGGCGATGCGTGTTGGTGTACGACCTCGGGGGCGGAACCTTCGATGCTTCCCTTGTGGAGATCGATGAGCAGACGCATTCGGTCCTCGCCTCGGAAGGGTTGGAGACGCTGGGCGGCGACGATTTCGACGAGATCCTCGCAGAGTTGGCGCTTCAGACCGCCGGCTGGGACGCCGCCAAGATCGACGGACTGCGGCAGGACGAGATTTTCCGTTTGCACGAGGAGTGCCGCGTCAAGAAGGAGGCGCTTCACCCCAACACCCGCAAGATTACGGTCGATCTGGAGAGCGCGCGGGCTGGAGCGGGAGAAGTTTCGGTTCCCGTGGCGGCGTTCTACGATGCCTGCCGGCCGCTGATTCAGGAGACTCTGCACACAATCGAAGACTTGCTTGCAGCGCACGGACTTGGAAATGAGGGTCGGAAAGAGGCTGCCGGCCGGTACCGTCTCGACGCAGTTTACGTAACGGGCGGCGCGAGTTGTTTACCGCTCGTGGGACGGGAACTTCGGGAACTTTTCGACCGTCGCGTGCAGCGTTCCGCTCATGCGCGTTTTGCCACGGCGATCGGTTTGGCAATTCAAGCTGATACTGAGTCCGGCTACATGCTTCGTGACAGATTCACGCGCTACTTCGGCGTTTGGCGCGAGGCCGACAGCGGATCTGCGATCTGGTTCGACGCCCTGTTCCAGAAAGGCGAGCCGTTGCCGGGCCCGGGTGACTGGGCAATTGAGATCACACGGCGCTACTCACCGGTCCACAATATCGGCCATTTCCGGTATCTCGAATGCAGCCGCCTGGGAGAGACGGGCCAGCCAGCGGGAGACATCACGCTTTGGGACGAAATTCGCTTCCCATTCGATCCGGCTCTCGAACACTACGAGAACCTGGAAGCCGTCCCTGTTGAGCACTCGGAGATTGCCCGTCAGCAGTTGATTGAAGAGACGTACACGTGCGACGCCGGAGGCGCTTTGGGGGTGGCCGTGACAAATATCAATGCCAACTACAACCGCACGTACCGTCTCGCGCGTTGGGCAACACACGAGGCCCCGGTGAAGCCGGGACGCCGTAAGCCGATAGTGCGCCGGGCTCGCGGCCAGAGCCCGGCACAGACTTGAAAACGTATCGATTGAATCAGTTATCGTGTCCCACGGCGAACTTTCCTCCGATTGTGTAGATCATCTCGAATCGCAGGAAGTATGCGTGTGCCCGAGTGGAGTAGAAACTACCCGGCGCAAGGTGCTCGTAGACGACGTGGCCCTTCCAATTCTTGTTTAGCGCCACGTCGACGCGAACCTCGGGAAGACTCCCGCGCACCTTGCCTGAACCGAACGTTGCACTACTGCCCTGGAAGGGATGAAATGACTTCATCCAGTAATATGTCACACGACTCTGTACTCGCTTCCAGGGAGAGTAACCCCACTCGGCGTGCCACATGGATGTGTTTGTCCAGTAGGACGCCCCCACCTCACGGGATTGGCTGTAGATATACAATTCACTCCACTTCGGCCACCGGGAGAAGAGCGGGTCCCATGCTTCCACTCGGCCCGTGGTTTTGGGATCGTCGCCGGACATGCCCCAGTAGCCCGCTTGGACGTACTGACGGTCCCTACTGAACGACTTCCGTGCGTAGCCGTATCCACCCCATCCACGAATCTCGACATTCGGATGTTCGGCACCCCACTGGAGGGCGAACTCGCTCCGCAGGCTCCATCCACGACCCAGGTCGCGAACAGCGCGGCCGCCTGCCGTGTGAATGTGCCGGTCCGGCTGGTACTGAGCATTCGTCGGGGCGCGCCGGTCACCCGTCTCCTTCTTGTAGAAGTAGTACGCTTCGAGCGTTGTGTTCTTGAGATTGTTGTCTGTGTAATACGTGCCAACTGCCTGTTCGTCCCACTCAGTCAGTTGCCGGTGGCGGTTGTGTATCTTCGGCAGGAATCGCTCTGTGTATGGAT